>NZ_JBVVPR010000001.1:0-474440 GCF_055811835.1 Bradyrhizobium sp. WSM4874
GGGTCACGGCGGCCATTGGCGCGGCGGCGGTTTCTGGCCGGGGATCGCCATCGGGGCGGGTATTGCCGGCGCGGGTTATTACGGCGGCTCTTACGGCTACGGCCAACCATATTACGGCAATCCGTATTACTATGGTACCGGCTACGACGATGGCGGCTATGGCGGCTGCTACGTCGTGCGGAAGCGCGTCATGACGCCGTCGGGCTGGCGCATCCGCCCCGTGGATGTTTGCGAATAGGCGGCGGCGCCCGTTAAAAAACAAGGCCGTTGACGCAATATACCGTCAACGACCTTGCCAGCCCCGGACATTGAAATCGGCTCACGCCATCCGGTAACGGCGAGCATCGCTTGGAATCATACGGGCGAATGTGATCCAGTTCACAAGTCCAAAAATTTAAGGCGGCAGCGCCGGCTGCTCAGCCGCGCGAGCGCTTGCGTGCACTGGCATTGACACGATGCCGTGCAGGTTTCCTGCGGGTAACCGAGGGAGTCTCCGCCTCGGTTGCTCGGGCGCTGGCAAAGGATTGCCGCAGGCCGTCGATGGACTCGTTGAGTGTCGTGACCTGCTCGGACAGACGCTTGGTGTCGGCCTGCTGGAATGCGAGCAAGCGTTTCACACTCTGGAGCTGGTCTTGCACGACCTGGAGCTGGTCAATCGATTCCTGCTGGGTTGCCTCCAGCCCCTTGGTCTTCTCGACCAGCTGCTCGGATGCTTGTGCGGTGCGAGCCTGAAGCTGCCGCGACGCCACCACCCGGTCGGTCTCAGGGGCTGAGCCGGTGTAGGCGCGCCAGATCGCGATCGAGGTCACGCCGGCAATCAGCAGCAGGAGCGCGGCGGCGGTCAGCGCTATGGGCTGGGCGCCAAGGCGAAGGAGGGGATGGGACCGTGTGTCCTCTGCGAGATCGATCATCGCTGACAAAACCCAAATTGAAACTTGGTGAGTGGCGAAGACCGGCAACCCTGAGGCCGCCGGGGCGTCCCGAAAGCGTTACGTGTCGGCAAGGAATGGGACCAAAAAGAGGCCAAGAGCAAAAAAACCAGCAATCAGGATGCCTTAGGGCATCCGAGCGCCCGTCAGAGGCAGAGATCAGGGCTGAAACGGCGAAAACGGACCTGAATAAGTCTTCGATCGGGGCGCCGCATAGGGTCCGAGCCGGGAGGTTTTCAGTCCGAGTCGCACCAGTGATTCCGCCAAGGTCACCGCGGCGGCGACGCCGTCGATCACGGGCAGGCCGTGCGTGGCGGCGAGTTCATTGGCGAGATCGGCCATGCCGGCGCAACCGAGCACGATGACCTCCGCGCGGTCGTCGCGGATCGCGGCTGTGATTTCCGTGGAGATTTTTGCGAGCGCATCCGGGTTACGCTCCTCCAGCGCGAGCACCGGCACCTCGGCGGCGCGGACGCGGGCGCAGCGTTCGGCGAGGCCGTATTTCCGCAAATTGTGCTCGATCGGCACGACGGAGACACCGAGCGTCGTCACCACGGCAAAGCGCGCGGCGATCAGGCTGGCCATGTGGAAGCCGGCCTCGCCAATGCCGATCACGGGTGCCTTTGCCGCGGCGCGCGCGGCGTCGAGGCCGGTGTCGTCGAAGCAGGCAATGATGTGCGCGTCCGCGCCGTCGCGGTCGGCCTCGCGGATGCAGCCGAGCATGCCGGGCACCGCGAACGCCTCGTCGTAAAATCCCTCGATCGAGACCGGGCCCATCGTGGGCTGGCGCGCATCGATCACGGTATTGGACAGGGCGACGCTTCGCGCCGCAGTGGCGATCTTCACCGTCATGGTCGCAGTGGTGTTGGGATTGACGACGTGAAGCCGCATCAGATCAGACAAGCCCTTTGCCAGCGTCCGAGCCTTTGGCCGCCTGCCGCTTGTTGAGCATGTGGATGGTGCCGAGCGCAAGCGCGATCACCGTGAACGAGACGGCCGAGATCACGGTGCCGAGCGCATAGATGTCCGGGTTCGTCACGGTGGTGGTGAGGCCCTGGAGATCGAGCGGCAGCGTGTTCACCGCCCCGATCGCCTGGCTGGAACGCGCGAGTTCGTCCCAGGACAGCGTGAAGCCGAACAGTCCAATGCCGATCACAGAGGGCAGGATGATCGGCAGCACGACATGACGGAAGGCCTGCCATGGCGTTGCTCCGAGATCGCGCGCGGCTTCCTCGAGCCTGGGATCGAACCGGTTGAAGATCGCGAACATGATGAGGAGGCCGAACGGCAGCGTCCAGGTCAGATGTGCGCCGAGGCCCGAGGTGAGCAGGCCCATCGAAGTCTCGAAATTCTCGTTGATGGTGCCCTTGATCAGATCGTCGATGATGCGGAATTCAAGCGAGATGCCGAGCGAGGTGATGATCGAGGGCACGATGAGGCTCGCGATCGCCGAGTAGAACAGGATGCTTTGCGCTTTGAACTTGCGGCGAAACGCCATGCCCGCGGCGACCGAGAGCACGACGGTGACGATCATCACGATGATGCCGAGCAGCAGCGAACGACGAAAGGCCGCACCGAGATCGACGATGCCGGTGCCCTGGAACAGTTTTGCGATCCAGAAAGTCGATACACCGTTCATCGGGAAGGTGAGGCCGCCCTGCGGCCCCTGGAACGACAGCACGTAGATCGCAATCATCGGGCCGTAGAGGAACAGCGTGTAGGCCGCGAAGAAGATCGCGAGCACGTAGAAAGAGCGCGGGCGTCCTTCCTTCATGCTCTAGAGCTCCTTCTTGATGTCGACGATGCGCGACATCATGGTGATGATCAGGAAGGTGATGACGAGCAGGATCACGGCGTTGGCCGCTGCTGCCGGGAATTGCAGCGCATTCACCCGCGTCTCGATGATCTTGCCGGCGGCCGCGATCTGCTGTCCGCCCATGACGCCGATGGTGATGAAGTCGCCCATCACGATGGTGATGACGAAGATCGAGCCGATCACGATGCCGGGCTTGGCGAGCGGGATGATGACGTTGACGAGCGTTTGGAAGCCGGTCGCGCCGGCGTCATAGGCGGCCTCGATCAGCGATTTGTCGATGCGCACCATCGAGTTGAAGATCGGTACCACCATGAAGAAGGTGAAGAGGTGAACCAGCGCCAGCACCACGGAGAATTCGGAGAACAGCAGCCACTCAACGGGATGGTTGATCAGCCCCGTCTTCACCAAGCCTGAGTTGACCAGGCCATTGCGGCCGAGCAGCGGAATCCAGGCGATCATGCGAATCACGTTGGAGGTCCAGAACGGGATCGTGCAGAGTAGCGACAGTCCCATTTGCCAGGTTTTCGACTTGACGTGAAAGGCGAGGAAGTAGGCGACCCAAAAGCCGATGAAGAGTGTGATGATCCACACGAGGAAGCAGAGCTTCAGCGTCTTCAGATAAGTCTTGGCGATCGTGCAGAGATCGGGGAGCTGCGCGATGCAGCCTTCAAATGTGTCGGTGTAGCCGCGGCCCGAGAAGGCCGGCAGCAACTGGTATTCGTTGTAATCCCAGAACGAGACGATGACGACGAAGACGAGCGGGATCAGGAAGAAGGCGAGGAACACCAGCATCATCGGCCCGGCCTGAAGCCAGGAGATGAAGGAGGGTGACAGCCGCGCCGCTTTGCTGCGGCGCGCCGTCTCCGATCCCCGGACCAGGTCCGGGGATGCCTGTTGCAGGATGTCCTCCGACGTGTCCATCAGATTACGCCGCGATGAACTCGTTCCACTTGCGGACCATGTAGTCGTTCTCATCCATCACGGCGTTCCAGCACGCGACGCCACCCATGCGGTCCTCGTAGGAACCGCCGTCGCGCACGGCGCCTGCTTTTTCGAGCAGCGAGCCGTCGGGCGCCTTGATGTCCTTCTCGGCCGCCTTGCCTTCCATCCAGTAGGCCCACTCGTAAGGCTCCATATGCGCCTTCGCGGTGGAGAGCACAGCCGAGTAGTAACCCTGGCGGTTGAGATAGGCGCCGGCATAGCCGGACAGGAACCAGTTGACGAACTCATAGGCCCATTCGAGCTTCGCACCCGAGACGCCCTTGGAGACGCAGAAGCCCGAGGCCCAGGAGCGATAGCCTTCCTTGAGCGGCTGGAAGGTGCAGGCAATTCCCATTGAGCGGACCTTCGTCACCGCCGGCGACCACATCGACTGGATGACGGTCTCGCCCGAGGCCATCAGGTTGACGCTCTCGTTGAAGTCTTTCCAGAAGGCGCGGAACTGACCGGCCTTCTTGGCCTCGGTCATCACCTTCATGGTGAGATCGATCTCTTCCTTGGTCATGTTGCCCTTGTCGGCATATTTGTACTTGCCGGAGGCTTCCACGACCATCGCGGCATCCATGATGCCGATCGAGGGGATGTTGAGGATCGAGGCCTTGCCCTTGAATTCGGGATTGAGCAGCTCCGACCACGAGCTGATCGGACGCTTGATGATGTCGGGACGAATGCCGAGCGTATCGGCGTTGTAGACGGTCGGGATCAGAGTGACGAATTCGGTCGCCGACGTCGCGAATTTCTTGGAGTCCTTGCCTTCGAGATAGAGCACCTTCCAAGGCGCAGTGCCCTGGCTGCCGATCTTCTTGCCGCCAGGCGTCTGGCCCTTGGTGAAGACGGGCGTGATGTTGTCGAATTCCTTGATCTTCCTGGCGTCGAGGGCAAGGATGTTGCCTGACGGGACGATCTTCTTCAGCGAAAAATATTCGGTGTCCAGCACGTCGAAGGAATTCGGCTGGGTCATCACGCGCTTGGTGACGTCGTCGGTGGTCGCGGTGATGTATTCGATCTTGATGCCGGTGTCCTTCAGGCACTGCTTGGAGATGTCGTCGCCCTCGTTCACCGCGGTGCCGAGATAGCGCAGCACCTTCGGCTCGGCCGACATGACATAGGGAAAGCCGGTGATGGCGCCGGAGCCAGCGGCAAGGCCGGCGAGACCCGCGGTGCTCTTGAGTAGCGTGCGGCGGCTAAGGCCCTTCTTCCTGGTCGTTTCGGTCATATCAGTCACTCCTCTGTTGCGCATTCCGGTGATTGATCGGCGCTATTGCAGACGTTGCGCCTTGGCGGGATCCCAGGTGGCCAGCACGCGATCGCCCGGCCGGAACTGGTGGACGTCGAAGGCGGCCTCGGGAAGGTGGGAGAACAGGGCGGTCCCATCTTCGAGCGTGAGTGAGACGGCGATGTAGGAGCCCTGGTACTCGGTCTGGGTCAGCAGCGCCGGCGCGCCGACCGCGCCGTCGGCAATCGGCACGATGCCGAGCTGATCGGCGCGCACGGCGATGAGTTTGCCTGCGTCGCTGAGGACGTTGTGACCGCCAATGAAGCGCGCCACGAATTCGGTGCGGGGATGATGGAAGATATCGCGGGCACTTCCCTGCTGTTCGATCCTGCCCTGGTTCATCACCACGATGTGGTCGGCGAGCGCCATCGCCTCTTCCTGGCCGTGCGTGACCTGGACGAAGCTGATGCCGAGTTCGCGCTGCAGCCGCTTCAATTCGCCCCGCATCTTCACCCGCAGGAACGGATCGAGTGCCGAGAGCGGCTCGTCGAGCAACAGGATCTGCGGTTCGGTGATCAGCGCGCGGGCGAGCGCGACGCGCTGCTGCTGGCCGCCGGAGAGCTGTGCGGGAAGCCGGGCCGCGTAGGGCGTCATCGCCACCAGCTCGAGCAACTCGCCGGCGCGCTTGTGCCGCGTCGCCCGGTCGATGCCGCGCATTTTCAGGGCAAACGCCACGTTGTCGATCACGGTGAGGTGCGGAAACAGCGCATAGGACTGGAACATCATCGCCGTGCCGCGCTTGGCGGGTTCGAGATCGGTCACGTTCTGCGGACCGAGGATGATGTCGCCCTCGCTGACGGCCTCGTGGCCGGCGATCATGCGCAAGGTCGAGGTCTTGCCGCAGCCGGAGGGGCCGAGCAGGCAACAATAGGTGCCGGCCGGGATCTTCAAATTGACGGTGTCGACCGCCAGCGTCGTGTCGTAGCGCTTGCTGACGGCGACCAGTTCGAGGGCGGCGGGAGTGGCCATGGCGTGTCCGGGGCGAGGGCGATGCTGCGCCTCTCTCCGCAAGGTCCATGCCAATCGCGCTTGAATCGTTCTCGGCCGGCCGAATTCCAAAACAGTGCAGCGGATTCAGATCGTTAGATCGAATCTCATGGACGTGGGCGGCTCGTGGCCTTCGCAGTTGCGTGCACACAAAAAAGGCGCGGATTGTATAAAGTTTCGCCTGTGATTGGATACAGCTGGTCGATTAGGATTCGACGCCATCTTCGATGATCGAGTCCTCACCCCCATGGCTGCCAAGTCCCGACCGAAATCCGACGCGCCAGATGCGAGCGATCGCGTCAGCCGCATCCGGGAAGGCGTGACTGCGGCGATCCTCGAACATCGCCTGCTGCCCGGCACGAAACTCGGCGAGGACGAGATCGGCGAGATCTACGGCGCAAGCCGAACGCTGGTGCGCACCGCGCTTCAACAGCTCGCGCATGAAGGCATCGTCAACATCGAGAAGAACCGCGGCGCCTTCGTCGCGCGGCCGACGCCTGCGGACGCCCGGGAAGTGTTCGAGGCGCGCCGCCTGATCGAGCCGACGATCGTCGATCACGCCGTTGACGCGGTGTCGCCGACCTGGATCGGGCGTCTCCAGCGGCATCTTGCCGAGGAACGCGAGGCGGAGCTGCGTGGCGATGCGCGTGCTTCGGTCCGCCTCTCCGGCGACTTCCACCGACTCGTCGCCGAGATGAGTGGCCACAGCATCTATCTCGGTTTTCTCAAGGAGCTGATTGCCCGCTCCTCGCTGATCATCCTGCTCTACCGCCGGCACGACACGCCGGCCTGCGGCACCGATCATCACGCCGGCATCGTCGCCGCGATCCGCAAATGCGACAGGGAAGCCGCGCGCGCGCAGATGTTGTCGCATCTGAACGAGATCGAGGCCGAGCTGTTCCTGAAGGATCCCGCCGCCGACGAGTTGCGGCTCGCGGACGTACTCGGGGCGTGAGCGCAACGAGACGTCCGCGCCCAGTTGGGCGCGGCCGCGGCTATTGCGGCTCCAATCCGAGAGTCTTGATCGACTCGAGCCAGACCGGCCCTTCCTTTTCGTAAAGCGCAATCGAGGATGCGCGGTCCATGGCCGGCTGGTCGACGCCGAAAGCATCGAGCAGCTTCTGCACGCGCTCCGTCTTGCCGCCTTCGACCATCAGCTTGGCGAGCATGTCGATCCGGTCTGCCGGCATCGCAGCGGGCGCCACCAGCGCGGTAAAGCTGGTGAGCTGGAAGACATTGCCGGTGACCCCTTGTTCGGTAAACGTCCTGGTCTCGGGCAGCTTCTTCATGCGCACCGGTGTCGGCACCGCAATCGGGCGGCCGACGCCGGTATCGAGCACCGGAAGCGCGGCCTGATAGCTGCCGACAGCCGCCTGGATCACCCCGGCGGCCAAATCCTGCCACATCGGCGCTTCGCCGCGGTAATGCACGATGGAAATGTCGAGACCGAATTGTCGGTTGAGCTCGGCGATCGCAATGTGCGCGAACGAGCCGATCCCGTACGAGCCGGCCGTGACCTTGTTGCCACGGGCGTACGCGACGAACTCTTCGATCGTCTTTGCATTCGTGGCGGAATGGACCACCAGCGGCAGATGCCCCGAAGGCGTCACCGCGACGATCGTGAAATCCTTGTCCGGATCATAGGCCAGCGATTTCAGCAGCAGCCGGTTACCGAGCAAGGTGGACGAGATCGTGTACATCAGCGTGTAACCGTCCGCCGGAGAATCCTTCACCGACTGTGCGGCCAGCGCACCGCTGGCTCCGGTTTTGTTTTCGACAATGACCGGCTGGCCAAGCTTCTGCGAGATGTAGTCGCCATAGGCGCGGGCGAAGGCATCGGTGATGCCGCCTGCCGGTGTGGAGACGACGATCCTGATTGCCCGGGTCGGCCAGGCTTCGGCCCAAGCCGTTTCAGAAGCGGCCATCGTCAGGCATGCAATCGCGGCAGCCCAAATTCTCGCGGATCTCCGCACTTCGGCCTCCCCTTTTCCCTGTGTCATTGGGCAGCCGGCAGCCACCGCAACGAGGTGTCACACGGGCGAGGAGGAGGGTCAAGAAATCAAAATATCGTTTCACTGTGTGAAATGATCATCGCCGACCTGCAGGAGAACCCGGCGCAGCAAGCTTGGCGCCGAGCGCCTCGGCAAGTGCGGAAGCGACCTTCTTCATCGGAGGTACGAAGCGCCGGACGCCGTCCTCCAGGCCGACCGCCTCGCGCAGCATCATCACGTTCATGCTGCCGAACAGACGATTCCGCAAAATCACGGGTACGCCAATCGCCCACACCGCGCCGCCGAAGACGCGGCGGCTGTAGGTCTCGTCCATGACCGCGAAGCCGGCGCCGCGGATCGTGCGCAGCACTTTGGCGAGCCTGCCGGGGTTGCGGGCCAGATCGTTCCAGGGCTCGGGACCGAGGGCAAGCCGCGCGGCAATGCGCTCCTGCTCGGCGGGCTCGCAAAAGGCGAGGTAGGCGCGCCCCATCGAGGTGCCGAGGACAGGAAAGCGAAAACCCGGCGGCCGGCTGAACAGCAGCGATCCATCCACCCGCGTCGTGTGGGCGATGACCATGGATTCCTGGTCGAGCACCGCGATGTCTGACGGCCAGTGGATCTGCTTGCGGAATTTGTTGAGGATGGGTTCGGCGATGCCGCCAATCCAGGTCGGCTCGTCATAGCCTGCGCTGAGCAGCAGAGCCCGTCCGGTCGGCGCGTAGCTGGCCGGCTCGGTACGGCGTACCACATAGCCTTCGTGCTCCAGCGTCTCGAGCATGCGGACGATCGTTGACTTGTTCAGCCCCGTCGCTTTGTGCAGCGAGCCGACGGTCGACTGCCGTTCCTGGTTGATCACCCGCAGGACTTCCAGGCCCCTGGACAACGCGATGACGGGACGGAACGACGTCATGGCAGCTCCTTATGATTGCGTGTGCCGCTGGCCATGAAGCAACCGCCGGAGAGACAGGGCAGCGCGTTCGACGCCAACGCCTTCACCGATTGCGGGAAGGCTGGAATGAGTCAAGCTCGCTGACGTGTTCATCTCGGTTTCGAGAAGGGCGGGATCCGCGGTCAAACCGATCGCTTGCTGCGCCGGCGGCAATTTAGTTCCTGTGGTCAAGCCGCTCGCAGCCTCGTGTGGACGGTCGGGCGCTGCGGCGTCACGTGACTAGTCCTCGCGAGCCGCACCAGCTATAGGAGGACGCTTCGTCATCGAACTGTCATGAACCTGTAAATGCTGAAGTCAGACGCAACGCCGGTTCGCAAGTTTCCGAGCGCGCGGGATGGGAATCCTGTTGCGAAGG
Source organism: Bradyrhizobium sp. WSM4874 (assembly GCF_055811835.1). Classification (NCBI taxonomy): domain Bacteria; kingdom Pseudomonadati; phylum Pseudomonadota; class Alphaproteobacteria; order Hyphomicrobiales; family Nitrobacteraceae; genus Bradyrhizobium; species Bradyrhizobium sp. WSM4874. The sequence continues at coordinate 9,303 of NZ_JBVVPR010000001.1, forward strand.
ACAACAAGAGAACGCAAGTCATCGCCGGCTTTTTGAGGCAGCGTGAACCCGCCGAGCTCGTCGCGGAACCTGTGATCGTCGAGGGCGCTGTGATTGATCAGACGCCATCGCAGGACGCGGAACCGGCAACGGAACCACTCCCGTCGAGCGGCGCCGCGCCTGCCGCCGGCGAGATCGAACTCAAGCTTCTCGTCGATGCCGATCGCATGGCGCATTTCAATGCCGCCCCCGTCATCGCGGCGAACGCGCGCAACAAGGGCACGCGCAAACATCTCAAGTCCGTCTATTACGACACGCCGGAGCGGACGTTACGTCGCAACGGCTTGAGCTTGCGCGTTCGTCGGAGCGGTGCGCGCTTCGTGCAAACCGTGAAGACCGATGTGGTGGACGATCCGCTCCGCCGCGGTGAGTGGGAGGCGAGCGTACCTTCGCTTGCGCCCGATCTCGCTTTGGCAATGTCTTTCATTCCGGAGAAGCTTCGCGGCCACCTGGAAGCGCAGCCGCTCGAAGCCGTCTTCACCGCCGATGTCCATCGCCATGCGCGGTTGATCGACCTGCCGTCAGGCACGGTCGAGATCGCCTTCGACCGGGGCGAGTTGACGGCCGGCGATCGTTCACTGCCGGTGAGCGAGATCGAGTTGGAACTCAAGAGCGGCAGCGGCAGCACGATCTACGAGATCGCGTTGCGGCTTGCAGAGCACGGCCTCGTGAAGCCCTCCATCCGCTCCAAATCGGCACGCGGCTTCGACCTCGCCGCCGACAGGCCGCCCGCCGCGCGACGTCCGCGAAAACTTCGTCTCGATCCGTCAGTGACACTGGACGAGGCGTTCGCGACCATCCTGCGCTCCTGCTTCCTCCATCTGCTTCAGTCGCTGCCGGCGGCCGAAGACGGTCGCAATCCGGAAGGCGTGCATCAACTTCGCGTCTCGCTGCGCCGGCTTCGATCGGCGCTGGACCTGATGCGGTCGGTCGGCGCGCTCAGCAATCTCGATGCGCTGCGGTCGGAAGCCAGGTGGCTGGCGCAAGACCTCTCCGCCGCGCGCGACTGGGACGTGTTCCGGATCGAGACCTTGCCGACGATCGCAAAGGCCTGTCCGTCGGTCGCGGGCTTCGATGCGTTGGGCCGGGCCGCGGCCGGGCGTCAGTCCGACGCCTATCGCAAGGCGCATGACGCGCTCGAAGATCGCCGCTGCGCCATATTCCTGCTCGGCCTCGGCAGCTGGATCGAGACGCGGGGCTGGCGCAACGACGTCGCCGCTGAGGATCTCGGCCAACTCGCCGAACCCGCCGTCAATTTCGCGCAGCGCATTCTGTCGGAGCAATATGCGAAGGTGCTCAGGCGCGGCCGCCGCTTCAAGTCGCTTTCCGCCGAAGGTCTGCACCGCGTGCGGCTGGCGACCAAGCGGCTGCGCTATCTCAGCGAGTTTCTGCTGCCGCTGTTCGTGGACCGCAAATTCGCGCGAAAATTCTCGCGCAGGCTCGCCGGTTTGCAGGAGCAGCTCGGCGCCTTCAACGACATGGCGGTGACTGCATCATTGCTGGACCGGCTTGGTGCCGAGCCCGAGGGTGCCATCGCTGCGGCGGCGATCGCCGGCTGGCAGGCGCGGGCGTCGATCGGAGTGCAGCCTGCCTTGCAAAGCACGTGGCGCGATTTCACCGCCGCGCGCGTGCCCTGGTCGCGGCAGACGCCGCAGGACTGAGCGAAGTACATCCTTGAAAAGTTGCGGCCAGCCATTGGGGGATGGCTGGCCGCGCGCGAACCGGTCTGGGACGGGGAGGGGTGGGGATGTGACCGGGTCGCGTATCTCTTTCGTTTGTCTCTACTGATCTCTCGCGCTGGCGGTGGAGACCGCCGGCTTGGTGTCGCCGAGCGAGACCCAGACGTTGGGATCGCTCTGCGACTGGCGCTTGACGAAGCGATAGCCGGTCTCCGTCCAGGCAACGACGTTCTCGTTCTGATTGTCGAGAACGAACTCGCCCTTGTCGGTCTTCACCGTCAGCACCGCGTGTCCTTCGCCCTTCTTGTCACGCACGACGGTGATGAGCAGGGCCTCGCGCGGCCATCCGGCATCGATCAGCATCTTGCGCTTCAACAGCACGTAGTCTTCACAGTCGCCGTAACCGTCGGACGGCAGCGACCACTTTTCGATCACGCCCCAGTGCTCCTGGTCGGTCAAAGGCTTGACGGTCTCGTTGACCCAGCGATTGACCTTGACGAGGTCGCGCCATGCAGCCTGCGACATCACGATGTCGCGCGCTTGCGTCGGTGCGCCCTGGCACTGAGCGGCATTATCCGCACAGAACTCGACCCAGCCGATCGGCGCACGCGTGGTGTCGCCGAGGCTTGCGTAGAGCAGACGGCCTTCGCCGGCCTGCGCTGCCGCGCTCATTCCGAAGAGCATGGCGGCCAGCGCCATTCCCTTCCCCTGTCCCCTGAAATCAAACATTGCGGCCCCCGTTTCTTGTTGGGACCACATTGCGCAGGGAGCTTTTGAGTTGCCGCTAAGTCAGCCAAGTCAAGTCGAGACGAATGCAAGTAAAACACGCGGCAAATTCGATCTATACTTGAGTCAAACTTGAATAAAATTCGATATGACTGCAATTGATTCAAATTTTATCGATTAACGCGGAAACGTTGGCGGAACCGTTGTTTGCACGCACCCGCAGCCTCCGCGTTAACCCGCGCGAGGCCGGTCACGACCCATGAAAAAGGCGGCGTCCGCATCGCGGAGGCCGCCTTCAGGGCTGGAAATGCAGTGGTTTTGGTGCCTTCGCGCTTTACCGCGCGGTAACGCTCTCTTCGAGAGTTTCAATTGGCTGCGAATGCATGAACTCGAGCGCGAAGCCGTCTTCGAGGTTTCGGACCACGCGACCCTGCACCCGGCCGAGCAGAACCGTCGATTTCAGCGGGGGGCGGTTCTCGGCGGCGATGGCCGCGCCCGACAGCGAGAGGTCGATGATGCGGCAGGTCATCTTGGTGCCGTCCTCGAGCGTCAGCACCGCGATCGGGTTGCGCGGCACGATACGATCGTGGCGGCGGTCTTCCGGCAAATTGAGGATGTCGCGGTTGGCGAGCCAGGTCAGCTGTGCCGCGAGCTTGTCGCGCTTTCGCGGCGTGGCGCCGACCGTCATGGCGAAGCCATTGTCGATGATGCGGGTGATCTTGCCCTCGACGCGGCCGATATGGTCGAGATAGGCGACCACGCGGTCGCCGACATTGCCGATGCCGGGGGCCAGCAGCGCCAGCCCGCCCGGCGACATGTTGATCACCTGGCAGGGAAATTCACGGCGGTCCGGCAGCATGTAGCGGCCGAGCAGGTGAACCTTCACCCGCTGGAAACGCCGACGTTCCTCGGCGGCCGGAAGGAATTTTTTGTGCGCCAACGCCATTTTCACAACCCGACCCCCCGCCTGGCGGAGTCCGGGACGACCCTAAGGTGCACAGGGTTAATGCCCCGTTAGGATCGGGCGCGGCGATGACGAACAGCCACAATGCGTTCGAAAAGCCACATCAGTGGCGGGCAGGCCAGCACCGTCAGCGCGCCGAGGTCGAGCGCGACCGCGGCAGTGCCGGCCGATTTGGCGAGCCGGCCCGCCACCGCCGGCCCCAGCATCATCGCGGCATAGAAGAGAGTGTAGAACACGCCCATCCCGATCGCCCTGGTTTCCGGCACGAGCACGCGGGCGGTCAGGCTCATGATCGGCCCGGCCGGATGGCCGCCGATCAGGCCGATCAGGACCAGGATCGTGATCACGGCGTCGGACCGGGTCAGCCAGGCCAACAGCCCGGCCACCACCAGGCTGGCCGCGATCGCCAGCATGAAGGGGCGTTTGAAACGATCGGCGAGATAGCCGCCCGCCGGCACCGAGATCACCGACAGCCACATCACGAGACTGATCGCCGATCCCGCCGCGGCAATGCTCCAGCCGCGCTCGGCGAGCAGCGAGGGGCCGAACGAGAAGATCATGGCGAAGCCGACATTATAGAGGCCCCAGATCGCACCCGCGACGATCACCGCCAGAAGCGCGAGCGGATCAAGCCGCCCGGAGCCGGCCGCGCTGGCGCTTGCTCCGGGCGGCGATTGGTAGAATGTGATCAGCACAATGCCGATCGCGGTCAGCGCGCCCGCCACGAGGAACACGGCGCCCGCGCCATAAGCGGTGCCGATTGCCGGCAGCACCAGCAGCGAGATCGCAACGCCTGCCGGCCAGGAGTTGACGAAGATCGCCATCGCGGTGGCGATCTCCTTCCCCGCAAACCAGTCGGTGCCCATCTTGGTGAGTTGCACGGTCAGCAGCACGCCGCCGGCGCCGGAGGCGAGCCGGCCCGCCATCTGCCAGCCCCAGACGTCGGTGGTGGCCATGACGAGGCTGCCCGCCGTCATCAGCAGCAGCGCCACGATCGTGGTGGGCTTGTCGCCGAGGGTGCGGCCGATCGCGCCGCCCGGCAGCGCCAGCACGATGCCCGGTGTGAAATAGAGTCCGATCAGGATGCCGATATCGGCGAGCCCGACGCCGAAGCTCTGCTGCAGCAGCGGCGCGACCGCGGCCACGCTCTGGAACTGGAACGCGATGGTGAGGCGAACGACGAACAGGATCGCAAGTATGCCCCAGCGATTGCGCAACGCTTCATCTCCCCAAACCCTGTATCAAGCGTGCGGTGGGGAGACGCCGGAGTCAACCGGCCGTCTTCCTCGTCGCGCGCCCATAGAGAAGACATAGCAGCGCCAGCAGCACCGCGGCCGAGAGCCCGAGCGACCAGTGAATGCCGATCGCCGCACCGAACAGTCCGACGGTGATGCCGCTGAAGGCCCGCATGCCGAGCCCGGCCATGTTGTAGAGGCCGACGACGCGGCCGCGAATGTCGGACGGCGCGTTCAACTGCACCAGCGCCTGCGCCATGGTGTTGAACGACAGCTCGAAGAAGCCTGCAAAGAACAACAGCACGATCGCGACCGGGTAGATCCGCACCGAGGCGAAGCCGAGCAGCGCCACGCTCCACAGCATCGCGAGCATGATCGCGGTGCGCGGCGTGCCCTTGAGCCGTCCCCAGGATTCCAGCGCGATGCCGGCGAGCAGCGCGCCGGCAGCATCAGCCGCGAGCAGCACGCTATAGGAGATTCCAGGATCGCCGTGGCCGAGATCGCCGGCAAAGCCCGGCATCTGGGCGTGATAGGCATTGCCGATCATGAAGGAGGTGAGGCCGGCAAGCCACGTCATCGCCGTCAGCACCGGCTGCGTGCCGATGGCGCGGATGGTCAGCATGATGTCGGCAAGGCCGCGCACCGCGAAGCGCCGCACGGCCACGCTGCTGTCGCGCACCGGCGCCCAGAACAGCCACAGCAGCATCGGCAGATAAAACAGCGTGTTGAAGATGATGCCATGCGAGGTGCCGAGCGTGAGCATGATGATGCCGCCGACGGCAGGTCCGACCAGAATGCCGAGATAGCGCGCCATCGCATTCAGCCGCACCGCGCTCGGAAGATCGGCGGGGCCGACGAGATCATAGAGCAGCAGCTGGTTCGGCGTCTGCCACAACACGCCGGCGCAGCCATGGATCACCAGCAGCAGCATGGCGTGCCACATCTCGATCGTATCGGTGATGAAGAAGAAGCCCCATCCAGCCGAGGCAACGATGAACAGCAACATGCCGCACTGGATGATGCGGCGCGGATCGACCCGATCGGCCAGTCCGCCAACCGCGACCGAGAACAGCAGGAACGGCAGCCAGTGCGACAGCACCGCAAAGCCCGCCAGCGCAGGCGAATGGAATTTCTGGAACACCACCCAATAGCTGATCACGTGCTCGATATTGTCGGCCATCATCGCCAGCACGTAAGCGATGAACTGCAGGCGGTACGGCACCGACTTCATCGCCGCGAACGAGCCGGAAGCGACCACGGGATTTTGGGGGAGGGGGTTCAAGAGGGCACCTGATTGCGACTTTCGCGCCGTGCCTACACGTTCAACTGCAAGTGCTCAAGACAGTGGGGTGTGCCTGGAGGTCAGCCATGCATCGCTGCCACACACTCCACCGTGATCGACAACCGCTTTGCGGTTGCGCCGGGATGACGGTTGTGAGTGGCGAGCGCTGTAGCCCGGATGAGCGCAGCGATATCCGGGTCTCTCGTTCGAGCGCCCTAACCGATCTTGCCGCGAACATAGGCTTGCGCCTGCTCGACGAGATCATTGAGCGAGCCATCGGCAGTATCGAGGACAAGATGCTCTCGATCCCACGGCTCATAGTGCCGATTCACTATTTCGTCCCAGCTGGGCAGTTCAGGACCGTTGATGTCGGAGCGTCGGCCTTCCGCTCGCCGCCGGTGAACAGCCAAGTCACCGCAGACCAATTCGATCTCGACGAGATGTGCCGAGTTATGCAAAGCGGTCTCTCGCCAACCGTCGCGGCTTGCCTGCACGGGATTCACGCAGTCCACAATAACGGCGCCGCCGAGTCTAAGGCTTTCAGCCGCGAGTGCTTTGCCAATTGTGTAGCCCAACGCATCGACGGCGAGGTCTGCATTCCGCAAAGTTTGTTCAATGGCGTCGATCCCGAAGATAAGTCGCCGCAAGCCGCATCGCCAGCTCGCGGGAGACCGTCGTCTTTCCCGTGCCCGGAAGCCCACCAAACACGATCAAGACCGGTGGTAGAAAGCTCGTCGCCTGGTAGTCACGCAGCATCGGCTGCTCCCTCGCGCAGCTCCGCCTCCGTCAGCCGCCGCAAGCCGGGCCGCTCTGGCAGATTGTGCGGCGTCCTGACATTCCAGACGAGCCCGACAGCCTCAAACGACCGGATCAACCACCAGCCTGGATCGATCTGTCCGGGCAGCAGCCCCATTTTCGCGGAACCGGGATAGGCATGATGGTTGTTGTGCCAGTTCTCCCCCATACTGATCAGCGCTGCAAGGCGGACATTGTAACCTTGGACGGCGACGCCATCGATGATCCAGACCTGATTGCCATTGGTATGGGAAAAGTGGCCGACCAGCCAGTGTCCGGTCACGCAGACGCTGACTCGCACACAAATGCCCCAGACCAGCCATTCGGGTCCGCCGATCGCAAGGAAGAGCACGGCCCATGGCAATTGTTGCAACATCCATGTGCGCTCAACGAAGGCGTAGAACCGATCATTGGCGAGCCGCGGCTCAAGCGTGAAGCCGGGTGGATGGCGCAACACCAGCCGGCAATGCAATTGCCACCACGCGTCCCGCAAGAAGCCGGCACGATGGCAGGAATAGTCATGGCATTCGGGCTGGCGTTGTGCCCAGTCGCGGAAGTCGTGCAGCCCGATCATGCCGAACGGACCGGCCATGCCGACAAGCGTGCCGAGATAGACCAGGATATATTCGAGCCAGAGCGGACAGTCAAAGCTCGCATGGATCAGCTTGCGATGCATTCCGACGGAATGTCCGCAGCAGAGCGTGATGGCGCTGGCTGCGATGAAGAGGCCGAACGCCGACCATGAGAAGCAGACGGGTCCAAGTACGACCGCAGCCGTGGTCATGCCCGTCAGCCAGAGCGATTTTCCCGGCGCCCATCGCACAACACCGTCGAGTGGATTGGTATCGGATGTGACGATAATTCGTTCGGAGCCGGGTTGTACGTCCATGGTCTGATCCCGACCTGAGTTCGAAGCAGCTTGGCCTCGGCGTGCGCAGCCTGCGGACACAACCGCGGGGTGTCAACGCTCGCCTTGGTATTTCCAACGTCGCACGGCTGACATAGGCTGATGGCAGCCCGCATCGCCAATCATAAAGCGCGGATCTCGAGGAAACAGCCATGGACCAAATCCGCGTCTGCACTCACGCAGGGCCGGGCAGCGACCCCGTCATCCGCACCGTGCCGTGGCCGAAGGTTGGCAAAAAGGCCGCGCTGATCAAGGTCGGCGCGTGCGGTGTCTGCGGCACGGACCTGCACATCCTGAAAGGACATTGGCCGAAGCCGCTGCCGTGGCCATTCACGCTCGGCCATGAGATCGGCGGAATCATCGTCGAATGCGGTGACGAATTCACCGAGGACTTTATGAGCAAGTCGCTCAAGGTCGGCTCGAAGGTGATGATCCCGCCGCTGATGCCCTGCGGCCGCTGCTATTACTGCATCCATTATCCCCTGACCGCCAACAAATGCCTGACGCCGGTCTATTACGGCCGCTATCTCGGCTTCGACAAAGCGCCTCACATGTGGGGCGGCTGGGCCGAATATGTCTATGTCGATCTCGATATGCTGCCGGGCACCAAGATCTACAAATTGCCTGACGACATGTCGCTGCGGCTGGGTGCGCTGTCGGAGCCGCTGACCTCCTGCATCCGCGCCTTCAATCGCGCCAGCCGTGCAGGCGGTTTTTCCTGGGGCGACACGGTGGTGATCCAGGGCTCGGGCCCGATCGGCATTCTCGCGGTCGCCGCCGCGCAGGAGATGGGGGCCGGGCGCGTGATCTGCGTCGGTGCGCCGGAGGAGCCGCGGCTCAAGCTCGCGCGCGAGTTCGGCGCGGAGGCGACGGTGAACATCGACGAACTGAAGTCACCGCAAGACCGCATCGCCCGCGTGCGCGAGATCGTCGGCGGCTTCGGCGCCGATCTGGTGATGGATTGCTCGGGCCACCCCTCAGCCGGCCCCGAAGGCATCGAGATGCTGCGCGACGGCGGCACCTATGTCGAGATGGGCCAGTTCACCGACGCCGGCTCGATCGAGACCTCCTGGCACCGCATCTGCACCAAGGATCTCAACGTGCTGGGCTCCTGGGGTTTCATCGGCAACGATCTGCCGCTCGGCGTCGAGATGCTCCATCGCACGGCGGACAAATATCCCTGGCTGAAAATGCAGACGATCTATCCGTTCACGGAAGACGGCGTCGCACAGGCGGTCAGGGATGCGATGGCGATGAAGACGGTGAAGTCGACCATCGTGCCATGGCCGGAATTGGTGGAATGAGAAACTGGTAGCCCGGATGGAGCGCAGCGCAATCCGGGATTCTCGCCTGTGGCTCCCCGCATTCCGCTGCGCTCCATGCGGGCTACGAGTCGGAGCTTGGAATGAAGGACGGCATGACAAACGAACAAACAACCGAACCAACCCATCGCACCCGCTCGCCCTTCCGCGCCATCCGTGCGATCGATTACACTGTCGTCTTCGTGCGCGACATGGCGGCGATGCGGCGGTTCTACGAGGAGGTTCTCGCGTTTCCGCTGCTGCGGGAGCTGTCCCCGAACTGGATCGAGTACGGCTTGGGCAGCAATACTCTGGCGCTGGCGAAGCCGGGCCGAACCGCGGGCGATGCGCCGATGCCGCACGGCAGCGCCTCGCTGCAACTGGCTTTCAGGTTGTCCGCGGTCGAAGTCGATGCGTGTGCCGACGAACTCGCACGCCACGGCGTGGCGCTGCTCTCACCGCCGACAAACCAGTCGTTCGGGCATCGGACGCTGTTCTTCCGCGATCCCGACGGCAATCTCTCGGAGGTCTATGCGGAGATCTGAAACGCGGGAGCGGCGGGCCTGCGCACGAAAAGTTCCCTCGAAAATCCGCGCGTTATTCACGCCGGGGGTGAAACTTAGGCCCGGGTTGCGGCTTTCAGTTCACGGGAGAGTTCATCGTGAAGCGGATCCTGAAACCCGTCACTTACATCCTGGCCGCCATCTACTTCCTGGTGGATGCGGTCTTCATGGCCGTGGCGAGGCCGATCTCGCGCTGGATCGGGCGGCATCTCCAATTGAAGCGATTGCGCGGCTGGATCAGATCGCTGTCGCCTTATTGCTCGCTCGCCTTGTTTTCCGTACCCGTGATCATCCTGGAGCCGGTCAAGCCCGTCGCGGCCTATCTCGCGGCGACCGGCCAGGTCGTGAGCGGGGCGGTGACTTTCATCGTCGGCGAGCTGCTCAAGCTCGTGCTGGTCGAGCGCCTGTTTCAGCTCACGCGTGACAAGCTGATGCGGATTCCGGCTTTTGCCTGGGTCTATGGCAAGTTCACAGACGTCAAGGCATGGCTGCAGGCAACCGAAGCCTGGCGTGCCGTTCGCGCCCTAGGCCGCGCGGCGAAGGACGCCGTTGCGCGGGCCAGAGCCAGGCTGGTCGGCGGATTCGGCAGGCTGGTGACCTCCAGGGATTAGGGCCTGCGCGTGGCTCCTCCCTGCGAGCTTGCGAACTGGGCGGTGGCTTTGATGCCAGATCCCGCTATATGCAGCAAAACGGCCCGAAAACGCTGGATGTAGTGGGTCGAGCTGACCGGTAAGCTTGTTCTCGGCATCACCAAAGCCATGCGTCATAGGCATGGTGATTTGCCCGCACTTGGCGTAAAGAGCGTCCAAATCAAATCACCACGCGTGCGGTCGAATCATTTGCCGCCTACGCAGCTTCAGGTCGCGCGGCTCGACGTTCCGCGCCTGGACCAACCAAGGTTTATCCCGTGTCTTTTCCGACCATGAGTCCGCCGCTCGCCCGAGCTTTGGCCGAGCGCAACTACGATCGTCCGACCCCCGTTCAGCTCGCCGTGCTCACGGACGAGGCCGCTGACCGCGACCTGCTGGTTTCGGCCCAGACCGGCTCCGGCAAGACGCTGGCTTATGGGTTGGCCATGGCCAAGGACCTGTTGGGCGACGCTGAGCGGTTCGAGCGGGCGGGTGCACCGCTTGCCCTGATCGTGGCGCCGACCCGCGAGCTTGCCCTGCAGGTCCATCGCGAGCTGGCGTGGCTGTACGAGCATGCGAGCGGGCGCGTCGTCTCCTGCGTCGGCGGCATGGATCCCAGGCGCGAGCAGCGCGAGCTTGCGGCCGGCGCTCACATCGTCGTGGGCACGCCTGGCCGGTTGTGCGATCATTTGCGCCGCGGCCGTCTCGACATCTCGGAATTGAAGGTGGTCGTTCTCGACGAGGCCGACGAGATGCTCAATCTCGGCTTTCGCGAGGACATGGAGTTCATCCTCAAGACCACGCCGGACACGCGCCGCACCCTGATGTTCTCGGCGACGTTCCCGCGCGGCATCGTCGCGCTCGCCAAGCAGTACCAGCAGCGGGCGTTCCGGATCGAGGTTGCAGGCGACGAAGGCGGTCACGCCGACATCGAGTACCGCGCCATCCGGATCGCGCCCGGCGATGCCGAGCACGCCGTCGTCAACGTGCTGCGCTTCTACGAGGCGCCGAGCGCGCTTGTATTCTGCAGCACGCGCGATGGCGTCCGGCATTTGCAGGCGGCGCTGCTGGAGCGCGGCTTCTCCGTGGTCGCCCTGTCAGGTGAATTGACGCAGAACGAGCGAACCACGGCGCTGCAGTCGCTGCGGGACGGGCGCTCGCGCGTCTGCGTGGCGACCGACGTCGCCGCCCGCGGCATCGATCTGCCGAGCCTCGATCTCGTCATTCATGCCGACCTGCCCAACGACGCCGAGGTCATGCAGCATCGCTCGGGCCGCACCGGCCGCGCGGGCCGCAAGGGGACCAGCGTCATGCTGGTGCCGCCCGTGCGGCGGCGGCGTGCGGAAATGCTGCTGAACGTCTCGGGAATCGATGCGGTCTGGGGGACGGCGCCGCAGCCGGATGAGATCCGCAAGCTCGATCATGAGCGCATGAAGGACGTGCTGTTCACGGAGGAGACCACCGCGGACGATCTGGCGCTGGCGCAGGCGCTCTTGGCCGAGCGGTCGGCCGAGGAGATCGCCGCGTCACTCGCACGGCTCTATCGCGCGCGGCTGCCGTCGCCCGAAGACATCCTCGATCCCGGCGAGCGAGCTGGCCGGCCGCGCGACGATCGCGGTCGCAACGATACGCGCACGCCGCGCGACGATTTTCGTACGCCGCGCGACGCTTCGCGTGGCGACGATCGGCCCGAAAGGGTTCGACCCAAATCGGGAAAATCGTCGTCGAAACATGGCATGGCGGATGGCAGCGTCTGGTTCCGGGCCAACATCGGACGGAAAAAGAATGCGGAAGCGCGCTGGCTGTTGCCGATGATCTGTCGCCGAGGCGGCATCGACAAGGGCGATATCGGCGCGATCAAGATCATGGACACCACGACCGAGTTCGAAATTTCCGAGCGGGTCGCGGAATCCTTCGCCGTGAAGATCAAGCGTCCGGACAAGGAAGACAATATCCGCCTCGAGCCGATGACGGATGCGCCGCAGCGGCAGGCGCCTTCGGAAGAGCGGTCCCACGCGCCGCGGCGCGACAGCCGCGACAACGGTCATCTTGAACGTCGCGACGATCGCCCGCGCGACAAGAGCGAATTCAAGCCACGTGGCAAGCCGCACGGCGAGCGCCCTGCGAAATTCGACGACGCTCCGGCGTTCGCGAAGAAAAAGAAGCATAAGACCAAGCCGGGCCATTCCGAACCTTCGGTCACGCCGTGGTCTGAAAAGGGCGCGCCGAGCAAGAAGCCGAAGAAGAAAAAGCATCGCGGTTGAGGGGGGGCGCTGTTCGGCAGGGACAGCAATGATGCCGCCGGATTGCACCGGCGACATCATCTGAAAAGTCAGATGGGCTCAGCGGCCACCGCCGCCGGCATCACGCATCGACGAGCTGTAGCGGGGATCGGTCTGCTTCATGTAGGTGGGCGAGGTGTCGTGAGTGACGCTGACGCGGCTTCTGCCGCTCGGCGTTGGCTGCTCGATCGCGATGCCGCAGCCCTCGAAGAAAGCGGAATCGCAGCCATAGGTCCGGAATTGCGCCGCGTTGGCGCTGGTTGCGCTGAACGCGGCCGTCGTCGCCAATGCAAGCAAAGCAACTTTCGACAATGTGAGTTTCATGGAAATTCTCCAGTCTCGTTTCGGCGAGACCAGATCGGCCCGCACAGTTCTTCGACGAGAGCTGATCGAACCCGGTTCGAGGGAATAGCTTCACGCCAGCGTGAACTGCGCCGGGGAGCAGGGACGTTACGTCGCAGCGAGATCGCGCAGCATGTAGGTTGCGTTGTCGCCGTAGGACGCGAGCTTTGCCCGCAGCTCCGCATCCGCCGTGACCGGCCGAAAGCCGAGGCGCTGCCACAGTGGCCGCGTGGCGTAGACCGACACCAGTGCGAGAGTCGCAATGCCGGAGGCGCGCGCCAGCGCTTCGATATCGGCAACATAGTCGCGCGCAACGCCGCCGCGAAAGCCGGGCAGCACGGCGACGTCGTGCAAATAGAGGCAATCCGCATCGCCAGGCAGTTGTTCGAGGAAGCCGTCGAGCGGCGGAATCCGGTGCTGCATCCACGGATGCGCGAGACCGTAGCCGACGATCCCGTCGTCCGCGACAAGCACGCGGCAGCCATCGGGATAGAGCCGTATCTTTTCCGCGAACACCTCAAGGCTTTCAGGCAGATCGGGATGGATCCGCGCTGCGATCTTGCTGATCGCCGGCAGATCGGAGGCGCGCGCGAGACGCCAATGCGGCGTGCTCATGTCGGTCCGTCGTTCCGTTTCCATCATCCCAGTTTATTCCGATGCGCCGATGCGTGCAGCGAAAAATATCTTTGCCGACATCTCAGGAATACGGCGTCTCGCGCGGCGTCCTACCCATGCAAGCCCATTGCATGACAGGAGATACCATGACGTCCTCGATCCGCCTCGCGCTCACGCTCGCAATATCGCTCGCGATGGTTCCCGCTGCTTTCGCGGCGCCGCCGACCAAGACTGGCAAGACCGACAAGGGTAATGTGCTCACCGACGCCAAGGGCATGTCGCTCTATACTTTCGACAAGGATGCGGACGGCAAATCGGCCTGCAATGGTCCGTGCGCGACCAACTGGCCGGTGCTGAAGGCCGAGGCGAGCGATGCCGCCGCCGACGGCTACACCGTGATCACGCGCGACGACGGCTCGAAGCAATGGGCCTACAAGGGCAAGCCGCTCTACACCTTCGCCAAGGACACCAAGCCCGGCGACGTCACCGGCGACGGCTTTCTGAACGGCGCGTGGCATCTGGCGATGCCGTGAGCGGGGTGCACTGCTAGCGCAGCCCCTCATAGACCATCAACCCGCGTGCGATCTGCAGCTTGCGGATCGCGCGCGGCAGCAGTTTTTCCGGCTGGTGCAGATAGCGCCAGGAGGTGAGGGCGAACGGACCAAGCGCGCCGCATTCGTCGTCGAACGGCGCGAGCACGCCTGTCACGCTGACCGGTGTATGCGGGCGGGCGTTGAACGGCAGGAGCAGCAGCTCGAGATACGCCTTGCTGCCGTCCTCGCGCGCGGCGGTGACGCCGGCGATTGCGCCGAGGCTCTCGTCGGCGACGATGGTCGTGATCTCCTCGATGTCGCGGCGGCTGGCTTCGTTGAACAGTGCCGCAAAGCTCGAATCCTTGAGGTCGCACCCTGCGAGCGCGCAGACGCGCGTGCCGGCGACGCGGAACGGGAAGCCGAGATTGGGCTCGCAGGACAGCACGAAGATGTCACCGAGCAGGCCGCGCACGGCGGCCGGATCGATATCCGCCCGGTCTGGCGCCCGCGCAGTGCCGCGCTTCTCGTCCCAATATGCGAAGAACTCGCGGCTCGACGGATGTTTCATGACTGAACGCTTACCCCGGGGCGCAACCTCGCGGGACAAACCTGTCCCGCTTCAGTGCAGCCGCGATCCCTGTGTTGTTGTGCAGGAGGGGCTTTGCAGCGTCCATGCCGCAGCGGCGTTTTCGGCGCCTCTGGCGCTGCCTTTGCGTCGTTAACGTTAAATTAACTATGCGCTTTCCGTGCGCCGCCCCGCTGCTATGGTGACCGCGGTCGCAAGCCTCGCCGCTTTTCTCCAGGTTCTCGGCGAGGCCTGTACACAGGCGTCAAACAGTTTGGTCACCGGCCGCGGGGAGGGGTGGGGATACTCCCGTCTCTCTGGGTACCGGAAGTCCGACACGGATAGGCAGGGCTTTCCCAGGGCCCTGCCTTTTCCTTTTGTGCACTTGCGCAGGGCGGGCAAAGACGACTATCTCCAAGGCCTGTCGTTAGGACTGTCGCTCCGATCGCGCCTGAAAGCGAAGCTGCCTTGGATTCCCCGCCAAATTCTCCGCCGCAAGGTCCTCCGTCGCAAGATGCTTCGCTGGGGGTGCCGGCCGTCGTTGAGGAGGCTCCGCGCGAGCCGATCCTGACGCTGCCCTTGGCGCTGACCGCCTATATCCTCCTGCTCGCGGTGATCCATCTGCGGGTGCTGCTGCCGCCGGAGCTCGAGAACTGGACCATCGACGTCTTCGGCTTCATCCCCAAGCGCTACGATTCCTCGCTACTCAATCTGGAGATTCCCGGCGGTGCCGGCGCCAAGGTCTGGACCTTCGTCACCTATTCGCTGCTGCACGCCAATCTCACCCATCTCGGCTTCAACGTGCTGTGGCTGTTGCCGTTCGGCAGCGCGCTGGCGCGGCGCTTTGGCCCGATCAGGTTCTTCCTGTTCCTCGCGGTGACGGCGGCGGCCGGCGCGCTCGCCCATCTCGTGACCCATGAGCACGCGGTGGCGCCGATGATCGGCGCCTCGGCGTCGGTATCTGGCGCGATGGCAGCGGCGATCCGCTTCGCCTTCGTTCGCGGCAGCTTCCTGTCGTTCAGCCGATCGGATGCCGATACCGCCGCAAGAGTTCCGGCGCTGCCGCTGTCGCGCGCGTTGCGCGACGGGCGAGTGCTCGGCTTCCTCGCGGTTTGGTTTGGCGTCAACATCGTCTTTGGCGTCGGCGCGATCGGCGTCGATAGCGAGACCACGAGCGTTGCCTGGCAGGCGCATATCGGCGGCTTCCTTGCCGGCCTCTTGCTGTTCACGCTGTTCGATCCCGTGCCGCGCGTGCGAAGCGATGCTGCGGATGCGTCATCACAGGACATTTCAGACCGTATTTGAAGCGGCGCTTGCGGCGCCGCCCGAATTCATCCATCATTCCCGAGAAGAATGTTCCGAAGCGACAGGCCGTTCGCGGCGATGCTTCGCAAAGCGCACGAGCGTGAAACCGGCGCTGAAACTGTTAGTTGAAGACTCGAAGAACAAGTCCGGACCGCGAACAGCGGACGGTTCCGATTCAGGGAGGCGACAATGACGGTACGTTCGATTCTCAACACCAAGGGCCACCAGATCATGAGCGTCGAGCCGGACGCGAAGCTGGCGGTCGCGGTCAAACTGCTCGGTGAGAAGAAGATCGGCGCTGTGCTGGTGATGAACCAGAGCCGGCTGGAAGGCATCCTGTCGGAGCGCGACATTGTGCGAGTGATCGGCGAACGCGGCGCCGGCGCGCTGGAGGAGCCGGTCTCTCAGGTCATGACCCGCAAGGTCGTCACCTGCAAGGAGACCGACACGGTCGCCGAGCTCATGGAGATGATGACCACCGGCAAGTTCCGCCATCTACCCGTGGTCGACAGCGGCAAGGTGGTCGGCTTGATCTCGATCGGCGACATCGTCAAGCGCCGGGTGCAGGAATACGAGTCCGAGCAGGAAGCCCTGCGCGACTACATCAAGACTGCCTGATCAGCAAGACGGCCTGATCAGTCCTGCTGCTGGTCGGCTTTGGGCGCGGTGCCCTCGGGCGCCGGCGCCAGCTCGTGGATTGCCTCCTGGATGGACTCCAGCGCGCGCTCGGCAGCGCGGGTGCCCAAGGCGATGAGGTCCTCGGAGCGGTGGAAATCGAACCAGCCGAATTGGCCGATCCGCGGAGTGATCAGCATATCGGGCGGATCGCCGGCGAGGCGGGCGCGGGTGATGCGGTCCTGCATGATGTTGAAGGCGTCGACCATCACCGAAGAGAGGCCGGGCCGTGCGCTGCCGCCGCCGAAGAACTCGCGCTTCACCGTCTTCTCGGGCGAGAAGAATCTCGGGAAGCGCCGCTTTGACGTCGGCTCTTCGGCCACGGGGATCACCGGTTCAGGTATCGCGCCGTGCGAATAGACCGTCGTCGAATAGGTGAAGATGTCGCTGGAAAGATTTGCGGCGATGACGATTTCCGCGCCGAGCGCGCGCGCGGCCGAGACCGGCACCGGGTTCACCAATGCGCCGTCGACCAGCCAGCGATCGCCGATCAGGACTGGAGAGAAGATGCCGGGCAGCGCATAGGAGGCGCGCATCGCGTCGACCACGCGGCCGCGCGTCAGCCAGATCTCGTGTCCGGTACGGACCTCGGTCGCGACGGCGGCGAACTTGACCGGGAGATCCTCGATCTGGCTCTGGCCGCAGGCAGCCTCGAGCCGGGTCGCCAGCTTCTCCCCGCCGATCAGGCCGGAGCCGTTGAGGCGGATGTCGAGGTAGCCAAGGATGTTGCGCATCCCTTGCAGGCTGCGGCCCCATTCTTCCAGCGTATCGAGCCGGCCGGCCGCATAGAGGCCGCCGACCACCGCGCCGATCGAGGTGCCGACCACGACGTCAGGCACGATTCCGTTGGCAAGCAGGGTCCGGATAATGCCGATATGAGCGAAGCCGCGCGCGGCGCCGCCGCCAAGCGCAAGGCCGATCACCGGCCGGCGGATGCTGCCCAGGCCGACTTTCTCGGCGACCTTATCGCTGTTCGAACCCCGCCCCTTCAATATGTCCAGCACCGAAACTCTCCTACGCCGGGACCCGCCATCAGACTAGGCACCGTACTCGCGCTCCGCCAGAACCGGGCCGAAGCATGGTTTATGCCGGTTTGGGAAGCGCACGGGGCAGGAGTATGGCGAGGGACGGATGCCCCTGGGATAATCACGCAGGCGTCAACCGGGTTCCAAAACCGGATCGCCCGTATTTCTCGGGGGTGCAGAGGCTTGAATTTGCCGCGTTTTCGGTGAAAAGCAGGTGGCATGACTCTCGGGGGTGACGGCATCATCGGATGGCGGCGCAGCGCATCGCTGCTGCCGGCCCTTGTCCTTGCTGCCTGCCTCTATACTCTTGGCCAAAATGCTGCGCAGGCGCAGCTTTTCTCCGATCGTCCACCGCCGGTGCCGCCCGCGTCGGTGCCTGATCCCGGCGGTGCCGTCAGTCTGGCGCCGCCCTCCGGCCCGGGTGCTGGACCGCCGAGCCTGCCGCCGACCCTGTTGCAGCCGACCACGCCCAGCATGCCGCCGCCCGCGGTCACGACCGTGCCGTCCGCCGCGCCGCTCAACGCGGCCGTGCCCGGACAGGGCGTGCTGTCGCTGACGGCGAAATACGGCAAGGACACCCCGCCGATCACCAGCGGCCTGGTCTGGCGCGTGTTTGCCGATCGTCCCGACGAGAACGGCACCTTCAAGCTGATCCGCGAGGATCGCAATGCTACGCCAAACATCGTGCTGCCGCCCGGCAATTACGTCGTGCACGTCGCCTTTGGCCTGGTCAGCGCGGTGCGCACCGTCAGCCTGAAGGCCGAGACCGATCGCGAATCCTTCGTGCTGCCCGCCGGCGGCCTGCGCATCGAGGGCCGCGTCGGCACCAGTCGCATCCCGCAGAACCAGATCTCGTTCGCGATCTACAAGGGCAGCCAGTTCGAATCCGGCGAGCGCGCCTCTCTGGTGCCGAACGTCGCAGCCGGCGACGTCGTGCTGCTGCCGGAGGGTACCTACTACATCATCTCGAATTACGGCGACGCCAATTCGGTGGTGCGCTCGGACATCCGCGTCCAGGTCAGCAAGCTCACCGACGTCACCATCACCCACCGCGCCGCCGTCATCACGCTCAAGCTCGTCAGCGACAGGGGCGGCGAGGCGCTCGCCAACACCGCCTGGTCGGTGCTGACCCCGGGCGGCGACGTGATCAAGGAATCGATCGGCGCCTTCCCGCGCGTCGTGCTCTCCGAAGGCGAATACCGCGCCATCGCCAAGAACGAGGGCAAGGTCTACGAGCGCGGCTTCAACGTCGTCAACGGCGTCGACGGCGAAGTGGAAGTCGTCGCACGGTAATGCTTGAGCGGTGATGCCGCATGCGGCCCGAAGCTGGTCTTCGTGCCCAGTGAACACTTCTCATTCAGCGCACGGATCTCCCTTATCTTATTACCGCCAGTCCCATGACGTGTGCGAAGGCGAATGCTCTCCGCTACACCGTTTGGTGTTGCGACTTGAATAGCTTTGTCAGCGCTACCAGGCAGGACCGATCAACACCGGCACCGCCGGCTTATTCCAGCCGCGCCGCGACTTCCTCAAAGCCGGTGCAAGATACCTATTTCCGATAATCAATTTCATTCGCTTTCCATCCTGCTGGGTTATATGTCGGGCATCCCTCTCATGGGGGAGGCCGGAGCAGGCTCGTGCGTCTGCGAGACCGGCAAGGAGCAGGGGGACCAAGCTCGTCGGCATGTTCGAAGTGATCCTCACCAGGCGTAAGCGGTTCGGCTGGCGGTGGCAGGTGTGCGACCAATCCGGCAAGAAATTTGCCGATGGCTTCGAGCGCACCCGGCCGTCCGCCAAATATCATGGCGAGCGCGCATTGTTCTTTTTGTTGTCGCAGGCCCATCTGAGCAATCGCTTGGCGACGTCCAGCGAGGACTAGTCGCAGCTGCGCGTGCGGGTCTCCGCAGCCCGGCTTGCGCTTCGTCCATCCGGCAACGAGACTTCTCTGCCAGCGCCGTCAGATATCCACGACGAGCTTGCCCCGCGTCGCGTGATCGCGGATCAGCGCATAGGCGTCATCGACACTCTCCAGCGTGAAGTGCCGCGGATCCAGTAGCGGCAAGAGCTTGCCCGCCTCAACCAGGCGCGTGGCCTCCAACATGATCTCTCCGTGATGCGCGCGGCCTTCGCCTGACAGCAGTGGCAGCAGCGTGAACACGCCGGAATAGGTGGCGGCGCGGAACGAGAGCGGCGCAAGCCCATGCGTACCCCATCCGAGCGCGCTCACGACATGGCCGAAGCGGCGTACGGCTTCGAACGAGGCGTCGAGGACCTTGCCGCCGACGGTGTCGTAGACGACGGCGAAGCCGCGGCCGCCCGTATGCTCTGCAACATAAGTCGCGATGGCGGTATCGCGATCGATGAAGGTCGCGCCAAAACCTTCGATGGTGGCGCGCTGCGATGCCGAGCCGGTCGCGAACACATCTGCTCCGAACGCGCGCGCGATCTGGATCGCGATGTGGCCGACGCCGCCTGCGCCGCCATGGATCAACACCTTCTGGCCGGCCTTCAGCGCCGCGCGGTCAATCAGTCCTTCCCAGGCCGTGATGAAGATGAGGGGCAGGGCGGCTGCCTCCCGCATGCTGACATTGGCAGGCTTCAGCGCCAGCAGGTCGGCGTCGACAGCGGCGAATTCGGCGAGCGATCCCTGTACACCGCCGACGCCTCCCGTCATGCCATAGACCTCGTCGCCCGGCTTGAACCGCGAGACGTCATGTCCGGTCTGCTCGATCACTCCGGCGAGATCCAGTCCGAGAATCGCAGGCAGCGGATGGCGCGCATGCGCCGCGGCGCCGGCGTGGATCTTGGTGTCGAGCGGATTGATCCCGCTCGCGCGGATTCGCACCAGCACCTCGCGCGGACCGATCTCGGGCCTCGAGATCGTTGAGAGGCGCTGGGGCGCGTTGTGGGCCTCCAGGACGGCCGCGCGCATGGTCGATTGTTTCGTCATGATCGTCTTGCTCCGTTGGTGGCCTCCAATATGCTCATGAACTTTTGCATGGGAAGGAATGAGAATGTACGATTGCCGTGCGTTTTTGTATGAGGAGGCTTCCGGTGGACTGGAGCGATCTGCGCATCTTCCTGGCGATTGCGCGCGAAGGCACTCTCGGCGCGGCCGCGCGCAAGATCGGCCAGACCCAGCCGACGATGGGACGGCGACTTCGCGCGCTCGAACAGTCGCTCGGCCAAACGCTGTTCCAGCGCACGGCAGATGGTTTCGTCCTGACCGACGAGGGCACGGCTGTGCTGCGCCATGCCGAGCGGATCGAAGAGGAGGCGCTCGCCTTGGAGCGGCGTGCGTCCGGTGCGGAGACGCAGCTCGATGGCTTGCTGCGTCTGTCGTCGTCGGACTGGTTCGGGACGGTAATACTCTCGCCGGTGATTGCCGCCTTCGGCAAGCGCCATCCCAAGGTGACCGTCGAGCTTCTGACCGATGCGCGCCTCTACAGCCTGCCGCGCCGCGAGGCTGATCTCGTGTTCCGCATCAAACCGTTTAGCGAGCCTGAAGTGATCTCCCGAAAGCTGCTCCACATTCCCTACGCACTCTACGGCAAGAAAGGCTGCAAGCCGCCACGCGCAGGCGACGGAAGCGGTGTCCGCGTTGTGACCATGAATACCGAATTCGCCGACATGCCCGATGCTCTGTGGCTGAAGCGCACGCTGCCGAATATGGAAATCGCCTCGCGCAGCAACAACAGGCAGGCGCAGGCGGAGCTTTGCGCGAGCGGCGGCGGGCTCGCGGTGCTGCCGCGCCCGCTCGGCGACCGCGACCGCCGGCTGGTCGCGCTCGACATCGGCGCGACGCCACCCGGCCGCGACACTTTTGTGGGTTATCATCGCGATCTCAAGCGCCTCACCCGCCTGCGCGCGCTGCTCGATCTCGTGATCGAGCGATTGGCAGGGTGATGGCTCCTGACACGCTGCCGTAGCCCGGGTGAGCGAAGCGATACCCGGGACAGCCCGTGGTAGGAATCCCGGATATCGCTTCGCTCATCCGGGCTGCAAGACCTTGCGGTGCCTGTCGGGCAAAACACCCAAGCTGTCAGTCAACGCACGCCGGCAAAAATATTCCACTTTACCGAAATTCGGAAACGGCGTATGTGTCGCCTACTCCGGCCCAAGGAAGAGGGGCGTATCGCGATCGTCACGAACGCGGGCCGGACGGCGGTGGACGCAGGCCACATCGGCGCGAAGGGCTTCGCAGGGCGGGCAACCGTGAGCGAAAGTGTCGCGCACACGACCGGTGTGATCGGCGTACGGCAAAATCGTGTGGTCCTGGCGCCCGGGGTCTGTGCGCCAAGCGTTGCGGTGATGTTGCGGCCCGACCGGGGCGCGTGTATCAGCCATCCGCAAGGCGACGGGGGCAATAGTGCATCGCTCCCCGGGGAGAGCGCGACATAAGCCGTAAAACCACTGCGCAGGGAAGGTTTAGAGGCAAAAACGACAGACATATCAATGCAGTGCGGACGTTGTGTTTACATTTGTGTCGCGATCCGATGACGGGTCGGCTTATAATATTATATGCATTACTATAGAGCGCCGTGGATCGAGGGTGAGGCTGACACCTGATTCTGAGGTCAGCGAACGGGGGGCATTGCTGTGGCTAAAGAGGTTGCGCCGCAACTGGGTTTGAACTCGTTCTCATGCCCGCATTGTGGGGCGTTAGCTCACCAGCACTGGCTTGAAGTTCACGTCAAAGGTTTCGAACGGGGCAAGAAGCCCTTCGTTTACGACCGAGCGAAAGTGGATTCGGTCGACCTTGAACAGGGCGAGGACCAAGAGGACCGCACCAGATTCCTCGCGTTCAAGAAGCGTTTCCATAAGAACGAAGTCACTTACCAAGCTCACAAATACGGCAAAGATTGCAATTGGGAGATGGTCAACGTCGAAATGAGCCTCTGCCACAGTTGTGACGGGTTCGCTATCTGGGTCAAAGGGGCAATAGCTTGGCCGGCGCACACGGTGCAGATCGAACCGCATCCGGACATCCCGGCGCTCATCAAGGACGATTTTCTAGAAGCCGCCAGCATCGTTCAATTGTCGCCGCGCGGATCGGCAGCTCTCTCGCGGATGATCATCCAAAAACTGATGGTCGAGCTGGGCGAGAAGGGTGACAACATCAATGATGACATTGGCTCGCTGGTGCTGAAGGGTTTGGAAATTGAGATCCAGCAAGCTCTCGATGTCGTGCGCGTTGTCGGCAACAACGCAGTTCATCCCGGCAAGATCGATCTAAAAGATGACACCGGCATTGCGTTGGCTCTCCTTCAACTCATTAACTTGGTCGTCGAGCGGAGAATCGCGACACAGAAGCGCATCGGTGAGCTGTTTGCAAATCTTCCGCCGGGCGCACTTGAGCAAATCAAGCTGAGAGACGGCGCGTAGTCAGGAGGGGATGCAGTGGAGCCATTCCGAGGAGTGCAGACTTACTCTTTCGGCCCCAGTTGTTTTGACGCTCGCTTCAGGGCGAAGTTCAGGAAAAGGGCCTGCCTGACAAATTCGTTCGTTTCGGTGTCCGACAGCGTGAACACCGCCCCATGCACAGCCGTATTCCGAGCTTGCCGCAGCGTCGAATGAAGCTCCAATACTTCCGGGGTTATGAGGCCCCGCTTGAGTAACATCCTGAGGACGGTGTTAGGGTCTCGCGTTTTCACCTTCAGCTTCTCAGCACACTCGGCGATCAAAAGTTCGGTTACGCGGTAGGCCTGGAGAATATTAACCAGCGGATTGTCAGGCTTGATGTCGGGAGGCGGTGCCGGCAATGGAAGGATCGGGTCTGATTCGCCCGGTGGCTGCTCAGGCGTTTCCTTAATCAGCTCAGCACCCTTGGACAGTAATTTATCGAACTTGACGGTCGCGCCGCCGAAGCTCAGTTCAAGGATGCGTTCGGCCAGAGATCCAAGCTGCTTCCTCACCGAAATAATAATGATGAGAATGACAGTGGGCCAGGCCAGGTGCCCGATCACCGCGGCGATAAATTGAAGCCAATCCATTCAAATCATCCAACGAAAAATGTATTCGAGGGCTTGAGCGAAGTGCTTCTTGCCGAACTCCATCAATGCCGCTTTTGCCGCGGCGATGGTTGTTTCCTTGACCGTTCCGGAAAAGCGCCGTGCCAATGTTTGCAGCCGCTCTATGCCCTGCCGTACATAACCAGCACTAATCGAGGGCGACTCGAACTTGTTCAGTGTGTTTTGCAAGCCTTCGAGAACGAAGTCGCGTTCTTGCGGAAGTGTGGCATTGTATCCGTTGTCGGCGCGCACCTCATCGATAACGGCCTGTAGCGAGTTGATCGCCTTCTCTACGCTGGGATCACTGCGGTCAATCTCGAGCGGTTCCCATTCAGAGTCCGGATTGTCGAAATCCTCAGGCTTAATGCCAAGGTTTTCGTAGGCGTTATCTACTCCGTAGAGCGCCGGTACGAGCCAGTCATCCGTCCTACCGGCGGCATGGTAGACAGCGAACGGCAGATCGTCGTCGGCAACCAGCTCATCAAACCTCTCGCTGAAGCCTTCGGATTTGAAATAGATCGGCGGTCCAAAGCGGTCATATTTGACCGCAATCATTCCCTTCGCTTCCAGCCACGAAACAGCACGCGACCACAATAGACCTTTGCCCAGAAGACCCTGAGGTTCGGGATTGCCGTCATCCTCTTTCGGGTAATTCGACGCAATCTTGTACTCGGTCATCGGGCCAGGCGCCCGCTCAAGCACAGCGGCTATCGCCAGGGCGTAATAGACCGGCGCACGCTCAACGTATTCGGCCTTGTCCATAGATTCGCCCGTCCCCTGCAATTAGGACGAGCATAGTCGGCCGTGATACAATTAGGCAATATGCGAATATTGAGGGCGACTTCGGCGCGTTGATCGCAGGCGTGGGTGTCGGACCGACCTCGCCCTGATCGAAGCCGCAGCCGCTGCACGCTGGTCTGTGCAGAGGGTCAGCGGCAGCTTGCGCAGATCCTCGCCGTAGGCAACCATGACTGATCTATCGCCCGCGTCGTCTGGAATGGCCGACCTCAACCCGACGAGACTTGCAGTGTCCGCGCGGAAACTCTCCTGGATTTCCTGACTTGACCCAGTCTCCCGAACGATATCGGCCGGACATTGATGGTCTACGAGCTGTCGCAGTGATGCTGGTCGTGTACTTCCACGCGTTCCCGGACGTAATCCCGGGCGGCTTCATCGGCGTCGATATCTTTTTCGTCATCTCCGGTTTTCTAATCACTGGCATCATTGCGCGTGAACTGGAGCAAAAACGCTTCAATCTCTTGACCTTTTACCACCGCCGGGTCAGGCGGATTTTCCCGGCTCTCCTCATCGTGCTCGGTGTGAGCCTGATACTAGGCTGGCTGTGGCTGCTGCCGACGGCCTATGCGCAACTCGGGAGCGACGTTTTCGCCAGCGCTGCCTTTTTTGCAAACATTTCGCTGCTTCTGCAATCGGGGTATTTCGATTTTCAATCGGCGCGAAAGCCGCTGTTACATCTCTGGTCTCTCGGCATCGAGGAACAATTTTACCTGTTCTGGCCGTTGATCATGGTCCTAGCCTTCCGCCTCCGGCTAAGCCTCTTGGCCACAGCCGGCCTGATTGCATTGGCTTCTTTCGTGCTGAATGTAGCGCTTATCGGGATAAAGCCCGTCGCGACGTTCTATCTCCCATTTACGCGGATTTGGGAGCTATTGACCGGGGCTGCGCTTGCGTGCGGATGGAGCTATTTTAGCCAGACCCACCGAGCCAGCAATGTGCGCGCGGTTGCGGGGCTCACTCTTATTGCGGCTGCTGTTTGTAGGCTGGACACGTACAGCGCCTTTCCCGGCTGGTGGGCCGTGTTACCGGTAGCCGGCAGCATGTTGCTGTTGTCGGCGCCAGCGGCGTGGTGCTGCCGCCTTGTTCTAGCCAGCCGCCCGATGATCTGGATCGGATTGATCAGTTACCCACTCTATCTGTGGCACTGGCCGTTATTGGTATTTTTTGCCGTCATCAAATTCGCTCCGCTCACACTGCTAGAGCGTGGACTGATTGTAGGGCTGAGTTTTGTGCTGGCATGGCTCACCTATCGATTTGTCGAAATGCCGCTTCGGTTTGGTCATCCAAATCGGATCAAAATAGCCGCCCTAAGCGCCGCGATGCTACTGATCGCGGCTGGCGGCGGCATCGTTGCACAAGAACATGGATTTGTTTTTCGGTTGCCAGCGGATATTCGGGCGATGGCGAATGTGCCAACTCAGGCCGCGCAATGGCGCGTCAATGAATGCCTGATCGATGTCAGCCAACGGATGTCGTTCTCTGACAACTGTGTTGATCGAGATCGACGGCCGCTTATCTTGGTCTGGGGTGATTCGACAGCCGGCGCGCTAATGCCCGGACTACGCAAGGCCCAGGAAAGCCACGACTTCGGGATTGCACAGTTCACATCCAGTTCATGCAGTCCGATACTCAACATCGACGTGGCCGGCGTACCTAACTGCCGCGCTATCAATGACAAAGTGCTGTTGCTCGCTCACGAAATCAAACCAGATATCGTGCTCCTGCACGGCACCTGGGACAGATATCTCGATGCCGCAGCCGAGACCGTGAAAGCGCTGACGAAACAAACTAAGGCGCGGGTCATTGTGCTAGGGTCGGTGCCATGGTGGAAACGAGGACTGCCTAACGAGTTTTTGCGATACTACATGCTGCATCATCGTCTGATCCCGGAAAGATCCAGTCGCGCGGAAACGGACTACTCCGGTGCGGAATTAAGTCAGAGGGTGGTACCGCTTGGCGCTGAGTTCATTTCCGCGTGGGACGTGATGTGCAACGCAGACGGCTGCCTCACTCGTGTCGGCGATGCCTCCGAGGATATTACTGCCAGTGATCAGGTGCACCTGACCGAAAAAGGGTCAGTGTTTTTGGTCCAATCCATCTTAGATCGCGTACTTAAGGACGGCAAAAATTGACGCCAACTCGTCCTTGGAGTTCAAGGTGAAACGATTGAGAAGGCCTGCCTGAATCATCGGCTTCGTTATTCGCGACGCGCGCAAGCGGCGAATGCAGATGGGACAGTTGGGGGTCATGGCATGAAAAAGCGCGCGGGCCTTGCTCCAAAGATCGCAAGCATACCGCGCGCCTCGGTTACACCGCCAATTGTTTGCGAACGGCGGCGGCCGAATTGCCTACTTTGTCGACGGCCTTCTGCAGCTCGTCCCTAGAGACACCAAGCGCCTTGGTCCAATACTTGACCTCGAAGTCTTCGTGCATGTTGATCTTGCTACGGTCGCGTTGGTCCCGTTTGGTGAGACTGTCGCTCATCTTCCTCCTCCATCGCCTGTACAAGCGGCTCATCATCGAGAACGGCCAGCAGGTCATTGATCGTGTTTTCGGCGTCCCTCGGCCCCGGCTCGACATAGCGAGCCAGGATGGCCTGGGCTTCTTTTACCGCTCGGGTTACGCGATCCGGCATGCCGGTACTCCACTCACTGGTGGAGAAAACGCCGTCAGGAACGCCGCGTTCCTTTGCTAAGCCCCTTGAATGAGCTGGCCCGGAGCAGGCCTTCGGAGGTGATGTCCCGGTATTCGATGTCGGCGTAGAACTTTGGCTCGACCCAGGTCGCCTTTGGTTTCCTAACGGGCTTGGTGAGCTTCTGCTTCGGGCTGACGACGGTATCGAGAGCCTTGCGAATCTCCGCCGACTTCGTCCGGCTCCAGCCCGTGCCGACCTTGCCCATGTACCGCAGCTCTTTCCCGTCCTGCTTGCCGAGATAGAGCGCGGCGACGCCGGACGGGTCCTTGACGAAACCAACGACGGGGAATTTTTCGCGCTGCACTGTCTTGATCTTCTGCCAAGCCTCAACCCGGTCCGACCGGTAAGGCGCATCAACCCGCTTAGAGACGATGCCCTCGTAGTTCAACTTGCTCGCCGCCTCGAACAGCGCCTGTCCGTCGCCCTCATGGTGCTCACTGTAGAAGATCGGTGCTTCTAGCCCGTTCTCATCGATCAGCTGCTTCAGCAGCTCCTTGCGGGCAAGCTGAGCCATCTTGCGAAGGTCCTTACCGTCCAGCCATAGGAGATCGAAAGCGAAGAAAACGAGGCGGTCCTGGTCGCCTCTGCCGAGGTCCGCCTGGAGTTCGGAGAAGTTGGTGCGTTCTTCGTGGATGACGACCACCTCACCATCAACAATGGCTTGGCCTTCGAGGTCGAAGGCGCCGGCAATGACCGAGAACCTGTCGATCCAGTTATGGCCGTTCCTGGTGAAGGCCTTACGGTCGTCGCCGTCGATGTGGAGCTGGATGCGGTAGCCGTCGTATTTGACTTCGTGAATCCACTGGGCCCCCGAAGGAGCTTTCATCTTCAGGGTCGCAAGCTGGGGGCCGATAAAGCCCGGCATGGAAGCTCGCGGCTTCTTGGCCGGTGCTCGGGTACGCTTTGCCACTAACGCAACACTCACAAAAAGCCCGCCGTCGGTGGGGGGAGCCGACGGCGGGGCAGTCTACTTACCTTACTTAGGACTCTCCAACCGCGAGGCTCATGCGCCGTTCCCAGGCGTTTTAACATACAACCGCAATTGAGATTCCAGGTTGTATTTTCAACGTCAACGAGAACGGCCGCCGAACGGTTAGCGAACGCGGTGTGATACAGCGTTCTTCAGGAGGAACGCTCTCAGTACTGAGGCCTCTTCAAAAGCTCCGGCAACCGGGAGATTGCCTTTGCAATCCTTCTCGCCTCGTCTCGGGTAAGGAATTGCTCGGCATATTGGTACGGGCGCCGGTGAAGGTCTTCGCGGTGGGGCACGGAGCAGACGGAGAAGCCGTTTGCGTCCTTCACGCGGAAACATTGCTCCTCCTCCACCATCACCCACGGCGCCGGAAACCGCCGAAGGTTATCCATCACATCCTTCGGCTTGCCGGAGTGCCTCTTATCGGCTTGCCGGACGCATAGGTCGGGCTTTCCTTTGCAGCCCGCACCTGCCGGTCCCGCTCAGCGCACAGGTCGTCAACCTTGCTCAGCATACGCTGAAGCAGGGTCTCAGCCGAGGCGGTCGATAACCCCGCCCGTTGAAGCTGGAGGATTTCCTTGCGCTGGCGGCTGACCTGCGAGCGCATGCGCTCTATTTCCGAGCGGAGATATTCGAGTGTGGGCATGGGCCAACCTGGGATTTCTCCCAGAGATAGAACAAATAGAGAACGATGAGTCAATACGGCTGTTCGTCCGCTACTGCCGCGTAAGGGTGCGTAGCTCGGCTGCCAACTCAGCTCTAAGCTCGTCCTCCAGCTCTCGGATGTGCTTCGCGGTTGGCCCGTCCGGAAACTCTTTCATGAGTTGGCGACAGTGCGCCAGCTTCCGCTGGATTGCTGAGACATCCCGATGATCTTCCATCTTGGGGAAATCCTCTGCCCGACTTACCTCTTGTAAAGCAGCAGGCCCTGTTCGCGAGCTTGCCGACGCACCGAGCTAACGCGGCGCCCGAGCACCTGGGCCGCCTCAGCTGCGGTGGACCGTTCTCTGGCCAGCAGGAGTAGTCGAGCTAATTCGTGCTGCGTCCAAGCGGGCTTAGCTCCAGGCGATTCTTCAATGCTGTCCATGTCGCAAGGTGGCGCCTGATGGTTAACAAAGTAATACTTGACCGTGCTTCAACGCCGGTCGCCGACGCCGAGCGGAATTCGTAACGCTTACCAGCGGCGGTGCCGCCAGCCGTAATGATGGCCTCGGCCTCTGCCCCAACCGTAGTGATGACCACGCCCGCCGTGATGACCCCACCCGTGGCCACCGCCATGTCCGTGGCCGCCCTTAACTTCAATAGGAACGGATTGAGACGCGCCCAGTGCGTCCGGCGTGGCAGCCGGGATTGCCGAGGCAGAGGTTGCCTGAGCTAGCGTACCCACACATGCGACAAGGCCGACAAGAAACCATTTCATCGCAGACGCCTCCAGGTTGAACTCGGAATTTCCGCCGCATGTCCAACAATGATGACGGGAAAAAGTTGCAATTGGAAACTGGAGGAAAGTGCAGCTTCGGAGTCGTCGGCTAACACCGCTTCTTAGGCCGGAACCTAAGCCATTAGCATATGTTAACTCGCGAAGGCGGTTTGCATGACCCATACAGTTCTTGTAGTCGATGACGATGCCGCCGTGCTCGACGTGCTCGCGTGCATGCTCGAAGATCTTGGTTGTCACGTCGTGTGCGCACATAGCGGCGATGAAGCTCTGGAAAAGCTGTCGCGCCAGAAGAACATTTCGATCTTGATCACCGACATCAATATGCCCGGCATGGATGGTCATGAACTGGCCGAGCGAGCGACGCGCATTCGTCCGACGCTGAAAGTTCTTCAGCTATCGGGCCGCGAGCGAAGGCGGGATGGCTTTCCGTTGCTTAGGAAGCCGTTCTCTGAAGAAGATCTAGCGCGCGTGATGCAGCAAACTACCGGCGTGTGTTAGCGCAGCAAAATCGCTAAGCAGCGTTGAAGTTCCTCAATTTTGAACGGCTTTTGAAGAACCTGATAATCCTCAAAGCCTTGAGGCACGCCGTCCGCCCCATATCCGCTCGCAAAGGCAAACGGAACGCCTTTGCCTTGCAGCGCTACTGCGATGGGGACAGAACTGTGGTCGCCAAGCTGTATGTCGAGAATGGCGGCATCAACGCCGGGCGCAGAAGCGAGCAACAGCCCACTCTGCAAGTCGCTCGCTTCACCAGCAACGCTATGGCCCAGCTCGGCCAGCATGTCCGCCAGCATCATGCGTATGAGCGCTTCATCCTCGATCAGAAGCACAGACGCCATAACGCAACCACCCCAGCTGAGCACTTCTCCCGGCCCTGGGATGCTGCACAAATCCAGGGCCGCACGCACGCTTGATACCCTATCAGTTCCGCTCTTCGGAACACAAGTTCCCTTATTGCGTTGCTAATAGAGTGCAGTCTACGCACTCAGAAGCGAGGTCAAGCATGTCTGAACGTCGCACCCCGATAGTTCACGGGAAGTCATTCAAGGATCGGCTTCTCGAAGAGGCAGCCAGGTGCCGGGAATCGGCCGAACAATTGCCGCTGAGTACGGAGCGCGAGAATCTGATCAAGCGCGGCCAGCAAGCTGAAGCGGCAGCCCAAATGGACGATTGGCTCGCTGCCGCAAATCGACCGGCCCCGGCCTCGCTGCGTCAGCTTAAAAACCAAATCAAAAAGATCGCTTCGTGAAATTGTTAACTGAATACCTTGAACGAGCGCTTCAGCTAGAACAGTTGGCATTGGACGAGGCCGAGACAGGTTTTAAAGACCAATTGTTGACCCAGGCACAAGCCTACCGAAAGCTTGCGGCCAAACGAGCAGCGGAATACGGGCTTCCACCGCCGAGTAGTCCCCCTGATCCGATCGGCTCCATCTGAACAATGGATGGCCCCGGTGCGCCGACCCACAGAGAATCTTACTCTTCCTCTTCAAGTCGGGCGAGCAGACGCGCAACCGTTTCCAGTCTCCGCGCAGGAGCAGTGGCATCGCCACCTTCGCAGATTGCCTTGCCGATCTCATCTTGCAGGGAATGTTCTAGCGCTTGCAAAAGCTGAATGACTTTGAGCTGTTCAGAGGTCATATATAGCGCTCCGTCCTAGGCAGGCGGGAGCGCAATTGGTCTCTCGGGCATCGACGCCCACAGGCAGAGCCTCGGTCGATGATGCTAGTTAACTAACTGAGTATAAAGATGTTCCGGTTAGGCAAGCTCAGGCCCGCAGTGAACGCGCCGCTGATTGGACGGTTCGCGTCCTCTTAGTATCAGGTTCTAAGTTTGGCCCACGGCTGTCCGATGCCGATGAAAGCGAGTGTCAATGACCGTTTTCTCTGGCTCCGTATTCGTCATGGACGTCGACGGCAAAGCTGCGTTCGCCTTCGAAGCAAAGAATTTCTCAGAAGCTTTCGAGTTATGCAAAGAGGACTGGGTTCGTGAAGACCTGACCACCATGACATCGAACGGCGTGCCACTTTGCTCGTCGACGGCGAAGTTGACGGTTCGCAGAGCTGGCGAAGCGGAGATTGTCATCTATCGAGACGCCGCTTTCAAAGCTCAGACAGAAGACTTGGTCCTCGCATATCTCGTGGATTTAGATCGAGCGTAGCCCGCGATTGGTCACGCGTGGCCCTAACATTCCGAGTTCTGGTAAGCAGCGCGAGCGGACATCACCAGTGTCAGTCGCGAGGTCCGAGATGGGCTAGAAGCCGCCGCCAATATCAATTGGCCGCGCGGACAATTTCGAATGCGGTATGTCCTGGGCGCGACGATACGGTCATTGTTGCATTTAGCCGTTGCACGAATGCTTTCACAACTTGCATGCCGAAGCCCTTACTCTGATTGATGTCGAATCCCGCGGGTAATCCTCGTCCCTGATCGGACACTTTCAAAATCCATCCTCCCGCGCTTGTTCTGAAGCTTATGTCAACCGACCCACGTTCACCCGGCGCATATGCATACTTGAAACTATTCGTGGCCAATTCCGCCACCAGAAGACCTAATCCACTCGCGACATCCGACCGAAGTCGGGCATTCTCCGCGTCAACATCAACCGCGGTAATCTGAGCGGGCGCGGTGTGTTTGAGGCTTTCGCAGAGCCTGCGCAGGAAAGTATCGATCTCGATCTCTTCCTGACTGCCTGTCAGATGCAGCTGCTTGTGAACGGTCGCAATGGCGAGCACGCGATTGCTGGCCATATCGAGTTGAGCCCTCGCTTCGTCGCTCGGTGCGCTGCGGCTTTGAAGCGCGAGGATCGACTGAACGAGTTGCAATGAGTTCATGAGTCGATGATCGCCTTCGCGCATCAACGTCTCTTTTTCCCTGACCAGGTCCTCGGCTTCGACTCTTGCGAGATGTTCGGCAGCGTTGATCCGGCGAAGTTCGAGCAGCTTCATCACCTGATTGGCCATCAATCGCAAAAAGGCCTTCTGGGTCTCGTCAAGCTCACGCGGCTTGTAGTCGAGCACGCAGACGGTTCCGAGTGGGAAGCCTTCGGGCGTCTCAAGGAGTGCGCCAGCATAAAAACGCAGATGCGGGTCGCCCGTAACCAACGGGTTATCGGCGAAACGGCGGTCCAGCGTGGTGTCAGGTACGACAAATAGGCCGGGTTGCAGGATCGCATGTGCGCAAATCGAGCTGTCGAGCGGCGTTTCGCGGACGCCCAGTCCGACCTCCGCCTTGAACCATTGGCGGCCCTGGTCGATCAGGTTGATCACGGAAATCGGTGTACCGCAGACGGCGGACGCGACCTTCACGACCTCGTCGAAATCGGCCTCTCGCGGGGTGTCGAGGATGGCATAGCGCCGAAGGGCGCCAAGACGAGATTCTTCGGCCCTGTGCAGGTCAGCTTTCAAGGATATCTCTGATTTTACTGCCTAATCCGCTACCGTGCACTTCACGGTCGTCAATGTCTATCTGTTTTCGAATAAGGGAGGTATGCGAGGAACCATCCTAGATAGGCCCGCGTATCCTGTCATGGAGACATTTATTCAGTGAAATCAGATAATGCGCGGCCCGTTGTCCTCATTGTAGAGGACGAGCTTCTGATCCGCATGGACGCGGTCGATATGCTCAAGTCCGCCGGGGTTGAAGTTGTCGAAGCTGCAAGTGCCGATGAAGCCATCGCCATTCTCGAACGCCGAGCCGACATCACGATTGTCTTTACCGACATACACATGCCCGGTTCGATGGATGGCCTCAAACTCGCTGATGCCGTTAGGGGCCGCTGGCCGCCTATCGCGATCATTGCGACGTCTGGAAAGGCGAAGGTCAATAAAGACGACTTGCCCACGGGCAGTCGGTTTATCTCCAAGCCATACAGCGCCGGCGAAGTCGTAGCGACGGTCCGGGAGATGAGCGGTTTCCTTTAATCGCCGCGGATCAATCTTCGAGACAAGCTCTCCGCCCTGCAGGGTAGTCACAACCACCCCGGCCGCGGCTTGGTGCTGGCGACCATCGATGGCACCATCGGCGGCACTGGCGACTGGCGCAGAGCCGGACCGCGGGCGGCGATTATTGCGGCCCTGCAGGCATCCTGCGCCGCGGCGATCGTCGGATCTGGATTGACGTAAGCCTTTGGTGAAATGCCCATCGATTTTGGTTCGTGCCGATATGCGGATTCTAGCCGGTCGGTCTCGGCGTTGAACATGGCGTGGCCGCCGTGGAGGTAGAGCGCGAGTCCGTTCTTTACCTCAGCGGACAGATCGCAGCGGTCGTTGCTGAAATCCTCCAACTTCGTTCCGGTGACGGCGGTGCCGGTGACTGTAAGCGTGGCGAGCAGCGAGGTTGCGATCGAGCGGATGGTGATCTCGCTGGCATCAGCAGGCGCCATTCGCAGCGCGGTTTCGTTGGCGGAGGCTTTGCTGGCGGCCTCGTTGATCGCGTCGTTGATCTCGGCGGCAATGCGAGCGAACGATGTCGCGCTCGTGCCGCTGGTGCGGGCTCGCAGGTGCTGCCTGAGCGCTTGCGTGCCGGTGATCTCGGGGCTGGCGACGGGCTTGCGGCTGAACATGGTCATTGCGGTGCTCCCTGGAGCTTGAGGCCCATGCGGCGCGCCAGCGCCGCGAGCTGTTGATCAGTCGCGGTGAACTGGCGCCCGAGCGAGAATTGCTTTAATTGGTCGAGCGACATGCCGGCGACCGCCGCGACCTCGTCGCTAAGATAGAGCGCGGCGCGGGCTTGAATGCGGCCGATGTCGGCGGGGCTCATGGTCCGTCTCCGGTCGGCAGACGTGCGACAAGGCGCGAGAATTCGCTGCGGCGGGGCTTCAGGACCGCTGCCGGCAGCCTGCCGTGAATGTAGGCCGGCGCGATGCCGATCGACGGACGCGGCGCGGGTGCCGGCGTGGCCTGGAGCGCACCGGCAGCGTAAGCGTCGAGATGCTTGCGCAGCCGGGTGATGGCCGCGACGGCAGTATCGTGCGTGAGGTCGAGCGTCGTGACATCGCGACGGCTGGTGACGATGGCGGCAGCGTTCGCGGGCTGCGGCGTCAAAGAAATCTCGGTGACGACGGCGCGGTGGATGAGCGTGTAAAATGCGAAACTGCCTTCGTTGACGATCTCAGCCTCAGACACGGTCGCCGCGATCGAGAATGCCGGCATGCAGCGGGCTTCCTGGTCGTCGACCTGCGCCTTGACCAAGAGCCGGCCATCGGAGCTGTAGGTGAGACCGAGAATCTTGCCGGCCGACTTGTTGGGATTGTGCCGCACCAGGAGCGGCAGCTGGTCGAGAGCGGGCCAACTCAGCGAGCTGCGCGCGAAGCTCATCCGTTCGCTATCGACATCCGGCGTCGCAGCGATGCCTTCGATGATCTGCGGAACGGTGACGCGCGAGAGCAGAGCCATCGCCGGTCGCTCGCTCGTCGCAACGTTGTGCCGCTTGGCAAGCTCTGCGAGGCGTTGCTTCAGCTCGAACCCACGCATCACTATTTCCGTTTCCGTGTCGCCTGGAGCTGCTCGCGGACAGCCTGCAGCCGCCGTGTCAGCTCCAGAATCGCGGCGCTCTCGCGTTCGAAGGCAGGTCCGCCGAGCGGCCCGGCGGCTTTGATCTGGTCGACCATCAACGGGAAACGTTCCGTGAGCGGAATATTTGGTCTGACGTTCGGCGTTGAGGTCAACCGCATGCCTTTGAAGATTCCGTCGCGCTTGTCATGGATCTCGGCAGGCCCGCCGTTGGCAATGACGAACGAACCGCGTTGCGGAACTTGCTTGCGCATCGCCATCATTGTCCTCCGCCGTGTGGTGATGAGGCCGGGCCCGGTGGTCGGGCAACGTCGCGTCCGTCGCGAACCACCTTAACCGCGCGAATATTATCACGGCTGTGGCGAGATCAAGCGAACTCGGTGCACGATGGGCGTGATACGCGCGCTGTACTGCAACAATTGCCTGGGAGAAACTGTCGGATGAGCAGGACGCCCTGCACTGTGAGAGGAGCGGATGCGGAGACGGTCCCCCCCAAGGCCGGTAACTGAGTGCTGAGAATCGACTGTCGTGACAGCGGTTCGCGACACTTTGGAGAACACAGAGCGAGTGCGGCGTTGATATCTCTCAGCTATCAGCCCGCGTAACGTCATTGCTAAGGGAATGACCCGCTGGAACGCTAATGACAGTCACTTGTCCGACGACGCTTTGAACGGCTCCAGACAATTGCAACGGGATCATCTTTGCCAACAGTGCGGTAAACGCCTTGGGGTGTCTGTCGGCGAGGTAAAAAAGATAACCAGTTAAACCATCCGCTCCGGCGCCATCGCTGCCGTGGGCTTCCGCAGCGGCGATGATGGCCTGACGCAGATCGCGTGTGATCCGATTTGCCTGGCCTTTGACGCGAGGTCGCGGCCGGAGATTGGCTATCCGCTTGCGTCTTAGTTCGTCGCTTGCGGTCGGCATGGCGTGCCAGCGTAGTTTTTAGAGTCACTAGACCGATCAGTCCAGCTTACGCCGCTCCGGGCGGACGTCCAACCCCACCCAATCCACGCGCTCCCGCCTTTAGATCGGGCCTCCGGACAACGGACACCCCTATAGGGGTGTGTCCGTGTCTGTCCGGAAAGGGCCTTCGGACAATGTCCGGACATGTCCGCATTTGTCCGATTGTCCGGCGGTAACCTAATTCACTCGTAAGCGATCCAGACCAATCCATTCCATATGCCAATGCGGTGCATGGCATCGAGATCGCCCATGGCACGGCGGAAGGCTTTTTTTGCGCTTTCGTCGGTTCCGCCCGGTGACAGGCCCCCCTTGATACAAGCCTCGCGCCATTGCTCGACCCTCACCACCCTGACTCCGTGGGGAAATTCGCTAGAGGCCGGTGCTGGCCGGCCGACGTCTACGATGACGCGCTCCAGCATTTCCATGGCCTTACGCTGCGCTTTGGTTAGTTTCGCCCGGCTGGCCGCTTTGCCAGCATCAAGCAAATCGTCCGCGAGAATCGCCGTCGTGATGTCATCGCCGTCTTCGTCCTTCCCGAGCGTGATTGTCGTCAGCTTGAACCGGGTTAGTACACCCCCAGCGCCATCGTTGATCATAGTGATGATGGCGGTCCGGATGTTTTCTTCGACGGAAATCTGAACCATCAAGTCGACGTCGCCGAGGTGGGCGTTGGAGCCGCGGGCGCCGCGACTTTCGTCTTTGCCGGTGTGACCAACCAGGCTGATGTGCACTGCCACCTGTTCATGTACGCGACGCAGATTTGCCGCCGCGATATTCTGATCCATCGCTTTGTTCTCGTCGCCGCCGCCCGCCGCAAGGCCCTTGTTGAAGGTGTCGATGATGATCAGGCCAACCGATTGGCCGAAATGCGCTTCCGCAGTTCGGATGGTGTCGACGATGATCTGCACACAGCCGGGGTGGATCATATCGATAACTTGGCTGGCGACCGCGATGGGCAAGCCAGAAGGTCCCGCCATCGCCATCATGCGCCGCTTCGCCAGTTGACCTCGCTCCAGCGCGAAATAGACCACGCCAACTCGTTGCTTGGCGCGATAGCCGCGCCAGTCCGCGCCGATAGCGGCATGCATGGCGGCACTGGCAAGCAGCGCTGACTTGCCGCTGCCGGGCGGGCCTACAAAGCTGGACGTCTCGCCGATCGCCAACACCCCCTTGAAGATCCAGCTCTTGGCGATGGCCTTGCCAAAATTGTCGTAATAGTCGAGCGGGATGCCCGCCGGTGGTGGTGGCGTCGGGTTTTCTGGCTTGGGGTCGTCGGGCTTCGGGTCGTCCGCCGCCGGCCCATTGTCCCGCGCGGGCGAACTATCCACCTCAACCGCATCGGCAATGAGTGTGGCGGCGTCGCCGCCTTCTGCAACACAGTCGACCACGTCCCAGCTTTCCGCCATGCCGGCCGGGATCTGCACGATTGACACTTTGCAGCCGAACGACAGCAGCACCGCGGTGACATGGCGTGCGAAGTCCTGTCCGGGCTTGTCGTTGTCCGGCCAGATGATAACCGTCTTGCCTTTAAGCGGAGTCCAATCGGTCTTCGCGACCGCATTGGCCCCACCCATGACCGAGGTCGCTGCAAAGCCCAGACCGGCCAATGCCTCCGCCTTGGCTTCACCTTCGGCCAAGATGATGGTGTCGGCCTGCGCAATCTCCGGCAACCGATACAACGGACGCGGGTCTGGCATCTTGCCCTTCCAGCGCCGAATGCCGTCAATCATTTCGAAACTATACGTCCTGAAGGTTTTCCCCGCGCGCGTCCCATTAGGTTCGTATCGACACGCTTGGGCGATGATGGTGCGATCAATACTGAGATAGGTGAAGCTCCTCACCGGAGCACCAAGCTCGACCGCGTGTTGGCGCTGGTCGGCAAACGTCTTCATAGTGGTCGCAATCTGTTCCTGCGGCGTCGATCGAGAGGTAGGCCTGACGATCATGATCGGATCACCGAGGAAATCGTGCGCGATCTCGACCAGGGCCAGCGGGAATTCCTTGCTGGTGAAACCCCTGTAGGCGCAGAAGAGCCCGATCAGATCGTTGCCGCCTACGCCGGTCGAGTGGTCATTCCACTTGCCGACGCGAGGCCCGGCCAGCTCGATCGAGAGTGACGTTCCCGGCTCGCCGAGCACGCTGCCGATGCGGGCCTCGCCATTTCTGAACACCGCGCTGGGAAAAAACCACCTGACAAAATCGTCAGCAACTGCGTTGAGCCGCTCACGGATATCCTCGACATCGATCCTTTGACGGCGAGATGTGTTCTGAGGGCGCGCTCCGTTGAGATCGATCGTGACCTTCGGCTTTGGCTCTGTGCACTCGCCTTTGAAGTCCTGCTCCAGGCGAAAACACAATTCCTTTTCCGCTGGGGATAAGTCGCGCTGGTCCGGAGCGGTGTTAAGATCGATCATGCGACATCTCCCCCGGACGATCCGGCGGTTGGCCGCACTGGTCGTCGAAATGGAATGACATTGCTGACGTCCTCAACATCGAAACCGATGTCGAATCCTTCAGCGGCGGAAGCGAGCGTGGCCGTCATCACCTGACGGCGTCCGGACAAATGCGTTGCGGTGATCGTCATCTGAGGCGGCACGCCCAGTTCGATCAGCGCACAGGCGGCGTCTTTAAGCGGCCGATCGCTGGCGCTAAGCTGCAGACATCCGAAGAACGCATCGAACAAGTCGCTATAGCGCTGGGCAATGTCCGGCTGGATGGTGATGTCAATATGCGGGGGCGCGTTGTCGTTGGGATTCCTCATGGTGAAGCCCTCCGCACGCTACCAATGGATGATCTAAGCCGTCCGTCGCCGGGATCTTTGGAGCGACCGACCCAACCAGAGCAATGACGTTGCCGAGCACGGCGCGCGCGACGGCGTGGGCGGCGCATGCAGCCGGCGCCTGACATGGTCAGCGAACACCGGCAGAAGGAGGCCATTACTTCGTGCGGCCGTTGGGATCTCGCGTAGGCGAGGCCGATGAGACGATGGAAACTTTGGTCGGATAGCATGAGCGCGAACCTCTGTTTTGGTGAGGCTGCGCGGCGGGCACTATGGACCAATCAGCGGGCGTGGCGGGGCCCTATCTTATGACCCATGATTGATGCCGCTGGTCGTCGCGCAGTGCCTGCTGCGCGACCGATTTTGCTAGGTGGTGACTCCTTCAGCACGACGCGCAGACGGCTTCACCTCGGCAGATGCGGTTGCGGCCTCGCGCTCGGCACGCCATTCGGCGGCTGCTTCAAACGTAATCAGAATTCGCGTGCCGCATTTCATCTCGCGCGGCGTCAGGCCCTTGTTCTGCCTTTTCATCTTGAAGAACATGCTTTGGGAAAGCCCGTGTGCTTTGCAGAATTCCGGAATGCTCAGCGCAAGGCGGGCCGGCGATTGCAAGTTGCTGTTGGGTTTTGTGCTGTTACCGGTCTTCTTGCCGGTGACCTCTGGACGGGCCATCGCGGTACTCCCTCGAAGCAGTTACATATGAAGCTATAGCTTGAGGAAGTTTCAGCTCCTGTCAAACCTGCATCGTGAAGATTCATGTTCACTATCAACAGTTTAGGCAATTTCCTATTTTCCTAACTGGTTCGATTGACTGGCAAATCTTCGACGCCGAAAGCTTAAACCGAAGCTGGAAATTTATTTTCGGCGACCTGGCCCGGCGTTGCTTAACTTAATGAGTTACGCAACAGAACGCATCGGCGACCCGCATCCACTGGCATGGTCGGGGCAGAAGTGAATCGCGGTCGCCGATCAGCTCGCCAGTGCGAGGACGTTGTCGCCGCTCGGCACCGCCGGCTGCAACAAAGCCGCGCGGGAAATCTCGTCGGAGTGCTCGGTGATGAACCGGCTGTAGTGCTTTTCGATCATCACAGTTGACGTATTATGCAGACTTGCAACCACCCGGATCGGAACGCAGTTCAATAATTGCCGCACGATCGAAGAATGCCTAAGTGCGTAGATTGTGACGATTGCAGGATCGAGTCCAATCGTCAGGACCACTCGGTCGATCTGACGGTGATAAGCCTGGCCGGGATTTTCGGGCCACACAGTGCCGTCGCTCTGCAGCAATAGCGGTGCGTCGTCGGCACGACCCTGCGCCGCTTCTCTCAGCATTACCGCAAGCTGCGGAGTGATCGGCACCGAGTAACGCTCGGCTTTCTTTGCGCTTCGGTTTTTTCCGCCGCCCTTCGAGGACTTTGGCATCGAGAGCTTCGGCTTGGTGGGATGGTCGTGCAGATCCGCAACGCGCAGTCGCACCGCCTGGCTCGGACGCGCGCCAGTGACTGCGAGCGTCTCAGTCAACAGGCCGAGCTTGCCGTCGAGCGCGTAAGCTGTCGCGACGAACGCGCGCACCTTGTCGTCGCTAAGAATAACGTTGCGCACCTCGGTGGCGTCCGGAAGCCCCGCAAGCCCCATTTGCCATGCCACTTGATTCGTGATGCGCTGATCGTGCTGCGCTGCCAGCGCCAGCGCCGCGCAGACACAACGGCAGAGCCGGTTGATGGTTGACGCCGCCATGGTGCCGATCAAACCGTCGCGCCAGGCCTTCAGCTCTTTCGACGTGAGCAACGCCACCGGCTTCGATAGCAGGGCGTTTGTGAGATGAAGTCTAGGATGCTCGCTATTGTAGGCGTTTGCATTTCGCGCAATCAGATCGCCCCTGTACGCCGTCAGCGCACCATCCACAGTGATCGGTGCCGCTTCAGTGCGGCCGTCATCACCGCGCGCCAGTTTCTTTGCTGCGTCCTGCGCCTGATGGAAGGTCAGCACGTTCCTGGAGTCGGCATCTTCGAAATCGTCGGCGAGCGCAAAGCCCTTCGTCCAGTAGGCGCCGTGCCCATCGCTGGCCTTAAGCACCCATGTGCCATTGGTCTTGTTGCGTCGATACATCAGCGCGATTCCGCGCGCGAGCGTCGGGCCCGGATAAGGTGCGCGACGAACTTTCAAACGCAGCCGCGCGCTGCGGCTTTCCAGTGCGCTGAAGCTGACCTTGCGTGCCATTGATCTTGTCCCTGTCTCTCGCGATGTGTCGCGAAGCCGTAGGCGAATGCCTGCGAAAAGCCTGCGCCAACATAGGCGCGATAATTGCGGACGATCAATGGCTTAGGTACTCTCTACAGGGCTGCATAAAGCTTCACAGGACTTATGGTTTTCCCCTGCGCAGGGAAGGCCGGATGTTTAGGCTTCACCTGTATGCCGCTGTGCAATGTTCTAACGACAATTTCGCACAGTGGACCGCGGGTGCCAGCCGGCACCCGGTCTTCCCTGCGCCCTCTTTCCATTGAGGGTGAGAGGACGAAGCAAAGCTCGGGCGAACACGCCGCGAGGATGCGAAGGTGTGCCTACAAGCGAGATGTGAATTTAAGAGCGACGCTCTTGCCTACGCTCCGTCATTGCGAGCGCAGCGAAGCAATCCAGAGTCTTTCCGCGTGGGCAGTCTGGATTGCGTCGCTGCGCTCGCAATGACGATGCAGCGGTGCGCCAAAGCTTCGGTCTCACGCGCCTCCTACGCAACGCCTTCGCACAACCGTCATAGTCTCTAACGCCCACTAACCAACGCCCGACTTTAAACTGTCATAATCGCTGAACGGAACCCGCACTCGCGCGCTCTTTACACGCCGTTAAGCGCGGCTGCATTGGATGCGACGGGAAAGTGCGTTGGGGACTGCCATGAGTGCCGCGAAGAAAGTGTCGGGAAAACCGGCCGCCGAAATGTTCGACGACATCCCGGTGCTTCAGCGCAAATGGCGTGCCGCGTTGAAGCCGGGCGAGCGGCTGCCGCGCTACGAGGACGTGATGCTCGGCAGCCTGGGACGGCTCGCCGACCACATCGCGCTGCTCAAGGGCGATGGCGCGCTCGAACTGTCGCGCAGCGGACGCTACGTGCAGAAATGGCTCGGCGAAGAGCGTTGGGACATCCCGGTCGCCGCGCTCTCGCCCGATTGCGCCACCGCGCTGTCGGAAGCCGCGGCGAGCGCGCTCGCCAAAGGCCGGCCGCACCAGGCGAGCGCCCATTGCGTGCGCGACGGCATGGTCAGGACCTACGATGTGCTGGCGCTGCCGACCGCCTCGCGCTGGGGCGCGACGCTGGTCGGCGCCTACATCAACGAACGCGGCGCGCAATACAATCTCCTGGACGCGATCTTCGCGTCGACCGACGACGCGGTGGTCTCGCTGGCGACGCTGCGCGACGCGGGTGGCGAGCCGTTCGATCTCCAGATCGTGCACCACAACAGGAGTGCGGGCCTGCTGCTGAAGGCCGAAGGCGCGGGCCTGTTGTGGCGCCGGATCGGCGAGGGAGACACGTTGCTGGCCTCGGTTGAAGTCTTGGAATTCCTGCTCAAGGCCGTCTCCGGCGGTCGCGGCGAGCAGCTCGAGATCGAGAGCGATGGACGGCATCTCCGGCTGAGCGCCACCGCGTTCGCCGACGTGGTCTCGCTGACGATTTCGGATGTTACTGTGTTGAAGCGGCGCGACGCCTCGTTCCGCCTGCTGTTCGACAACAACCCGATGCCGATGTGGGTGTTCGACGCCGCGAGCAAGCAGTTTCTCAGCGTCAACGACGCCGCGGTCCAGCATTACGGCTACAGCCGCGCCACCTTCCTGCGTATGAAACTGCACGAGATCTGGCCGCAGGACGAGTGGGACAGCCATGCCGAGGCGCTCGAACGCATCGGCGACGCCTATCACTCCTCGCGCAACTGGCGGCATCTGCGTGCCGACGGCAGCGAGATCGAGGTGCTGACCTTCGGCCGCCGCGTCGCCTTCGACGATCGCGACGGCTATCTGGTCGCGGTGGTCGACATCACCGAACGGCGCAAGGCCGAGGCGCGGATCGCCCACATGGCACACCATGACGGGCTCACCGATCTGCCGAACCGCGAATATTTCCAGGAGCGCCTGAAGCAGGCGCTCGACCAGGCCGCCGGAAAACGGGTCGGCGTGCTCTACATCGATCTCGACCTGTTCAAGAACATCAACGATTCCTTCGGTCATCCGGTAGGCGATCGCCTGTTGAAGGAGGTTGCGGCCCGTTTGAGCACCGCGGTCCGCGGCGCCAATCTCGCGGCCCGGCTCGGCGGCGACGAGTTCGCGGTGATCCTGGCAGCCGACGTCTCGCCCAACGAGGCCAGCGCCTGCGCGAGCTTGCTGATCGACATGCTGAAGGCGTCCTATGAGATCGATGGGCAGGAGATGGTGATCGGCGCCAGCATCGGCATCGCGCTGTCGCCGGGCGACGGTACGACGTCGGAAGAGTTGATGCGCAACGCCGACATGGCGCTGTACAGGGCGAAGTCGGACGGCGGTGGCGTGCATCATTTCTTCGAGCGCGAGATGGATCTGCAGGCGCAGAAGCGCCGTGACATGGAGCTCGATCTGCGCCGCGCGTTTGCCAATGGCGAATTCGAGCTGCACTACCAGCCGCTGGTATCGATCGCCTCCGACCGCATCTCCGGCTTCGAGTCGCTGCTGCGCTGGCATCACCCCGATAAGGGCATGATCTCGCCGGCGGAGTTCATTCCGGTCGCCGAGGACATCGGCCTGATCGCCCAGCTCGGTGAGTGGGTGCTGCGCGAGGCCTGCTCTGAAGCGGTGAAATGGCCTGTCGACGTCAAGGTCGCGGTCAA
Source organism: Bradyrhizobium sp. WSM4874 (assembly GCF_055811835.1). Taxonomy (NCBI): domain Bacteria; kingdom Pseudomonadati; phylum Pseudomonadota; class Alphaproteobacteria; order Hyphomicrobiales; family Nitrobacteraceae; genus Bradyrhizobium; species Bradyrhizobium sp. WSM4874. The sequence continues at coordinate 52,784 of NZ_JBVVPR010000001.1, forward strand.
TCTGTCGCCGGCGCAGTTCCGCAGCCGCAATCTGGTTCAGGTCGTGATCTCGGCCCTGGCGCAGTCCGGTCTGTCGCCGAAGCGGCTCGAGCTAGAGATCACCGAGTCGATCTTCCTGGCCGAGACCGATGCCAATCTCGCCATCCTGCATCAGTTGCGCGAGCTCGGCGTCAGCATCTCCATGGATGATTTCGGCACCGGCTATTCCAGCCTCAGCTATCTCCGCAGCTTCCCCTTCGACAAGATCAAGATCGACCGCTCCTTCGTCAAGGATCTGGCAGGGCGGCCCGATTGCGTCGCGATCGTTCGCGCGATCTCGGGGCTTGGCCGCAGCCTCAACATCACCACGACCGCGGAAGGTGTCGAGACCGAGGATCAGCTCGCGTGGTTGCGCGCCGAAGGCTGTAACGAAGTCCAGGGCTTCTTGTTCAGCGCGGCGCGGCCCGCCGCCGAGATCGCAAGGCTGCTCGCCGATTTCGGCCAGCGCGCGTCACGGGCGGCGTAGCTCGGGCGGATAGCAATCGTAGACCAGCGCCTTGAAGGCGGGCGTGATGCGGCTGCGCTCGTTCTGGGTCTGCTGCATCAGCAGGTAGACCATGTCGAGCTTGGGATCGACGCCGAAATAGGTGCCGCTGCCGCTGTCCCATTTCAACTCGCCGAGCGAGCCCGGCGGCGGCGGTTTGGCATTGCCGGCATCGGTCCGCACCGCGAGGCCATAGCCATAGCCGAAGCCGTCGCCCGGAAAATAGAAGTAATCGCGTCCGACGCCCGAGCCCGGCCCGACGTGATCGGTCGTCATGGCCTTGAACGCGGCGGGGCTCAGATAACGCTTGCCGTCGAACTCGCCGCCATTGAGCAGCATCTGCGAGAAGCGCTGATAGTCGGTGATCGTCGAGAGCAGCCCGCCGCCGCCGGACTGCCATTCGGGATGATCGAGGCGGTCGCGCTCGCCGGCGAGCAGGATGTTGTCGTTCGGCAGCGGCCGCGCCATCCGCGCGAGCTCGTCCTCGGTCGCCAGCGCGAACTTGGTGCTGCTCATGCCGAGCGGATCGAAGATGCGCTGCTTGAGGAATTCGTGCAGCGTCTGGCCCGAGATGATCTCGATGACACTGCCGAGCACGTCGGTGGAATGACCGTAGCGCCACAGCGTTCCCGGTTGCCGCGCCAGCGGCAGCTTTGCGATACGTTGGGCGAATTCCCTGTTGTTGAACTGACCTTCGAAGATGTTGGCGGCCTTGTAGGCCTGCTCGACCCATTTGCCGCCGATATAATCGTAGCTGATGCCGGAGGTGTGCCGCAGCAGATCTTCGATGTTGACGGGACGGACCGGGGCGACGAGATCCAGATGCAAGGTGCCGTCGGGGTTGGTGACCTCCAGGCCCACCTTGGTGTCGGCAAAGAGGGGAATGTATTTCGACACGGGGTCGGTGAGCGCGAGCTTGCCCTCGTCGATCAGCATCATCGCGCCAAGGCACGTGACCGGCTTGGTCATGGAGTGGATGGCGAAGATCGTATCGGGCGTCATCGCGAGGCCCGTCCTGGTGTCGCGCACGCCGAAAGTCTTCAGATAGACCGGCGTGCCGTGCTGCTGGACCAGCACCACGGCGCCCGGCAGCCGGCCGCTCGTCACCTCGTTGTCGAAATACGCTGTGATGCGGTCGAGTCCGTCGGACGACGGAGCAGGGAGGTCTGCAGCGCGCGCCCGCGCCATCGTGCCGGCCAGCAGCGCGGCTCCGACCAGAAATTCACGACGCTTCATCCGGGCTTCCTCCCTGGCCGGGATCAAAGCCGCAAGACGTCGAAGGCGTCAACACGCCTTCGATTAAAATCGCGTCACGATTTCAGAAAGGATCGGTCGCGGACGGTCTTCGCTCGGCTTGGTCGGCTTCCCGATATGGACGAAGCCGGCGAGTTTCTCGTCCGGCTTGAGGCCGAGGCCATCCAGCACGTCGCGATCGAACGAGAACCAGCCGGTCAGCCAGCAGGCGCCGTAGCCGAGCGCGGTCGCGGCCGTGACGATGTTCATGACGCTGGCGCCGGCCGACAATTCCTGCTCGAAGGCCGGCACCTTCGGATGCGGCTTGGTGAAGCTGACGATGCCGATCACCAGCGGCGCATCCGTGAGGCGTTTGCGCTCGGTCTCGACGTCGGCCGCCGGCGCGCCGGGATTCTTCCGGGCAAACACCTTCGCGATCACCTCGCCGGCGCGCTGACGCGCATCGCCCTCGAAAATGATGAAGCGCCAGGGCGCAAGCTTGCCATGGTCGGGCACGCGCGCGCCGATGGTGAGGATGGTCTCGAGCTCGGCCGGGGAGGGGCCGGGACCGGACATCTCGCGCGGCTTGACCGAGCGGCGGGTCTTCAGGAGTTCGATGGCGTCGGGCACTGCGGTTTCCTCTTCGGCTGGTCGTCGGGCGTGCAGTCCCCACATAGGAATGCACGCCCGCAACCGAAAGCGAGTTTAGACCGATTTCAGATGTCAGGCCGCGCCGCGCGCCCGCTTAACATCCGGCGAGGTCGCCTCGTCGACGAGGGCGGCGATGGCCTCCGCCGTTGTCATCACGTTCTGCCCGTCGCTGCCGAGCCGGCGGATCGAGACCGACTGCGTCTCGGCCTCTTTCTTGCCGACCACGAGCAGTGCTGGAATTTTGGCCAGCGAATGCTCGCGGACCTTGTAGTTGATCTTTTCGTTGCGCAGGTCGATCTCGGCCCGAAGTCCCGCACGCCGGACTTGCTCCAACACCTGCTTGGCATACTCGTCGGCTTCCGACGTGATGGTGGTGACCACCACCTGCACCGGCGACAGCCAGAGCGGGAAGTTGCCGGCATAGTGCTCGATCAGGATGCCGATGAAGCGCTCCATCGAACCGCAGATCGCGCGGTGCACCATCACCGGCGGCTTCTTGCCGCTGTCGTGGTCGATGTAGAACGCACCGAACCGTTCCGGCAGGTTGAAGTCGACCTGCGTGGTGCCGCACTGCCAGTCGCGGCCGATGGCATCTCGCAGCACATATTCGAACTTCGGCCCGTAGAAGGCGCCTTCGCCGGGATTGATCTCGGTCTTGATGTGATTGTTCTGCGACTGGATCTCGCGCAGCACCGTCGCCATCACGCGCTCGGCGTGATCCCACATCGCGTCGGTGCCGACGCGTTTCTCCGGCCGGGTCGACAGCTTGACGGTGAGGTCGCCGGTGAAACCGAAATCGGCATAGGTCGACAGGATCAGTTCGTTGATCTTCAGGCACTCGTCGGCGAGCTGGTCCTCCATGCAGAAGATGTGCGCGTCGTCCTGGGTGAAGCCGCGCACGCGCATCAATCCGTGCATCGCGCCGGACGGCTCGTAGCGGTGCACCACGCCGAACTCGGCGAGCCGCAGCGGCAGGTCGCGGTAGCTCTTCAGGCCATGTTTGAAGATCTGCACGTGGCCCGGGCAGTTCATCGGCTTGAGCGCGAACCAGCGTTTGTCCTCGGCCTCGTCGCCGGCCGACTGCGCAGCGAACATGTTCTCGCGGTACCAGCCCCAATGGCCGGAGGTCTCCCATAGCGACTTGTCGAGGATCTGCGGGGCGTTGACCTCGCTATAGTCACCAGCCAGGCGCCGCCGCATATAGGCGATCAGCTGCTGGAAGATGGTCCAACCCTTGGCGTGCCAGAACACGACGCCCGGGCCTTCCTCCTGGAAGTGGAAGAGGTCGAGCTCGCGCCCGAGCTTGCGATGGTCGCGCTTTTCCGCTTCCTCGATCTGCTTCAGATAAGCGTCGAGGTCCTCCTGCTTGGCGAATGCCGTGCCGTAGATGCGGGTCAGCATCGGGTTGTTGCTGTCGCCGCGCCAATACGCGCCGGCCACTTTCATCAGTTTGAAGGCGTTGCCGACCTTGCCGGTCGAGGTCATGTGCGGGCCGCGGCAGAGATCGAACCAGTCGCCCTGGTAATAGATCTTGATCGGCTCGTTGCCGGGAATGGCGTCGACCAGCTCGACCTTGAACGCCTCGCCCTTGTCGCGGAACACCTGTTTTGTCTTTTCGCGATCCCAAACCTCCTTCGTGAAAGGTTTGTCGCGCGCGATGAGCTCGCGCATCTTTTTCTCGATCGCGGCAAAGTCTTCCGGCGTGAACGGCTCGTTGCGGAAGAAATCGTAATAGAAGCCGTTCTCGATCACGGGGCCGATGGTGACCTGGGTGCCCGGCCACAGCGTCTGCACGGCTTCGGCAAGCACGTGGGCGCAGTCATGGCGGATCAGCTCGAGCGCGCGCGGATCGTCGCGGTTGATCAGCTCGATCCTGGCATCGGCTTCGATGGGATCGTCGAGGTCGGAGACCACGCCGTCGAGCGCCATCGCGACCGTGCGCTTGGCCAGCGACGGCGAAATGCCTTTGGCGAGTTCGAGGCCGGTGATGCTCTTGGCGTATTCGCGCCGGGCGCCGTCCGGGAAGGTAAGGGTGATTTTTTCCGGCGGGGTCACGGGCCTCAAATTGCTGAGGCTGTACTGGAAGCCGGATTCGGATTTGGGCTGCTCGGACTTGGATGGGTCCTTGGATTGGTCGTTGGGCTGGTCGGTCATGGCATGTCTCCTGAGGCTCACTCCTGCGAACGAGCGCAGGTAAGCGGGAACGAGCGATATATCAGGCGATTCGGCCTGCGCAATCCGGCATTTCCAAGAAACCGGCGCGCAAAAGCGGGGGCGCTGCACGAACTATTCCGGGCAACGCCCTTTAACTGGTCGCAAGGCGGCTCTACATGCGTTTGCATGGAAAATGCACGCGCCGGCCGTTTCGCGCCAACAGCCCTGATGCTCGGAAATCTCGTCACCGGCTGCTCGGTCTTGGCACCGGCCGGCATGCTGCCCGAATTGGCGACGGGGCTCGACGTCAGCATCCATGCGGCCGGGCTCCTGATCACCTTCGGCGCCATCATCCTGTGCATCGGCTCGCCGCTGACGGCCTGGCTCACCAGCCGGATCGAGCGCCGGACGCTGCTCGCCACGACGCTGGCGGTGCTCGCTTTTGGCAATCTGGCCTCAGCCTTTGCGCCCGACTATGCAAGCCTCCTCGTCATCCGCCTGGTGATGCTCGCGGTCGGCGCGCTCTACACGCCGCAGGCCGCCGGCACGGCGGCGCTGATCGTGCCGGTGGAGCGTCGCGGCAGCACGATTGCCTACATCTTTCTCGGCTGGTCGCTCGCTGCCGCCGTCGGCCTGCCGCTGATCACCTTTATCGCAAGCCGCTATGGCTGGCGCGCGGCCTATGGCGGGATCGGCGCCCTTGGTTGCGTCAGCTTGCTGCTGTTGCTGATGCGGCTGCCGGCGGGCTTGAAGGGGACGCCGGTGGATCTGAAGACCTGGAGCGCGGTTGGTCGCAACAGGACGATCCTGCTTCTGCTTGCGATCACGATGTTGCAGATGTCCGGGCAGTTCGTGGTGTTCACCTTCATGGGGCCGCTGCTCAACAAGCTGACCGGCGCAGGGTCCGATGCGATCGGCCTGGTGTTCGCTCTCTATGGTGTCTGCGGCTTCCTCGGCGTTGTCATCGCGACCCGCATCGTCGACACCTCGGGGCCCTATCGCACCTCGCTTTTGTTCACCTGCCTGCTGCTTGCAGGAATCACGGGCTGGGCGCTCGGCGCCGGCACGCTCGCGTTGATGGCGGGTGCGGTCGCGATCTGGGGCCTCGGCTTTGCCTCGACCAATTCGATGCAGCAGGTGCGGCTGGTCTCAGCCGCACCGTCGCTGGCATCGGCGACCGTCGCACTGAACACCTCCGTCCTCTATATCGGCCAGGCGGTCGGCTCTGCCGTCGGCGGACTGCTGTTCGCCCGCGAGCTCCTGCATACGCTCGGCTTCGTCGCGGTCGGTTTCGTCGTGCTGGCGCTGATCCTGGTGGTCTTGACCCGGCCCCGGCCGGCAACTGCCGCCCCGGCCTGAACGGAAGCGTGTCCGTGTGCGCAAGGTGCTTGGCAAACCGCGCGCCGGGAGGCTAGAAGGCCGGTCATGGGGACCAAAGAGGGTTGACTGAAATGAGGATGATTCTGGCGGTTGCCGCGGTGCTCTATTCAGCTTCCGCTTTCGCGCAAGCCGACAAGCCACCAATGATCGGGGACAAGCCGTTGGTGCAGGTCAAGCCCAAGGGCAGCAAGGAGGCTGCGGCCAAGCCGGCTGCGGCGCCGAAGGGCAAGCCACAATCGATCGCGGCGCGGCTCCAGGCTTGCTTGGACCTCGATGACGGCACCAAAGACCGGCTCAATTGCTACGACGCCGTGATCGCGCCGACACCGAAACCGAAGCCGGCGAAGGCCAAAGGCTACGCCGATTGCCGTTTCTTCAAGGAAGAGGACGAGCGGCTGGCTTGTTTCAACGGCTTTGCCGAAAGCATTCCGAAGCTGCCAAAAACCTGAGGCAGATCGCAAAGTCTGGGAGCCGGGCGGTTAGTCGCTGACCCGGCTCAACACGGCCCTGAAGGCAACGCCCGGCAGTTGCAGTGCGGTGCCTTCGAATTCCGCGGTGTCGCCATCCTCCCGTCCCGCGAGCGTCAGCGTGATCCGGTCGAGACCGAACAGCGCCTTGAAGGACGGGTCGTCATTGTAGCGCTCGGTCGAGATCTTGACCTTGATGCTGTCGCCTTCGCCCGTGCAGGTGCCGATGAACGCGAAAGCGGAATTGCCGCCGCGCATCTTGCCCTCCGTCACATAGACGACGCCGCAACCGGTGCCGTGAACCGTGTGGAAGTCGACCTTGTAGAGTCCCTGACGCACTGCATGTCCCCGCAGAATCCCAATGCAACTTGGCCGGCAAAGTATGATTGTTGCCAGCGGAAACAATCCGGCCGGCCCCGGGACCGTCGGCCATCAACATCAGATTTGGTCAAGGCCTGAGAAAATTGCGGGGCGTGCAGCCAAATGCTGACCGGCGCAATACGCTACCGGCTCGACGCGGATGGATTGGTGGAGGCCACGCGCGTGAGCGCGAGTGATGGCGTCGCCGACATCTTGACCAGGACGTCCTTGAGCGGGTCCCGCGTCCACGCTCGGGTCACATAGTCGCGATGGGTGATGCCGTCCCCGGTTTCGACGAACACCACGCTGCCGGGACGCAAGGGGCCGTCCATGTCTTCGGAGACGGTGATGCCTTTCTGCCGCAGCGTGCTCATCAGTTCGCGGTCGCGCCGCGCGGTGTAGCGGGTGTAGGAGCTGACGAAGAAGCCGGAGCGGTGGCTCTCGATCCACGAGGCGAACTTGTCCATTTCGCCGTATACGGCGTCGAGCAGCACGACGCCGCGGACACGGTCGCTGATGCCACCGACCTCGAGGCTCCAGGCCGTCGGCAGGAAGCCGCCGCTGTAACCGACGATCACGACCGGCATATTGGCGAAGGCGCGGGCGCTGTTGGGATCGCCAGTGAGCCGGGCCAGATGGTTCGCAGATTCGTCCAGGAAGCGCTTGAGGCCGCCGGCCTGCCAGAATTTGCCGGCGCTGGAATCGGCGGCGTCAACCGCCATTTGCGGCGCAAGCAGGATGGCGTTGGCGCCGGAATCGGTGACCTGCTGCGGCACCAGCTGTCGATCGCGGACGTCGCGCTCGAGCGTTGCGCCGTTGCCGTGGAAGAACACCACGATCACGCCTGGCTTCCGCACGTCGAAATGTTCGGGTACGTGCATCAGAACGCGGTTATCGTTGTAGGTCTCGTCCTGCCAGAACACGCGCCCGGAATAGCTGCGGTGGCCGCGGCGGTCGCCCTTGGAGATGTTGAGGAACGGCGCGTCGGAGGCGGGGTTGTTGCCGAAATAGGGGAAGGCTGACGACTTCATGCTGACGAGCGTTGTCAGGTCCTCGCGGGGTGGACGCTGGTAGGGGATCTGCGGCGCGAGCGAAGCGACCTTGTAAGGCGCCTGCTCCGGCTGTGGCTGCACGGCGCGCTTGGGTGCGAAGTCCGACATCTGCCGTTGCAGAAAACCCTCGCTGGCGGATGGGAAGCGCTCCCTGAACTGGGGGGCCGGGAAGCGATCCTCGAACGTGTCGTTGCTTGCGACTTGCTGGTTTGTCTTCGCAACGACCTGGACGTTGGCTTGGGCGTTGCCTTGAACGTTGGCCTGCGAGTTCGCCGCGAGCGCTGCCGGATTGGGTGCCTTGCCGCATTGAACCAGGGTCAGCGACAACGGCACCAAGGCTGAGATCAGGGCGATCCGGAGCGCACGACCGCGCGCGCCGGACGTCGTCCGGTCGGCGCGGATGTCAGCTCTCGGTTTCGGAACGGCCCCGACCATTCACCCATGACCCCAAGTCATGACCACAAGTCCATCGGCAGTCATTAAGGCAATTGAGCCGATGGGCCTTTAGGCGACGTTAAGTGTCCGGAGAAACTTCCCCACATCCGGAACGCTCAAAGGGACCACGCAATCGTGTCCTGATTGTGGGGGAGGGAGACGGGATGGTCCCGGTGTTTGCGAAGCTTTATTGCCCCGGACCGTGCAATTATGGTGTTGGAGTACCGATTTTGCCCGCCTCATTTAACCCTTGTTAACCCTGCTTGAATTGACTGGACCGAACTGCACGATGCTTCCCACGAGGCGTGACGCCTGAGGTTGAGGACGGCGATGACGGCATCAGATGCGGGTACTGCACCCTGGACCGGCCGGCTGACCGGAAGCGGGTCGGGGGTCTCCGTTCTGGTCGCAACCGCCATTGTCGTGGCCGACATGATCGGGGTCGGCGTTTTCACCAGCCTCGGCTTCCAGGTCAAGGACATTCCCTCAGGGTTCTCGATCCTCTTGCTGTGGACCGTCGGCGGCATCGTCGCGCTGTGCGGGGTATTCTCCTACAGCGAGCTCGGCGCGATGTTTCCGCGCTCGAGCGGCGAATACAATTTCCTCGGCCGTGCCTATCATCCCGCCTTCGGCTTTCTCGCCGGCTGGGTGTCGGCGACGGTTGGCTTTGCGGCACCTGTCGCGCTCGCCGCGATGGCCTTCGGTGAATACGCCAAATCGGTCGTCCCCGATGTGCCGCCGATCCCGCTTGCCATCGCCGTGGTGTGGCTGGTCTCGCTCGTGCAACTGACCGGCGTCAGGCACTCCTCGACGTTCCAGTTGATCTCGACCATCCTGAAGGTCGTGCTGATCGTTGCCTTCCTGGTTGCCGGCTTCATCGTCGGCGTACCGCAGCCGATCGCCTTCACGCCGCAGGCGGGCGATCTCGCGCATATCGTCAGCGCGCCCTTTGCGATCGGGCTCGTATTCGTGATGTATTCGTTCTCGGGCTGGAATGCCGCAACCTACATCATCGGCGAGATGAACATGCCGCAGCGGGACCTGCCGCGTGCGCTGCTCGCGGGCACGCTGATCGTGCTCGTGCTGTACGTCGCGCTCAATGCGGTGTTTCTCCATTCGACGCCGGTCGGCGCGCTCGCGGGTCAGCTCGACGTCGCCAGCGTCGCCGGCAGCGCGATCTTCGGCAATCTCGGCGGCCGGATCGTCGGCGCGATGATCTGTTTCGGCTTGATCTCCTCGATCAGCGCGATGATGTGGATCGGCCCGCGCGTGATGATGACGATGGGAGAGGATATTCCGGCGCTGCGCGTGTTCTCGAAGCGCTCGGTGCGTGGCGCGCCGGCCTATGCCATCCTGTTTCAGCTCGCCGTCGCCAATCTGCTGCTGTTCACGCGCAGCTTCGAGGCCGTGCTCGATTTCATCCAGTTCGCACTGCTGTTCTGCTCGTTCTTCACGGTCGCCGGCGTCATCAAGCTGCGCATCACGGATCCCGACTTGCCGCGGCCCTATCGTGCCTGGGGATACCCGTTCACGCCGCTCGTTTTCCTGCTCGTGACCGGGTTCATGATGTACTATTTGTTGACCGAGCGGCCCGTGCAATCGCTGTTGGGGATGCTCGTCATGGTCTCGGGCCTGTTGATTTATGCTGTTTTCCGCAGGCGGCCGGTCGCCGCTGGCACTTCATCACATCGCGAATAGACATGTTTCGACCCATGAGAATTGCGGCCGTCGCTCTCGCCTTGCTGGCTGCGGCCGTCTCGTCCGCACGTGCTGCCGAGGCAACCTTCGACGACACCGCGCGCTTCCTCGCGGGCATGCAGCCTTCGGCGGATTCGCCGCTGGTGCCGCTCACAAAGGACCCGGGCTGGCAACGCCACGCAAAGTTCTTCGACGGCGCCTTCGCCCAGCTCGAGCAGCGCCAGCTCTCGAAGATCCGCAACTGGGCCGACGTCAATCTGGCGGCGCCCAGGCCGACCATGTTTTATTTGTTCAGCGGCCCCGACTTCCTCTACGCCAATGCCTTCTATCCCAAGGCCAGCACTTACGTGCTCGGCGCGTTGGAGCCGGTCGGTGCGGTGGCTGACCTGACGCGATTGCCGCGCGGTTCGGTCGGCGCCGCGCTCTACAACGTCGAGCGCTCGCTCGGCTCGATCCTGAGTTTTTCCTTCTTCATCACCAAGCAGATGAAGGTCGACCTGCACACCAACCAGATCAACGGCACCTTGCCGATCCTCTATGTCTTCCTCGTCCGCTCCGGCAAGACCATCCGCAACGTCGAGATGGTCGCACTCGACGACAAGGGCGGCGTGCATGTCGGCAACGACAATCCTGGACCGAACGCGACGCGCGGCGCCCGCATCACCTTCGCAGGCCCCGACGGGGAAGCTCGCACCCTATATTATTTCTCGACCGATCTCTCCAATTCAGGTGCACGCGCGGCAGGGTTCCTGAAATTCTGCGAGACGCTCGGCCCAGGCAACAGCCTGATCAAGAGTGCGTCCTATCTGCTGCACTCCGGCAACTTCACCGTCGCGCGCGACTGGTTGCTCGCCAACAGCGCGACCATCGTCCAGGACGATTCCGGCATTCCGCTTTCGAACTACAATTCGCGGCAATGGCGGTTCTTCCCGTTCGGCCGCTATCTCGGACCGATCGGCGAATTCCCCGGCCGCTACCAGGAACGCTACGCCGCGCTGTTCACGCGCGCCCAGCCGATCGATTTCGGCGTCGGCTACCGCTGGCGGATGCACGAGTCGAACTTGCTGCTGTCGGTGAAGGTACCGGGAAGCGAGACGGCGCCGGGCGCGGAGACCACCTCGTCCGCCGAGCCGTCGCCGAAACCGCCGCGTCCGAAGCGGCCACGTCCGCCCGAGCCGGTCCCGCCGCCCGGGCGCTTTTTCTGGTCCCGTTAAGCCTGGTGCCAGGCCCGGCGTTATGCCGCCGGGCTCTGGGCGACGACGACCAGGACCTCCGCCTTCTGTCGGCCGAGGCTCCTGACCTCGTGCGGTGTCTCGCCTGAAAAATACAGGCAATCGCCCTTGCCGAGGACGAGTTCTTCGCCGTCGAGCTTGATGGCGATCTTGCCGTTGATGACAAACAGCAACTCCTCACCCGCATGCGAGGCGCGCGTCGCCGATTTGTGCGGCGGGCTCAGGAGGAACGGCTCCATCATCTTGCGGGTGCGGCCGGTTGCCAGTGGTACCACGCCAAAGGTGTCCTGAAACAGCGGGACGTTGCCGCCTTCACGGCGGAACAGCGTGTAGCGCGGCGCCGGCTCGGCGTTCGGGTCGAAGAAAGTCGCGACGTTGACCTCGAGCGCGGCTGCCATCCGCAGCAGGGCGGCGAGCGAAGGGATCTTCAGGTCGCGTTCGACCAGCGAGATATAGCCGCGCGTGAGATCACTCTGCCTGGCAAGCTGGTCCAGTGTCAGGCCCTTGGCGATCCGCGCCTGGCGAATATTGGCCCCGACGGCTGCCGCTTTGCTGACATCAAGCACGCATGAGTCTCCCGAACTGCTGATGTCTCTTTGCAACAGATGTCGCCCGACTGCCAGTCCGTCGGGGGGCGCTGTCGCTTCCGCCAGCGCGCAAGTGTATTCCCTAGGAAAACTCATGCGCAGAAATTTAGAGCAAGGGCGCGGATATTGTAAGCAGAAGCTTTGGAATATCGCATAAAATAGCTCAGGAACGGTGCAGTAAGCGTGTTTTGCCGCTCCGTACGGCAATTGCCGCGTTCCGCGCCGTTGATTTCCAGGAGTAAACATGATCGATTTTACCGTCCGGGCTGCCGATGGGCTCCGTGGACAGAACCAACTGCTTCCCCTGGCGCCGGTACTTTTGGAGACATCGATGACCGTAGCAGACGACGTAACCCTGAACGTAGCGCCGGACGAAGCGGCGAGCTTGCGGCGGATCGTGTGGTCCAGCGTGATCGGCACTGCCGTCGAATGGTACGACTTCCTCATCTACGGCACGGCGACCGCGCTGGTCTTCAACAAGGTCTTCTTCGCTGCCGGCAATCCCACGCTCGCCACCATCGCGGCCTTCGGCACTTATGCGGTCGGCTTTCTGGCGCGACCGCTTGGCGCCGCGATCTTCGGTCACTACGGCGACCGGGTGGGCCGCAAGGCGATGCTCGCGATCACGATCATGGTGATGGGCATCGGCACCTTCCTGATCGGCCTGCTTCCGACCTATCAGCAGATCGGGATCGCCGCGCCGCTGCTCTTGATTGGGCTGCGATTCCTTCAGGGCATTGGCCTCGGCGGCGAATGGGGTGGTGCGGTGTTGATGGTGGTGGAGAATTGCCCGACGCACCGCCGCGGTCTGCTCGGCAGCATGGTGCAGGTCGGCAATCCCATCGGCAATCTCGCCGCGATCGGCATGTTTGCGCTGGTGGCGAGCCTGCCGGAAAGTGAGTTCATGTCCTATGGCTGGCGCATTCCGTTCCTGATCTCGATCTTGCTGGTCGGCGTCGGTCTCTACATCCGCCTCAACATGGAAGAGACCGTGGCCTTCCGTCAGGTCCAGGCCAAAAAGGAGGTCGCAAGTCTGCCGCTGGTCGAGATCTTCAGGCATCACCGCCGGCCTTTCTTTACTGCGGTCGGGCTGAAGATCTCGGAGATCGCCTATGCCAGCATCGGCGGCGTGTTCGTGATGTCCTACGCCACGGCGAATCTTGGCTTGTCGCGTACGGTGGTATTGAACGGCGCCTTCGCGGCATCGCTGGTCGCGCTGCTCGCCATTCCGCTGTTCGGTTGGCTGTCCGACATCGTCGGCCGCAAAAAGATGTTCTATGCAAGCTGTCTGTTTTCGGCGCTGTTTGCCTTTCCGCTGTTCTGGCTACTCAACACCCGCGATCCCACCATCGTCATCTGCACCATCGTGGTCGCGATTACTTTCGGGCAGATGGTGATGTTCGGTATCGGCGCGCCCTGGTACTCCGAGCTGTTTTCCGCGCGGCTGCGCTATAGCGGCGCCTCGCTCGGGTTTCAGGTCGGGGCGGCCATCAGTGGCGGATTGACGCCGCTGATTGCGGCGGCTCTGATGGCCTGGAGTGGCGGCGCCACCTGGCCGGTTTCGCTGCTGCTGATCGGCTGCGCCGCCATCACGGCGACCGCGACCATGTTCGCGCCGGAAATGGCGAACAAGGAACTGACCTGATCCCGCGGCGCGCCGCTGCTGGCGGCGCGCCATCACTTCGCATAAGGATTTTGTCATGCTCGATGAGATAGGCGCCGGCTCGGCTGATAGCACAGCACGCCTCGGCTGGACTGGCCTAGTCCGCTTCCTCCATCTCGCTCCACGCGCGTTCCTGCCAATGCGCGCGATGGAGCAGCTCGTTCTCGTCGCCGGCCAAGGGATCGAGGGCGACCGCTACATGATCGGGCGCGAGGAAGGATATTATTCGCACAAGCCCGAGGAGGGCCGGCAGGTCACCCTGTTCGAGCTCGAAACCTTGATCGCGCTCAAGCGCGACGCGGGAATCGAACTCGGTCCCGAAGAGCATCGCCGCAACGTGACGGTCGAGGGCGTGCCGTTGAATCATCTGGTCGGCCGCCGCTTCTGGTTAGGTGAGACCTTGCTGGAAGCAACCCGATTATCGATTCCATGCCGGCATATCGAGGAGATCACCGGCAAGGCGATCTTCGATCCGCTCATCAACCGCTCGGGCCTGAACTGCAGGATATTGCAAGGCGGCATCGTCAGGGTCGGCGACACCGTGCGGAACGCGGCATGAGCGTACGGCCCATCACGACGATCAAGACGGTTGTCGCCGGCATCGAGGGCGCCGGCGCGGGCATCAAGGTGTTCACGCTGGCCGATCCCGACCGTTGGGCCCTGCCGCCGTTCAAGCCTGGCGCCCACATCGACCTGCATCTGCCGAACGGTCTCGTGCGGACCTATTCGCTGTGCAACGAGCCCGCCGACAACTCGCGTTACGTCATCGCGGTCAAACGCGAGGCCGATGGGCGCGGCGGTTCGCGCGCGCTTCACGACGAGGTTGGCATAGGCGACGTCATCGGCGTGTCACTGCCGCGCGGCGGGCTGGAGCCGGGTGCGGACATTGCGCGCCATGTGTTCGTCGCGGGTGGCATCGGCGTGACGCCGTTCTTGTCGATGGCCCGTCACCTCCTGCAGATTGGCAATGCAGACTTTGTGCTGCACCTCATCGTTCGCGAGGAGGTGCCGCTTGCCGCACACCTCGCGCCGCTGATGGAAGCGGGGCGTGTCGTCGTGCACCGCACGTCCTGCGCCGGGCGTCCGGATCTGGCGTCGCTGGTCGGAGAGGTTGGGGTGCAGACGATGGTGGCCTGCTGCGGGCCCGAAGGCATGACCGAAGAGTTCGAGGGCGTGACCGCAGCCTGGCCCGCAGCCAACGTTCACATCGAGCGCTTCGTGGCGCCGCCACCGGTGATCGACCCCGACGCAAAACCTTTCGTGCTGTCGCTGGCACGTACGGGGACGGAAATCCCGGTTCGCGCCGGCCAGACCATGCTGGCCGCCTTGCAGGAAGGAGGCATCGACGTATCGACGTCCTGCTGCGGCGGCATCTGCGGCGCCTGCAAGGTCGGCTGGATCGAGGGCAAGCCCGTGCACCGCGATCGCGTCCTGTCGCCCTATGAGCGCGAACGCTTTCTCATGATCTGCGTCGCCGGATCAGACGCCGACCGGCTGGTGCTGGACCTCTGAAGTCTAGCCCTACCAGTGCACGCTCTGGCTCGGCACGATGAATGCCGTCGTGCTGGGCGGCGTGGCAGTGCTCGTCGCCAAATACCAGCCGGAGCCGACGACGAGCATTAGCAGAGCGATGATGGCGATCATGTCGAGGGTTCTGGGATCGTGGCCTCGCGAACCACCCCGCGAATCCGGTCTAGACCTGACGCGAAAATGAGGGCTGATTTTCCAGCGCATTGTTGTTTCCTCCCGCGGGAGCATCACATCAACGCGAGGGGAGAATTTCGGTTCCACTCAGGGTAGCGACGCCTAAGGAGCCGCATCAGTCTTGGGATGCGTTGACGCCGCGCCAGCGGCCGTAGCGCCAAGGCGAGTACCAGTGTGCGCCCTGTGGCGCGGTGAGGGGCACGTTGTCGATGCCCGAGGTGCCGAACGGGTTGCAACGGAGCAGGCGCGCGAGCGTCATCCAGCCGCCGGCCCACAGCCCGAACCTTTCGATCGCCTCGTCGCCATAGACCGAGCAGGTCGGCAGGTGCCGGCAATTGTAGCCAACCAGCGGCGAGAGCGTGTGGCGGTAGAGCCAGATCAGCGCACGGCCGAATTTGCGCGGAAGCCGGAGCGCGCCCGCGACGGGATTGGAACAGTGCTCGCAGGCTGATTGCTTCATGGGCGCTTTGCTGAGATCGTGGGCGAGGTTCTGCGCGGTTCCGGTGCAGGGAACTGTAAGCTGTTGTTTGTACGTCATATTTTGCATGCTTTTTGGGAGCAGTGCAGCAAGTGCCTATGGACGAGCTGTATTCCCCCGGATACCATTTTTGTGACGTTCATGTGAGACTCATTGGAACGTCAGAACGGGGCTTGGCTGAGTCGGTTCGCTGTAAGGCTTGGGTCAAAGCTTGGGACTTGGGGAAGGGACCAGTTTGAAACTTCTGAAGGCGCTCAAACTTCGCGGCTGGTTGCTGGTGGGAACCGCTGCTTGTGGAGTCGTGTTGGCTGGCGCCGTCGCGACCCTCGGGTCGTCGGCTCGGGCCGGTGCTGCCCTCGAAGAGCGCAAGCTGCCGATGAAGTTCGGCTGGGTCGCCTGCGAGCCGAATTGCCGCGGTTGGGTCAGCGCGGTCGGCATCATCACCGCCGATACGCCCAGGGACTTCGAAGAGTTTTCCCGCGGACGCCAGCTCGGCGGCGCCACCGTGGTGCTCGATTCCAGCGGCGGTTCCGTCAACGACGCGATCACGCTCGGCCGGCGCTTCCGCAATCTCGGACTTTTGACCACCGTCGGCATCAGCGTTCAGAGCCGCGGCGGGCAGACGGTTCGTCCGGCGGTCGCGCCTCAGGCCTATTGCGAATCCATGTGCGTATTCCTGCTGCTGGCCGGCAAGAAGCGCTACGTGCCGGAAGCGGCCCATGTGCGGGTCCACCAGATCTGGATGGGCGATCGCGCCGATGATGCCAAGGCGGCGAGCTACAGCGCGCAGGACCTGATGATTGTGGAGCGCGACATCGGTCGGCTCGCCAAATACACGTTCGACATGGGCGGTGCCGGCGATCTGCTGTCGCTCGCGCTCAGCGTCCCGCCCTGGGAAGATTTGCACGAGCTCGATGCAGGGGAGCTCAAGCTCACCAATCTCGTGACGACGGATCTCGTGGCCGACGTGCTGCCGCATGTCGACATCTCGGCGCCGGCAATGGCGGAGCTGGCACCGAAGACCCAGGCGAGGTTCGGTGCGGAACCGGAGCAGCCTGCCAAATCGACCAAGACGGCGGAAGCGCTGGTCCCGACGGGCAGCGTGGCCACGCCGGTTGCGGCGTCGCAGAAGTAGCCTCGAATTGCCGATTTCATTTCGGGCCCAGCGACGAGCCCGGAATCAGCCTCCGGAATTAGCCTTGCGCCGCAGCCGGCTGCTTCGCCTTAGCCTCGATCTGCCCGATGGCATCGACCACGGCATCGAAGGTCAGGAGCGTCGATGCGTGGCGCGCCTTGTAGTCGCGGACCGGCTCGAGGAACTTGATCTCTTCCCATTTGCCTTCAGGAGGCGCGCCGTTCTCCTTCAGCATCTTGCGAACAGTTTCGCGTAACTCGCGGAGTTCGCTCGCAGTCGATCCGACGATCTGACTTGCCATGATGGATGAAGACGCCTGTCCCAGCGCGCAGGCCTTCACGTCGTGGGCGAAGTCGGTGACCTTGTCGCCCTCCATCTTGAGGTCGATTTTGACGGTCGAGCCGCACAGCTTGGAGTGGGCGGTGGCGGTGGCATCGGGATCCGGCAACCGCCCGAGCCGCGGAATATTCCCGGCCAGTTCGATGATCCGCTTGTTATAAATGTCGTTCAGCATGTGATGGAGTCCAGCAGGATCGGCCTTGGCGTGCGCCGTCCACGGCCCTATATAGGGTCGGAACTGGCGGAAAAACAGTCCAGCGCTGCGACAGTGGTGTGATCCAGAACCGTGCTGTCGGCGTTCTAACTTGCAGATCTTTTCGCCGAAACTGTTCTCTCAGGCGTCCGGCGGTTCGCCGCCCCGTCTGCCGGTGACACTCCGGCCGCAAGGCCGTCGAACGGAGTAGACATGGACGCTACCATCAAATCCATCCGCCCCAACAAGCCCTCCGACCGGCAGCCCGAGAGCCGTCCGGCGGAGCTTGATCCTTCCGAATTCCTCGCAGCCGCCGTCCGCGCCGACCAGCCGCGCCCCGCGCGCGCCGAGGCCGAGCAGGCGGTTAAGACGCTGCTCGCCTATATCGGCGAGAATACCAACCGCGAGGGTTTGCTCGACACGCCGCGCCGCGTGGTCGAGGCTTTCGACGAACTCTATCAGGGCTACCACCAGTGCCCAGCCGAGGTGCTCGATCGCACCTTCGGCGAGACCGCCGGCTATGATGATTTCGTCCTTGTGCGCGACATCGAGTTCACCTCGCAATGCGAGCATCACATGATGCCGTTCTATGGCAAGGCGCACATCGCCTACACGCCGGTGGAACGCGTGGTCGGCCTCTCGAAGCTTGCGCGCCTCACCGACATCTTCGCCCGCCGGCTCCAGACCCAGGAGCACATGACCGCGCAGATCGCGGCGGCGATCGACGAGATCCTCAAGCCGCGCGGCGTTGCCGTGCTGATCGAGGCCGAGCATACCTGCATGTCGGTGCGCGGCGTCGCCAAGCATGGCGCCTCCACCTTCACCAGCCGCTTCACCGGCATGTTCCGCGACAATCCGGCGGAGCAGGCCCGTTTTCTGTCCCTGGTGCGAGGCCTGCAGCGCTGACCTCGCGAACAGACCGGCGAGGGCGTTGTGTCCGCTCACTCTCATGAAACCGAGGAAGGTCTCGCCTTCCTTCCCAGGTTCGATGCGGCCGGCCTCGTGACCGTCGTTGCGACCGACGTCGCCACTGGCGACGTGCTGATGGTCGCGCACATGAACGACGAGGCGCTGCGCAAGACCATCGCGACCGGCGAGGCCTGGTACTTCAGCCGCTCGCGCAATGCCTTGTGGCGAAAAGGTGAGACCTCAGGTCAGACCCAGCGTGTGGTCGAGATCCGCACCGATTGCGATCAGGATGCGGTCTGGCTCCGTGTCGAGCAGATCGGTGCCGCGTGTCACACTGGCCGCCGCTCCTGCTTCTACCGCAAGGTCGAGGCCGAAGACGGCGGCGCCAGGCTCGTCTTCGTCGATGCAGACAGGCTGTTCGATCCGGACGCGGTGTACAAGAAGTAGTCCTCCCGTCATGCGGAGGTGCCGGCCCGAATTAACCCCGCATTAACCATACCTGTCCCACGGTGATACGATTAGGGCGCCGAATTGCCGGCGCCCCTCAACGCCGCGCGGGGCGGGCATTTCATCATGTCGGTCGATAATTCCAGTGCCTCTCCGACGGCGGTTCTCGATCCGTCGCGGGCACGCGTCGCCGGTGCGATCAAGCAGGCCTCGAACGTCGGTGGCGTCAGCTTCCAATACATGCTGACCACCGCCAAGATGGAATCGGATTTCGATCCCACGGCGGGGGCGACTACGTCATCAGCGCACGGGCTCTACCAGTTCATCGACCAGACCTGGCTCGGCACGGTGAAGGAAGCGGGTACCCAGCTCGGCTATGGCAACTACTCCGACGCCATCACCAGGACGTCGTCGGGCACCTACACCGTCGATGATCCCGCGATGAAGCGGTCGATCATGAAGCTGCGCGACGATCCGGAGGCCGCGTCCAGCATGGCGGCTGCGCTGACGCAATCGAACAGCTTCAAGCTCACCGGCCTGCTCGGCCGCAGGCCGTCCGACAGCGAACTCTACATGGCGCATTTCATGGGGGTCGGCGGCGCCGCGAAACTGATCGCCAATGCCGAGGACAATCCGCAAGCGGTCGGCGCGCGGTTGTTTCCCAACGCGGCCTCCGCCAATCGCTCGATCTTCTACGCCAAGGACGGCCGCGCGCGCAGCGTCTCCGAGGTCTATTCGGTGCTGGATGCACGCTACGCCAGCGCGGCAAATTCGAAAGCCACCCGCAGCGCGATGGCGATTTATGGCGGCACGCCGTCGACCACGCAGGTCGCGAGCGCCAACGGCGTACAGCCTGCCGCGCCGCTGATCGACAATGCCGCGTATCTCCAGACCTTTCCGAACACACGCGCGGTGACGCCGGTCAGCGCGACAGCGCCAATGACGGTCGCGGACAATGCACCGAGCACGCCGGTGTTTCGCTCGATCTATCAGCCCGGCGACACCACCCAGCCGGTCTCGACGACCGTGCAGAAATTGTGGGGCAACAATGCCTCGCTCACCTCGGTCGCGACCTCGGCCGCATCGGCGACGCCCGACGTCCGGCCGCCGCAGCCGCTTGACCTTTTCAGCGATCGCAGCGGCACGTTCTCAAGCTAACACGCACCCCGTGTCTCGGACGCGTCGCAGCGTGAACGCTGCTGCGCACGTCCCGGCGCGTGCGGGTCGCCTTTGTTCCCTTAATAAAACGTCAATAAAACCAGCCAGTTATGGTGAACGCTTTGTTAAGCGTCGTGGTTTATTTTGTGTTGCAGGTGACAAGCCGTCACCGCTTCGTCTTCGTTGCGTAAGCCGGAAGCACCATGATCGTTCGGCAGTTCATCAATTGGATCAGGACGGCGCCCGCTGGCGAGCGGGCCGAGGCAACGCGGGCGCTGGCCCGGGCCTGGCTGATCTCAGACCTTTCCCATGACGACCGTGTTGCCGCTGAAGGCGCGCTTCTGATGCTGCTCGACGATGCCTCGCCGCTGGTGCGGCAGGCGATGGCCGAGGCGTTTGCGCGCAGCACCGAGGCGCCGGCGTCGATCGTGCGGGCGCTGTCGGCGGACCAGCCGACCGTCGCGTTGCCCGTGCTCGAACATTCTCCGCTGCTGATCGACGCCGATCTCGTCGACATCGTCGCGACCGGTAGCGACGAGGTGCAGTGCGCGGTCGCGCGCCGCATCGCGCTGCCGGTATCGGTCTGCGCCGCCATTGCCGAAGTCGGCTGCGCGGCGGCAGCGCTCGAGCTGATCGAAAATCCTCATGCCGAGCTTGCGCCGTTCTCCTGGGATCGCATCGTCGAGCGTCACGGCCATCTCGCTGCGATCCGCGAGGCGATGCTGGTGCTGGAGGATCTGCCGTCCGCAACGCGCGCCGCGCTGGTGGCAAAACTCTCGGAGACGCTGGCTCAATTCGTCGTGGCCCGGAACTGGCTGACTGCTAACCGCGCCGAGCGCATCGCGACGGAGGCGCGCGACCGCTCCACCATGAACATCGCGGCGCGCTCGCGCGGCGAAGACATGGAAGGTCTGGTTCGGCACCTGCGCATCACCGGCCAACTCACCGCGGGTCTCATTCTGCGCGCGCTGCTGTCGAGTAATCTCGACCTGTTCGATGCGGCGCTGGCTGAGCTCGCCGAGTTGCCGCTGGCGCGCGTGTCCGCGCTGCTGCACGATCGCGGCGGCAACAGCCTGCACGCGCTGCTCCGTCGCGCCGGGCTTCCCGAGACGACGTTTGCGGCCTTCCAAGTCGCCCTCGATGCCTGCCACGAGCAAGGCTTCGTCGACAGCGACGACAATGCGGCGCGGCTGCGCCGCCGCATGGTCGAGCGCGTGCTCACCCATTGCGAGACCGACCGCGGCGCGACGGAGCCGCTGATGGTCCTGCTGCGCCGCTTCGCCACCGAATCCGCCCGC
Organism: Bradyrhizobium sp. WSM4874; assembly: GCF_055811835.1. NCBI lineage: Bacteria > Pseudomonadati > Pseudomonadota > Alphaproteobacteria > Hyphomicrobiales > Nitrobacteraceae > Bradyrhizobium > Bradyrhizobium sp. WSM4874. The sequence goes on from NZ_JBVVPR010000001.1 coordinate 73,880, forward strand.
GAAGAGGCAAGGCTGTTCTGCGACGAGCTGGTCGCGGACGAGACGGTTGATCCGGTGTATGGCGAGCTGATTGCGGCGTAGTTCGAGCCGGTCCCGAAAACTCCGTCATTGCGAGCGTAGCGAAGCAATCCAGAATCCCATCGCGGGAACAGTCTGGATTGCTTCGCTACTCTCGCAATGACGAGAGGGAAAAGCTACCCCGCCGGCGCGATGCTGGGCGCCAGGATCACCTCGAGATGCTCGGGGCGGTCGCGGTTGGCGTGGGCGAGATAGTCGTCGGCGACCTTCCGCAGGCGCCGGCCGAGCTCGGCGGAGACGCTGATGCTGTCGAGTTTGGTATTCTCGTGCACGATGGCGAGGATGGCGTTGATGTGGTGCGTGAACAACTCGGCCGGCACCTTTTCGAGATCGGGCGCGTGCTCGATGACGCGGCACAGGCTCTCGGCTACGCCCGCCGCCGCCGGATAGCCGAAGGTCGCGGCATCGCCCTTGATGTCGTGCGCGGCGCGAAACAACTCGTCGCGCCTGTCCTTGGTGAAGCCGTCGTGTCGGATGGCGACGTAGGCGGCCGATAGCCGATTGATCTCGGTCGCCATCCAGTCCTTGAACTCGCCGGCGAGGCCCGCGAGTGCCTGTTCGGCGCGGCCGACCGGATCGTCCATGTCCTTCTCTTCGACACGGCGCAGGACCGACCGCAGCGGGTTGGGCTGTGTGATGATTTGATGCGTGGCGAAGGCCGTGATCTCGATGTCTCTTGCGCTGTTCTTCGCCATGGTCGGCCTCGATCGTGAGAGACGTTGCGCTAGATGGTGGAGCGGGCCTTGTCGAGCAGCGAGGGCTGCTGCAGCACCTCGTGCTTTTCGCCGACGCGGCGCTCGGGGCCCATATAGGCGGAGTTGATGTTGCGGCGCCGGTCCGGGCCGAAATAGGTCTTGGTCTTGATGAAGGGGCGGGGACTGGCGACCACGTTGAGGATGCGCTGGTAGAGCCCCTTGGCCGAGATCGGTTTGGCCAGGAATTCGGTGACGCCGGCATCGCGCGCCACCGTGACGCGGCGCTTCTCGGAATGGCCGGTCAGCATGATGATCGGCGCGTAGGGATTGCCCTTGGATTCCGGCTGCCGGATCATCTGCGCCAGCTCGAGCCCGTCGAAGATCGGCATCGCCCAGTCGGTGATGACGATGTCGGGCACATAATGGCTGTACATTTCCAGCGCCGTGGCGCCGTCCTCGGCCTCGTAGACTTCGCGCGCGCCAAAGGAATGCAGCAGCGTCCGCAGGATGCGGCGCATGTGCGGATTGTCGTCGCAGACGAGGAAACGCAGCTTGTTGAAATCGATGCGGAACATGGAGCCCGGGCCGGAGCGGTCAACTTTCGTTAACCATATCTCGCCGGGGGTTAATGAAGGGTTGCGATCTGCAGTCCGGCGAGGCGGCTCAAGAGCCGAACTGTTCGCGCAGAATACGCTCTTCCAGGCTGTGACCGGGGTCGAACAGCATGCGCATCGAGATGGTCCTGTCGGACAGCACCTCGACGCGGCGAACATCGCGCACCTCGTCGTGGTCGGCGACCGCCGCCACGGGGCGCTTGTCGCCCTCCAGCACCTCAATCACGACGTAAGCCGTGTTCGGCAGCAACGCGCCGCGCCAGCGTCGCGGGCGGAAGGCGCTGATCGGCGTCAGCGCCAGGAGCGCGGCGTTGATCGGCAGGATCGGTCCCTGAGCGGACAGATTGTAGGCGGTCGAGCCGGCCGGCGTTGCCACCATGATGCCGTCGGCGATCAACTCGGACATGCGCTCGCGCTCGTCGATCAGGATCCGCAGGCGCGCGGCCTGGTAGGTCTGGCGGAACAGGGCGACCTCGTTGATGGCGTGATGCAGGTGGACGCGGTCGTTGGCGTCGGTCGCGCGCATCAGGAGCGGGTGGATTTCGGATTCCTGCGCCGCCTCGAGACGGGCTCGAAGATCGACGGTCGAGTACTCGTTCATCAGGAAGCCGACGGTGCCGCGGTGCATGCCGTAGATCGGCTTGCCCGTATGCATGTGCTGATGCAGCGTCTGGAGCATGAGCCCGTCGCCGCCGAGCGCGACCACGATGTCGGCGTCCTTCGGATCGCAATTGCCGAAGTCCCTGGTGAGCTGGCCGAAGGCGGCTTGCGCCTCGCTGCTCGGGCTGGCGACGAAGGCGATCCGGTCGTATCGCGCTGGCTTGGTCATGGCTTCCGGGCAGGGCCGCTGGCTGGAGAAAGTTCCGCCGGGCTCGTCTAACGATCTCGACCTCGATTGTCGAGGAGGACCGCCCTTCAAAGGAGACTGGCAACTGGCCATCTCGGCCTGAAGACAAAACCGGGTCGATTTATGCCTAACCGGGCCCTTCAGGCGCGGCCGGGCCTGTGATCCCCCAAACCGTCGCAATTCCGAGCTAGCCTCACCGTCCGCGCCGGTTCTTGCAGCCGGGCAGGGAGAACGATCATGAACATGAAGATCCCGGCGCTCCGCCGTGCGACGCTGGTGCTGGTGCTGGTGCTGGCAGTGTCGGCAGTCGCGCTCGCAGGATTTGCGCGCGCCGACGATCCGCCGCAGCTGCGCGCCGAGGCGGCGGCCGGACAAAAGGGCGGTCGCGGCGGCGCACAAAGCGCGTCGCAGAATGCATCGTCATCCGCCGAGCCGCACCGTCTTCCGTCGGATTCGACCACGAAGCAGACGCTCGATCTTCCCGGCCGCACCCTCAATTTCGCGGCGACCGCCGGATCGATCCGCGTGTTCGACGGCAAGGGCGAGCCGCTGGCCGACATCGCCTATACTTCCTATGAACTCGACGGCGCCGATCGTGCGACACGCCCGGTGACGTTCCTGTTCAACGGCGGGCCCGGAGCGTCCTCGGCATGGCTCCAGTTCGGCGCGGCCGGGCCGTGGCGGCTAGCGCTCGATGGCGAAGCGCTGTCGCCGTCCGCCTCACCCGAGGTGAAGCCGAACGCGGAGACCTGGCTCGATTTCACCGATCTCGTCTTCATCGATCCCGTCAGCACCGGCTACAGCCGCTTTGTCGCGACCGGCGATGACGCGCGCAAATCGTTCTACTCCGTCGACGGCGACGTCAATTCGATCGCGTTGGTGATCCGCCGCTGGCTGGAGAAGCATGACCGGCTGACCTCGCCGAAATACGTCGCCGGCGAAAGCTATGGCGGCATTCGCGGGCCGAAGGTGGTGCGCCAGTTGCAGCTCCAGCACGGCGTCGGCGTCAGGGGATTGATCCTGGTGTCGCCGCTCCTGGACTTCCGCGAGTTCACCGGCACCAGCCTCCTGCAATATGTCGCGACGCTGCCGAGCTATGTCGCGGTGGCGCGCGAGGCGAAAGGCCCGGTCAAGCGCGCCGATCTCGTCGATGTCGAGGCTTACGCGCGCGGCGAATTCCTGGCCGACCTCGTCAAGGGCGAGGCGGACAAGGAGGCGACCAATCGTCTTGCCGACAAGGTCGCCGAGCTCACCGGCATCGACCAGGCGGTCAGCCGCCGGCTTGCCGGCCGCTTCGACGTCGGCGAATTCCGCCGCGAGTTCGACCGCAAGAATGGCAAGGTCACGGGGCGCTACGATGCCTCGGTGCGCGGCTTCGATCCCTATCCGGATTCGAGCAGCTCGCGGTTCGGTGATCCCTCCGGCGATGCGCTGCAAGCGCCGCTGACGAGCGCCGCGGTTGAGCTGCTGACACGCAAGCTCAACTGGCGGCCCGATGGCTCCTACGAGGTGTTGAACGGCGCCGTCGAGGGTCACTGGGATTTCGGCCGCGGCATCAACCCGCCGCAGTCGGTCTCCGAGCTGCGCCAGATCCTCGCCACGGATGCGAAGCTGAACGTGCTGGTCGCGCACGGCCTGTTCGATCTCGCCACGCCCTATTTCGGCTCCAAGCGCGTGCTCGACCAGTTGCCGGCCTTCGCAACACAGCGAGTCAAGTTCGTCGTCTATCCCGGCGGCCACATGTTCTATTCGCGCGACGGCTCGCGCCAAGCCCTTCGGAGCGAGGTCGAGACTCTCATTCGGGAGTAGGCCGTCGCTTGCGCGGCTTGTATCTCCGCGCGATCTCGCGCGCCACGACGGCCGCAGGCTTGACGTTGGCGCCCGCGATCCAGACGTCGCTGATCCTCCCGCGCTTGTCGCGGACGCGGCGCACCGGCTCGCCGTGGCTGGAGTAGCCGGCGGCCCAGGCGAGCTTGCCGGTGTCGCGGCCGGTGACCTCGATCTCGGCGGCATCCATGAACGGGTTGTTGAACTGGGGATTGGCGACCAGCACGCGGTTGCCGACCGGCACGAGGTCGTTCGCGCCCCAGATCGTCCACCAGCGGCCGGTCCAGTCGCGCACGCGGCGGTCGGGTGCACCACGGGCTTGGAAGACGCGCAGGATCTGCATCGCGCCGTCCATCCAGAACGGCGCCGCGCCGTCGATGGAGTTGCTGAGGATACTGATCGCGAGCTCGCAAGCGGGGATGGAGCAGGTCCGGGAGATGTAACCTTGAAAGCCGCCGCCATGGCCGAACCAATCCCAGCCGTCGGTTTTGCCGGCGTTGACGCCGAGGCCGTAGTAGGCCTCGAAGCTTTGCGGCACGCGCCAATGGTTTCGCGTCATCTCGCGGCGGCTCGCGACCGATAGCACGCTCTTCTTCGCATTGGGCGCGAGCTGCGCGTAGAAGCGGGCGGTATCGGCGGCGGTCGCGATGAAGCCGGCGGCGGAGGCCATCGCTTGCGCGGGATTGTCGCCGGGGATCACGCATCGCTCCCCGTACGGCAGCTTGCGGGTGTGGCCGCGCGCGAACGACGCGCCCTTGGGAAGCGGTGCATCCGGCTCGGTCTCGCGCAGGCCCGCGGGTTCGATGATCTCGCGCTTGATCCAGACCGGGTAGGGCTCCTTCGTCACGGCCTCGATGACGAGACCGATCAGCCCAAAGCCGTGATTGGAATATTTGAAGCGTGTGCCCGGCTCGATTGCGGTCGGCAGCTTCAATTCCGCGAGCAGCTCGCTCGCGTCGAGATAGGGACGGCTGTCGATGAACTGGCCGGAATCGGCGCCGTCCCGCGTCAGTCCCGCACTGTGCGAGAGCACTTGCGCAATCGTCGTTTCGGCGACGCGCGGATGCAGGCCGGCGACATATTGGCCGATAGAATCGTCGAGCCGGAGCTTGCGCTGCTCGCGAAGCTTCATGACGCCGGCGGAGGTGAAGCTCTTCGAGTGCGAGGCGACGCGGAAGCGGTGGCGCGGGGTGAGCTTCTCGCCGGTGTCGAGATTGGCGAGGCCGAACGCATGCTCGGCAACGACCTCGCCGCGATGGACGAAGGCGACCATGACGCCCGGCTGCTGGATTGTGGTGTGCTGGAATTCGATCCAGGAGCCGATGTAGTCGATCGCGGATCGCAGCCACTTGTCCATTGCGCACCGATTTGCGAGGGGAGGACTGGTGGGCAAGCTAGCCGAGAACGCAGAACGGGCACAACCCTGCGGTTGTGCCCGTTCGCCTCATTCGAAAATGCGATGCGCTAATAGACGAGGGTCGCGCCGGTCGGCTTGTCGAGCGCGGCGGCGAGCGAGCGATACTCGGAGCTGTCAGTGCCGGCGAGCGAGGCGAGCTTGTTCAGGTGATACTGCGCCTGCTCGCGGTTGCCCTGCTCGAGCTGCCAGAGGCCATAATACTGCCAGGTGCGGACGTGGTTCGGATCGTCCTTCAGCGCCAGCTCGTAATAGACCTTCGACGACTGGTAGTCGCCGAGCTTACGATAGGAATAGCCGATCAGATTGGCGACGTCGGCGACGTCGTCGCGCTTGAGCGACTTCAGCTGGCCGATCGCGCCGGTGTAGTCGTGATTGTCATAGATCGTGGTGTAGGCGGTGCGATAGGCAGCAAGGAATTTCGGATCGCTGATGGAGGAGCTCTTCTTCTTGCCCTTTTTGGTCGAGGTGTCCGACGCCGGCGGAGAGGAGGGGGTGTCGCCACCTGCGGCATAGGCGCTGGTCAGAGCCGGCCCGGCCGCCAATGTCATGGCGACAAGTCCCGGCACAAGAAGCGTTGAGAGTTTGCGCATCGAAGTTCTCCGGTATGGAACGTGGCGATCCTACACGATTGCCCAAAGACCGGAACACCCATCAGGCAAAAACATTCCCGGCATCCCGGCCTATTCGTCCTGCGGCCGGATGACAAACTTGTCATCCAGATGAACGGAAGCCTGCTGCGGGCTTCAGATTGGGTTCAGTGCGTGCCCCCTAGGCTCCAACCTACGATCAAAGGGTTGGCGAGAGGGCGCCCGCCTCAAGATCCTTCCAAGAGGAGACCAACCATGTTGAAGACCATTTCCGCAGCCTTGCTCGCAGCTTCCGTAATCGCAGCCCCGGCCTTCGCAGCCGAGACCGGCAAGACCACGACGACCACGCCGGTGATCAAGGCGGACCAGAGCCAGACCAAGGTGTCGACCACCGCCGCGAAACCCGACGCCGGCCTCAAGGCTGGTGCCAAGGCTTCGGACGTCAAGGCTTCGGACGTCAAGGCCGACGCCAAGGTGGATGCCAAGGTGGACGCGAAGTCGAAGGCGATGAATGCCAACGCCGCGGTCACACCCGACGAGCACAAGACCGTGCGCACGCATCGCCACCACCACAAGCGTCTCTCAGCGAAGAAGTCGCTGAAGACGCAGCCGGACGTGACCAAGCCGGCGACGATGGACAAGCGCAGCTAACCACTGATCCTGCGCGGCGGCGTCCTAGCATTGCCCCAGCCGCCGCGTGAGGAATTCAGGCGGGCCCGTTCGTCACGCCTTGCGCGAAAGCTCGAGGTGCTGGCGGCGGGCCGGTACGACCATGATGATGCCCGCGAGCAACGTCCCAGGTTTGGCGGCCGCAACCAAAACCTCGAAAACAACCCCATGCACAGTAGCCGATGCTAGATAAATCAATGGTTCGACGGGTGGCTCATCTGCGGATTTTACGAAGCCGTTTGACTTGTCGGGCAAAACACCTGTAGACATGCATCATTGCAACCTTGGGGCTGGAACGTCTCCGAGACTGATCGAGCGGAGAGCGTGAGCGGTGCGGCGACTAGCGGAACGCGCAGTGAGCTTGGCGTTGATGCTGGCACTGCCGCTGGCGCTCACGGGATGTTTCGGCAGCGGCGGTGATCGTCCGGCTCTGATGGAGGGGACCCAGGCCGGAGGCCCACAACCGTTCCCGGATAATTTCCGCGGCGATACGCTGGCCTTGATGCGCACCTACCTGAACAACCCCGTCGGCGTGCGTGACGCCAGTATGGCCGAGCCGGTGCAGCGCGAGGTCGGCGGCCGGCAGTTCTATGTCAGCTGCCTGCACTTCACCCCACGCGAGACCGACGGCACCTACAAGGCCATGAGAGAACGCGCCGTGATTTTCGTCAACGGCCGGGCGGACCGCGTCGTCGATCGCGCCAGCGAGCTGTGCGCGGGCGCGGTTTACGTACCCTTTCCGGAACTTGAAAAGATGACGCGGTAGCGCAAAGCCCACCTTCATCGCCGGGTGATAGAACAGAGCCCGCCGGAGTTGCGGGATCACATTTCGGCGAGCTTTGAACGGGGTGGTTTTGCGTTGCGACTAATCGGTACGGCAGGTTGCAGCCGACGGAAAAAACCGTCGGCACCAGCCTGCGGGACGGAACAAAACGGCGTGTTGTTGCCGCTCCGTCACAGTCACGAACGATCAACGTTCCGGCATCGCCGCGAAGCAACCCAATTCACGCCACGTTGTTTCCTGAGTGTCGTAATTGAAAGAACGGGGATGATCATGAAGAGGATTTTGCTGGGTGCAGTTGCCCTGCTTGCGCTGGCCGCGCCGGCTGCCGCAGCCGACATGCAGGCGCGCACCTACACCAAGGCGCCGGCCTACACGCCGCCGCAGGTGATCTACAACTGGACCGGCTTCTACATCGGCGGCCATGTCGGCGGCGCCTTTGCCGGCGACAGCAGCTTCCAGTCGAGCGACGCGCGCTTCCTCGGCGGTGTCCAGGGCGGCTTCGACTACCAGTTCGCGCCCAATTGGGTCATGGGCGTCGAGGCCCAGTATTCCTGGCTGCCGACCAACAATAGCGGTGCCACGTTCCCGCTCGGCACGCAGGTGACCTCCAATACCGACCAGCTCGGCTCGGTAACCGGTCGCATCGGCTACACCTGGGGTCCGGCGCTGCTTTACGCCAAGGGCGGTTATGCCTGGCGCAACGGCGGCCTTGGCGTCAATATCGCCGGCGTCCCGCAGACCTTCACCGCCACCGGCAACAGCAAAGACGGCTACACTGTCGGCGCTGGCCTCGAATACATGTTCGCGCCGAACTGGTCGGCCAAGGCCGAGTACCAGTATTACAACTTCGGCAGCACGACGATCACCTCCGGTCCGGTCGACGTTGTCGGCGTCCGCGGCCGGGAGGACGAGCATACCGTCAAGGTCGGTGTGAACTACCGCTTTGGCTGGGGCGGTCCGGCAGCCTCGCGCTACTGACGCGCCACCAATGACCACGAACTGACAAAGGCCGGCTCTCGCCGGCCTTTCGTTTGCCCGGCCCTCGTTGGCGAGTTTTGTTTGCATTGCGTCAACCATCTGGCGCGTCATTTGCAAGCAAACGTTCTGGCGGGCGCTTTCTCACGCGCGTCATGGAGCTTGGGTAAAGCAAAAATAATTTTTGCCGCTTACGGAACTCGCGCGCCGGAACGCGTTATATGACAATTACCGGGCTGGTGGGACGACGGACATGCGTATCTTGGTGTCGGCAGTGGTGCTCTCGTGCTTCGTCGGTTTGCCGTGCGCTGCCCAAACAATCCTCAAATCCGAGCCTCTGATGCTGGCACCCTATGAGGTGGCCTTCGTCAAGGATGCCTCGTGCTCTTCCGGCAAGGTGCTGAAGGTCACCGGAGCGATCCGCGGGCTGCATCGCCGGAAGGCCTGCGTGGCTATGGCTGGCGAGCAGGCCTCGCTGGCAACCGCGACGCCCTGAGATTTTTCTGAGCTGTGGCTTCGAGCCGTCCTCAGGAATTGAGTTCAAGCTCCATCCTGGCCTGGCGATCGGCCTCGTCTTTGTTCCGGGCCGGGTCCTCCCCCTGTGCGGCCCGGCACGGCTTGATCTCATAATCGTTGTCGAGCACCCGGCGGGGCCCGGGACGGTTGTCATCCGCAGTTACGTCCACCACCAAGCCACTTCGCTGCGCGAGCCTCCAGACGTCGGACTCATCAGGATAGGCCTTGCTGATCTGGGCGTCGTTGCAGAACAGGGCGTAGGGCATTCTTCCCGCTCCCGGAAAGCGCGTTAACGACTTTGCGGGGGAGGGGTTCCGATCGGCAGGTCGATCACGCCGCCGTGAACGGGGTCGCCGGGTCCTGAGTCCTTAACGAGTCCTGAATCCCGAAAAAAAGAATCCCCGGGACTCGTTTGGCGGAATCAGGGGATGTTTTCGGCCATGACGACCGACCTGAAAACCTCTTGCGGGCACATGCTGCTGCCCCTCACGCTGGCCCTTTTCGGCGCCTGCGCGGCCAATCTCTGGCTGGTGTGGTCCTGGCTGTAGCCCGCGACGGGAGGCCCCGGCTTTACTTGTCAGCCGGCGGACGGGGGGGAGGCGTCGCCGATGGCGGCGCGCAGTTTGGTCAGGGTGGCCGCGCAATATTCCTCGCGCTCGCGCTCGAACCGCTCCTGATGCTTGCGGAAATTGGCGATGCGGGCCTGCATCTCGGTGCGGACGTCGTGGCTCGCCATCCGCGGCGGAGGCAGAGGTAAGGGCTGCGGCGGAGCGGCCTGAAGTGGCTCGGTCTCGACGACGGTGTTGGCGGGGACGATCTGCACCGACACGGCCACTGCCGCCGTCGGGATCTCCGGTGGATGCAAGTCATCCTTTTTGCCGGTTACCGATTGGACGAAGGCCATTGTCTGCGCAATCAGCGCGTCGCGTTCCGCGATCCACTTCATGGTGCACCCCTGTTGGGGCTATTCCAGCAAAGCTGGCCAGCCGAATCAAGAAGGTGTTGGGCGGGGGATTGCATATTTTTCCCGACCGCCCGACAGTGGGGAATGGATGCCAAAGCAGACCATTCGACCGAAGCGGAGGGCCTGAGACTCGTCCGCGCGTTCCTGTCGCTGCCGCCCGACAAACGGGCGGAGGTGATCGCGATCGTTGAGGAGTTGGCCCGCGCCAAACGCCGTCCCGAGGAGGGCGCCGACGTCTCGCCGGTGTGAGCGCTAGCGCTCCCGCGGATTGAGGTTGGGCTCGAACGGGGCCCCGACCACCCGAACTGGCGTCGGAGCGATCATGCCGATCGCCGACGCTTCTGCCTGCTGCTTTGCCGGAGCCGGTTCGAACAGCGCAATTGCTCCAGCCAGTGCGCTACAGCACAGCGTAACGGTCGCCAGCAGAAATATGTTTCGGTTTTCTTCCCTGATCCGCATGGACCGACAACGACTGACGCCGGCGACCGGTTCCGGTTTTCCACGCCAGGCTCGCTCCCCGAATAGTCCGAAGCTTACGCGAAGCTTACGGCGAAAGCCTAAATAGTTAGTTTTCCGTAAGACTACTCGGGATGTTTGGCATCAAATCTTAACGTCAGCTGGTTCCAATGCACGGTGCTGGGAATATGCGCCGGCGGAAATCACTGGGCGGCTGCAATGAGCGTTTTGAACAATCTGAAGATCGTGTGGAAGGTCGCGCTGATCGTGGCCGTGATGGGCTTTGCCATGGTCGCCGTCGCGGGCTTCGGCACGCGCGAACTCTCGGCGACTGTCGACGGCTTCGCCGAGCTTTCCGCCGCGCAATCCTCAGCGCTCAACTTGACGCGAGCCCAGCGCCGCGCCGAGACCTATCATGCCGCGCTCTATGCGGTCTTCACCGAGGCGACGGAGGCGGGCAACGCCAACCGCCTCAAGGCCGCGACCCAGAACCGCGATGAAATCCGCCAATACCTCGACGCAGCCGAGCAGGACGATCCCGCGCGCGCGAGCCAGATCAAGAGCATCGGCGACCAGCTGAAAGCCGTATTCGCCGGCTGCGATCCGGTGCTGAAGGCAGGCTCGCTCGCAAGCAGCCCGGAAGAGAACGCGAAGGCATCCGAACGCGCGCACAAGGAGTGCGACCCGGTGATGGATGCGGCCCTGGGGCGCATTGCCCAGTTCGTGGGCGAGACCGCACAGGCGGTTGCCAAGCGCAAGGACGCCATCAACCGCGACGCCAGATCCGCAACCTGGACCGTGATCGGCGTCAGCGCCGGCGGCCTGATCCTGGGTATCGCGATCGCGCTGTTCATCGGCCTCAACGCGATGTCCCGGCCGATTGCCCGCCTCAAGCTCGCCATGGAGGGCCTTGCCCGCAACGATCTCAAGACCGAAGTGCCCGAGAAGGACCGGCGCGACGAGATCGGCGACATGGCCAGGACGGTCGAAATCTTCAAGACCAACGGGATCGAGGTCGAGCGCCTCAAGGCTGCGCAGGTCGAAGTGGAGAAGCAGGCCGCCGATCAGCGCAAGCGCGACATGGTCAACCTTGCCGACGGCTTTGAGCGCGCGGTCGGCGAGATCATCGAGACGGTGGGCTCGGCGTCCACCGAGCTCGAAGCGTCGTCCTCGACGCTGGCCACCACCGCGCAACGTGCGCAGGAACTGACCTCCGTCGTCGCGGTCGCCTCGGGCGAAGCCACGGTCAACGTGCAGTCGGTTGCGACCGCCACGGAAGAACTGTCCTCTTCGGTTAACGAGATCAGCCGGCAGGTGCAGGAATCCGCGCGGATGGCGGGCGAGGCCGTCATCCAGGCCCGCACCACAACGGAGCGCGTCAGCGAGCTCTCGGTTGCGGCGACGCGCATCGGCGATGTCGTCGAGTTGATCAACACCATTGCCGGCCAGACCAACCTCCTGGCGCTCAACGCCACAATCGAGGCGGCACGTGCCGGCGAGGCCGGCCGCGGCTTTGCCGTCGTCGCCGCCGAGGTGAAGACGCTGGCCGAGCAGACGGCCAAGGCGACCGGCGAGATCAGCCAGCAGATTTCCGGCATCCAGACCGCGACCCAGGAATCCGTCAACGCGATCCGCGACATCTCCGCGACGATCGAGCGGCTGTCGGAAGTGTCCTCGACCATCGCCGCGGCCGTCGAGGAGCAGGGCGCCGCGACCCAGGAGATTTCGCGCAACGTGCAGCAGGCCGCCCACGGCACCCAGAAGGTCTCCACCAACATCGCCGACGTGCAGCGCGGTGCGGCCGAGACCGGCTCGGCCTCCTCGCAGGTGCTTTCCACCGCCAAGATGCTGGCGACCGACAGCAACCGGCTGAAGGACCAAGTCGGGAAATTCCTCCACACGGTGCGCGCCGCCTGAGTCAGCGCGGCGGCTTTCGTCCGCCGCGCTACGCACTCATCGCGCCAGCAGAAATCCCATTGCGAATGCGAACAGCACGGCCGTCATGACGATGGCCGCCGCCGCGCCGGCGGCGATCCTGGCCTTCTCTTTGGCTGTGGTGGGGCGCATGGGGACCAGACGCGACAGATGACGTAAGCAGGTTCGCTTACGGACCGTTTCGGACCGCTCGCTTTGCCTGTATAGTGCGGCTGCGCCGGAATTCACATCCCGTCCATGATCTCCAAGCGTTCACCCGTGCTCGCCCATGAGCGGTTCGTCGCCGACCGCGATAATTTCGCGGGCCTCGATCTCGCCGCGCGGTTCGAGCGGATCGAGCAGACCAACCTGTGGGGCGCAGCCAGTTCGGTGTCGGGCCTCGGCTCCGAGGATCCCGCGACCGCCGCGATCCGCGAGGCGCTTCCTGCACTGCTGCAACGGCTCGGCGCGCACTCGCTGCTCGATGCGCCCTGCGGCGACGCGGGCTGGATCGGCCGCATCAAGCTGGATCTCGACTATACCGGCATCGACATCGTGCCGTCGCTGATCGCGGCCAATCGCCAGCGGGTGGCTGGCGGCGAGTTGTCAGGCCAATTTCTCGTTGCCGACATCACGCGCGATGCACTGCCGCGCGCGGATGTCGTTCTGTGCCGGGACTGCCTGGTGCATTTGAGTTTCGGCAATATCGCCCGTGCCGTCGCGAACTTTCGCGCCAGCGGGGCGCATTTCCTGTTGGTCACGACCTTTCCCGAATGGGACGGCAATCGCGATTGCGAGGACGGCGACTGGCGGGCGCTGAACATGGAGAAGGCGCCGTTCGACTGGCCGGCACCGCACGCGCTGATCAACGAGCGTTGCGAAGAAGGCAATGGCGGCTGGCGCGACAAGAGCCTCGGGCTGTGGGCGATGGATGAACTGCCCGATCGTGTCCTCACTGTCCCGGGGACGTGACGGACGCGGGCTGAACGTCCGTTGCGTCAGTGATTGCCGTCGCGCTATACTTTGGGTTGCATGATGCCGTCTCGCATTGCGGTGACGACGCCGGAGCACGCCATGAGACCGAGTGTTGTCGTGGTCGCCATGCTGGTCTGGTGCTGCGCGCCCGCGCTGGCGCAGCAGGACGGCGCTTCGCTCTACGGAAGCCACTGCGCGCAATGTCACGATGGCGGTGATGGCCAGAGCCGTGTGCCAGGCCGCGGTGCCATGCAGGCGATGTCGTTCGATCATGTGCTGGGAACGCTGACTTCCGGCAGCATGGCGGCGATGGCGAAGGACCGCAGCGACTCGGAACGGCGCGCGATTGCTGCCTTCGTCACCGGCAAGGCCGCGGTGGGCGACAATGCAGTCGATGCGGAGGGACGCTGCACGCAGCAGGTCAACTTCTTTCCGCAACCGCTCGATGGTCCGCGCTGGAATGGGTGGGGTGTCGACGCTGGCAACAGCCGCTTCCAGCCGGCCGACATGGCCGGCCTGACCGCGGAAGAGGTGCCGCGCCTGCGGCTGAAATGGGCTTATGCCTTTCCCGGCGCCTCGGTGTCGTTTGCGCCGCCGACCATTGTGGGCGGTCTGCTGTTCATCGGCGGCACTGACCGCAAGGTGCGCGCGCTCGATGCGCGAAGCGGCTGCACGCTGTGGACGCTGCCGACCGATGCCGCGGTGCGCGCGGCGATCAGCTTCGGGCCGCTTCCCGGCACCGATCAGTTCGCGATCTTCTTCGGTGACTTGCGCGCCAATGCCTATGCGGTGAACGCACTGACTGGCGCGCTGATCTGGAAGACGAAGATCGAGGAGCATCCGGCAGCGCGCATCACCGGAGCACCGACGCTGCATTCCGGCGTGCTCTATGTCCCGGTCTCCTCGCTGGAGGAGGCCGCCGGTTCGCAGGCCAGTTACGAATGCTGTACTTTCCGCGGCAGCGTGGTCGCGCTCGAGGCAGTGACCGGCAAGCCGGTGTGGCAGGCCTACACGATCCCCGAGGTGCCGCACCCGACCGGCAAGAATGCAAGAGGCACGCAGCTATTCGGCCCGTCCGGCGCGGCGGTGTGGTCGGCACCGACGATTGATCCGAAACGCAACGCCGTCTACGTCGCGACCAGCAATTCCTATTCGAATCCGCCGGCCGCAACCGCCGATGCGGTCCTCGCTTTCGAGCTTGCGACCGGTAAGCTGCTCTGGAAGCAGCAAGCGACCCCGAGCGACGCCTTCATCGTCGCGTGCTTCGGCGCGGACAAGACCAATTGTCCGGAAGATCACGGGCCTGACCACGATTTTGGCCAGTCGCCGATCCTCGTGACCTTGCGTGACGGCAGGCGCGTTCTCGCCATCGCGCAGAAGTCCGGCGTCGTGCACGCGCTCGATCCTGATGATGGCGGCAAAATCCTGTGGCAGACGCGGATCGGGAAGGGCGGTGCGCTCGGCGGCAGCGAGTGGGGCTCGGCCGCCGACCAGGATCGCATCTATGTCGCGAACTCCGACGTGCGGTTCCTGCGCGATGGTACGCGGCGGCTCGATTCCACCCAAGGCGGCGGTCTGTTCGGCCTCGACCTCGCCAGTGGAAAAATTGCGATGGAAGTATCTCCTGTCGCCTGTGGCGATCGCCTCCAATGCAGCCGCTCTCGGCTGCCGTGAGCCTGATCCCCGGCGTCGTGTTTTCCGGCGGCGTCAGCGGGTTCCTGCGCGCCTACGCGACAGCCGATGGAAAGCTGTTGTGGGAATACGACACGGCGCGAGACTATACGACGGTGAACGGCGCCCCTGCTCATGGCGGCGCGATCGACGGCCCGGGGCCGATCATCGCTGGCGGCATGCTCTACACCAATTCCGGCTACGGACAATGGGGCGGTGTCGCCGGCAACGCACTGCTGGCGTTCGAGGTTGCGAAGGAGTGAGGGTCCGTCCTGGATCGCCCTGCGCTCCAGCCGAGCGACAGAACCCGTCAGCCAACTGAGAGGAAGGAGTTTCGATGATCGGCGCGAGATGTCGTTGCGGCGCGCTCACACTGTCGCTTCCGGGACCGTCCGGCCTCGTCGTCGCCTGCCACTGCATTGACTGCCAGCGTCGAACCGGCGCGCCGTTCGGAGTCGGTGCGTTCTATCCGGCGGAGGGCGTCGCGATCTCGGGAACGTCGAAGGAGTACGTCCGGACAGCCGCAAGCGGCGGCAAGGTCCGCAGCTATTTTTGCCCCGAGTGCGGTTCGACGGTCTATTGGAAGGCGGACAATCTGCCCGCGATGATCGGCGTTGCAGTCGGCGCGATCGCGGCTCCGAACTACCCGGCTCCCATCCGCTCGGTTTTCGAGCAGTCGAAACATGCCTGGGTGGAGATATCAGGCGCTGAGCACTTCCACCAAGGCAGCGCGCCGAAGCACTCGAAGTGAGAGTTGCGCGTCAAATTTTGCGCCAATGCTTCGCGGCGGGATGAATTAACGCCGTTCCCGTTCGGTTCCCGCCGAGAGGCGTTGGAATTTGCGGCAGCCCCTCTGCTTCGCGTGAGACAATAGCTAGCGGTCCGGATTGGAACGAACGTCACAAAAACTCGTTTGCCGACCGGAGCTAACGATTAATAACGCGGAAATTTTCGAACCTTTCTTGAAGCGGTTGCGGGTCAGCACCGAAATTGATGAAGAGGACGAGGTCGCTATCCGTGATCTGCCAATCACGGTGAAGCGGATGGCTGGCGGTCAGCCGGTCGTTTCTCTCGGAGATCGACCTTCGGCATGCTGCCTTGTCGTTGATGGCTTTATCCTGAGATCCAAGATCGTCGGCAATGGCCACCGCCAATCATGGCCTTTCACCAACCCGGCGACATTCCCGATCTGCAGGGTCTCTTTCTCCATGTGATGGACCATGACGTCAGCACCCTTGGCGATAGCGTTCTCGGCTTCATTCCGCATGCGGCGGTGCGTTCGCTGATAAGAAAGCGGCCCAACGTGGCTCAAGCGCTTTGGCGCGATACACTGACTGACGCCGCGATCTTCCGGGAGTGGATTTGCAACGTCGGTCAACGCGAAGCGACAAGCCGCGTGGCGCACCTCGTGCTTGAGCTGTACACCAGATTGAAAGCGATCGGCCGAGCGGACGGCCTGTCCTTCGATTTTCCGGCCTCGCAGGCACTCCTCTCCGACGCCGTTGGCACGAGTGTGGTTCACATGAATCGCGTCGTTCAGCAGCTGCGTGCTCAGCGCGTGTTGGACTTGGAGCGGGGACGAATATCGATCCTTGATGAAGCCAGGCTGCGCGAAATAGCAGACTTCGATGTGCTTTACCTGCATCTCAATCCGTCGCTGTGAGCCATGAAGTTTTACTTCGACATCAAGGACGACTTCTTTGCTGCGGTCGACGAGGATGGGATGGATTTGCCCGGCCCAGAAGCCGCCGAAAAAGAGGCGATCGCGATGGCGACCTCCATTGTTAGAGACGTCGCGTCGGCAAAGGGGACGCAGGTCCTTATTACAGTCAGGAACGAGAAGCACCCGCTGCTCGAGTTGAGTGTGACGGTCGCTCGGAAAGCTCTGACGTGATTGCGTCGGAAATCGATTCTAGGCGTCGTTAGCCCCTAAGGACGTTCGAGAGACCCTTGGGCCGCTGCTAACGATGAAATGGCTGAAGGACGAGCACGGGTCTGCCACGAGCGCAAAGGTGATGGGCTTGGTCATTTTAGATGTTCCTGTTTGTGACTGACAGGACCATCGTGATTCAAACAATCGTATACCGCGCCTGATTTGCGGGGCGTTGCAGTTGAAGTGGGCTCATTGCAACGAAGTTCTTGCGTGCGGTTGCTCACAGATGGCGCGATGGCCGTATGGCACTGATGTCCAACTCTCAAAAGGGGACCGGTAATGAGCCGCGACTGGACGATTCGGTGGAAGGGCCTGATCTTTGCTGGCCACGGCGTGATGCTTGCACTCGTCGTGAACAAATTTGTTTTCGACGGACCAGGTTGGAGCAAGTTCCCCGTGATGCTCTTCCTGGCGATAGTCTTTGGCGTGATCGGCCATCGCATTGGACAAAAGCAAATGCGCGACAACGTTTGACGTATACGACTTCTGGACCCAAGCTTCACGGTGAGGACAATTGTAATGCACCACGGCTGCCCCGTCGTTGAAGCTGGTGCATCGACAAATAACCGAAAGTTTCGACTACCCTGGGTAGGGCCCGCTAAGTTGTCGATTCCGGCGGCGAATGGTGCCGGCTGAGGGGATTGAACCCCCGACCTTCGGTTTACAAAACCGCGTGTCTGTAAACAGGATATCTCTCGACGAACCAAGAATGGCAAAATTTGTTGACGGTATAGGAGGTTAAACGGACAGCCAAAGCGACCGCTTGTGGAATGGGCCTTGGACCTCCATATCGTTGTAGCCCCGTGTATCCCCAAAAGGCTAGGAAGATGGCGAACAGGCGCTACGCGTTGACCAAGGAGTTGCTGAGCGAGGCTAGTGCCAAGCGCGACGTGAGCGCCGAATGTCAGTTCGCCATCGATAATCCAAGGGGTCTAAGCATCCGTGTCAGGGGCGGAGAGGTTGCATACTATGTGCAGGCTCGCACGCGCGTCCCCGGCCAAAAATCCTCAGTTGTAAAGCGGCGGCTTGGGGCGGCAGGAGATTTCACCTTCGCCCAGGTAAAGAAGATCGCTACTGAAACGATTTTCGCGATCAAGAATGGGCGCGATCCGGATGCAGTCATTGAAACAAGGCTTATGGGTGGAGACGAGAAGTCCGTCGCTGTCGCAGTAGATCGCGCTGAAGCTTTGAAGGGCGAACTGTGGACGTTCGAGATGCTGATCACTCAGTATGCGCAACGTACGAAAAGCTCGAAAAATGGTGGTCGCAATGAAGCACCCAAGCTGCGACTTGCACCTTCGTCAATCACCGAGATTGAGACGCGATTGCGGGATCGGCCGGAGAACGCTGACCTCAAGAAGCGTTTCGTCAAGGAGCTTCGGCTTGAGGATCTTGAAGAGGTTCGCGACCTGATTGAGGCCAGTGGTTCAGGTCCTTCAGCTGCCGCAAAATATGCTGATCTTGCCAAGCGGGTTCTACGCTGGGGACTCAAGCAAAAGCGTCGCTTCACCGGTCTCGAACCGACTGCGACCTGGTGGGAGGCGTTATCCCACGAGTACGAGATGGAGGATCGCTCAGGGCGCTATCTCACCCCGGCGCAGATCGGGATGCTCATTGCCCTTCTGGAGGCCGTCAGGCCTTTGGGAGGCAATAACAACGACGCAGTGCTGGGGGCTCTGCAGGTTTCATGGATGATCCCTCAACGGAGCTCCGCGCTGGTGAATATGCTCGCCTTGCGCTCCGATCGCTGGGTTCCTGATCCCGCCCCGGAACGTGTCGGTTGGCGCGTCTATACCTGGAAACCGGACGAGGTGAAAAACAAGCGCGAAATCAAGCTGAGCGTTCCGCCTATCGCGATCGAGATCCTCGAAAGAGTTGCGCGGTACTCGAAACAACAGTTAGGCGCAGTATCGACCTGGGCGTTTCCGCAGGATCGCAACAAGTACCTTGTGCGCGCTCTCGCCGCTAAACAACGTAACGACAATCGCGTACCGGCCCACCTGGATAAGGCGATTACCCCTTCCTCCCTCAATCACGCGCTTGATGCCCTGGCAGGTCGCAAACCGGGATGGCCGGATCTGCTTACTGTTGTCGGGCTGCCGAACCGGATTGGCCCTCATGACGAGCGTCGGTCGGTCACGAGTTTCTTTGAGAATTTCGGGGAAGGTGCATATGCATCCGCGCTTCTGGATCATCGCGTGAGCGGCGCAGACAAAATGTCGCGCGAGGTCGCTGCCATTACCCAGACCGTCTACAGCGCCGCCGACCGCGTCGTGTTCAAGGCCGAAGGCATGCTGATGTGGATGGAAGCGGTGTTGCCGGCCTACGAAGCTGCAAAGAAGGACCCCCGCTTGGCGAAGGCAGTCGAAATGCGAAAGGCCGCGTTGGCGACGAGGTTACCGGACGAAAAGACGAGAGGGCGAGCCAAGGCGCGTTCCGCGAGGGCGCTTGCCTAAATCCTTCCGGTGTGGGTGTAGTCGCCAGGCGCGGGTGATCTTTCCATCCCTGATCCAGAAGTGGGCACCACATTTTCCGGGGCACCCACAAAAATGGATCTTTCAATTCATCTCGTTCAGTACCTTTGGACCTTGCCCATGCGCGGCGGCTTTACCGGGCCCGCTACTCCGTAAATGACCGTGATGCCCGAACCTCCACCCCATGTCGAAGTGGGACGAAGAGGGTCAGGCGCGGCGGCTCCGTTGAGATCATTCCAGTTATTAGCCGCCCAAACGTTGCCGGCCGCATCAATCGATACATCGGTCAGCATTTGGATGCTGCCGCCTCTGAAAACGTGGATGGCATCGCCAGTCTTCATACCCGCCGGATGACTCGTGGTGTTGTCACCCGCCATCAACACGACACCACGGCCCCAGAAATTGCCGATCCAGACGTCGTCGTTACCGTCAATATTCAAACCCCACGGCACACTGACTGCTTTGTTGCCGGTGAAGCCCATCGGAGCAGGCTGGGAGCCGTCGGGACGGATCATGTTGACGACGCCGGTGACCATCTTGGGGTTGGTCTCGAGGACCTTGAGCATGTGTCCCGCGGCGATCTTGAATTGCTCCATGATAGACGCGCCGTCGGGAATGACCGGCGGGGGGAAGTCGAGCGACATATTGCTGGCCACCCAAGCGTTCCCCTTACTGTCGAGCGCGAGAGCACGAACACCAATCCCGGCGCGGAATGTTTCCGTTTTAGAGGGATCACCGGCGTCAAACCGGACGACGGTGTCCGACTGAGAGTTGCTGACCCAAACCCGATTTTGGCCATCGACGACGATGTCGAAGGGAGACTTCAGACCGGCGACTTTGACGATCCGGCCGTCCTTCACCCGCCCACCAGGAAAGTGCAGCAACTGATTGTCGGAGCCATCTGCAATCCAGACATCACCGCCTGCCGAGACGCCGATGCCCATGAGGCCAAGAAATTTCTCCTTGAAAGGAAAGTCGCTCTCCATGGCGCTGGGGCGACCGTCGAGATCCATCACGAAAATCTTTCCGTTAAAACTCGTGGTCCAAACCCTATCCTGCGTCACAGCGGTGCCCCAGCCGACTCCATCAATACCCATCCCGGTGAAGCCCGTGATTGGTGGCGAGAGCGCGGTTCCGGCGGGCGAGAGTTTGGCCACACCGCCGCCGGTACTTTGATTGACGCCAGACTGCGAACCGGCCATCCAATTTTGTCCACTCCAAAGATTGCCCTCGGGGTCGAACATCAGACGACCGGCCGAGTAAACCCCGCCGCCTGCGAAGCAAAGCGAGAGAGCGAAGTCATCGGGGACGTAAGCCAAGTACGGCACGAACGGCGCCTTGCGTCGGGCGCCGTCCTTGGGTTGCGGGTAGGCTTCATCGAACAACGCGTAAAGTGTCTTTGGGTCTGCCCAGGGCTTGCGGGCGATGCTTACCATCGCTTCGAGCGTGGTCTTCGGCGTCACGCCGCTGCTGGTGGTGGCGGCCTTGAGGAAGCGGGCTCGCCAATCATCATTACCTGCGGTCGCAAACGCCGCAATCAGCGAGCCTAGAGTGTTTAGGCTTGCAAGTGTGGTGGTTTGCGTGCTGTTGAGCGGATCAAGGAGCACCTTGCCCCATGCCCCGGTGGTCGGATCAACCAAGTTTGGAGCATTTCCAGCGGCGATGCGTAAACCGAGTGGATTGCCAGAAATGGAGTCGCCCTTGATAAATTGGGCGGCAGTAAACGCCGACGCGACGGTAGTCATCTCGTTGATGACGACCTGCGCGGGAGGATTGTTGCCCAGCACACTCAACAGAGTGGTCGCCGGATTGTCGCCGCTGCCGGTTTTAGTACCTGCGCCACCTTTAGCAATCACATACAGGACTACGTCCTTGCCGGGTGTTTCGTCAGTTCGAAGCTCAAATCGGCCGTCACTGTCCGATCTTGCCTGAGCCAACTGCTTGGGTTCGCCCGCACTCGCACCCCACAGGGTGATGGTCGAGCTTACGAACGGTCCACCGCCGGCCTGGACCTGGCCCGCGACGCGCACCGAAGCGGCAGCAGTCTCGCAGGCACATGCGAGTGCGAAGGTCAGGATCGCCAGAACCAAGGGCACTTTGGCAAATTTGATCACCGGAGGCTCCCCTTTTCCAAAGTTGCTCAACGCAGTCACCGTCAATGAGCGGGGTGTATATTCGAGCTTGTTATTGTCTCTTGCCAGGCCTCTTGTTCGATAATGCCTCTCGGTAATCGCGACTATGCGAAAACGGCCAAACGTAATTCCTGGTATCGAATTCGCGGCCGCGGCGAGCCAATCTGCGGTTGCTAGGATTTTTCCCACGGCCGAATTTGAGTAGTCATTTCAACACTGCTCGAAGGGTGAACGCATCCCATTCACTCTGGGGGCGAGTGCGAAGCATTATCTAGCGGAGATGAAAGTGCCTTGGAGCAAAGTCTTCGCCTTCGAAGATCCGCACCTCTACCAGCCGCGATCCGGGCTGGAGACTGGAAAAGGTTTCCCACGAAAGAGGACAATTCCGCGCCGAATTGACTCAAATGGTGATGAACAAATTGTGGATGCGGCGCTTTAGCGAGGAGTTGCCGCGCGTCCACAAAGGAGCAATCAACTCCGGCCGCAAGGTAATTACCTTTCCTACGGAACGTCAGCCGGAGGTGTACAATCGTGGAAGGCTGCTGTCGTTTAGTTAAATGCAGGCATGCTGCTGTGGATGGAAGCGATGTTGCCGGCCTACGATGCTGCAAAGAAGGACCTACGCCTGGCGAGGGCGGATGAATTGCGAGAGGCACCTTGGAAAATGGTGTGGCAGATGAGAAGACGAACGGGCGAAAGGCGCGTTCGGCGACGCGGTTGCCTCGGCTTAGGCTACCGAGGTCATGATCCAGAGGCGGCGGCCCCCTCGATAATGATCCCGTCTTTTGGTTGGCGGACGCCGCGCGGAAGCGCTCGCGCGCCTTCATCTTGACCTTCGCCGGGCCCGGACGACTGATGAGAGCGCTGAACCAGTCAAAAACCAGTTGTTGAGATATTCTCCGGGCATCGCGCGAATCTCGAGTTCACACTCCAGGGTCATTCGCGCCACCAGAAGCGAGCCTGAGCTCGCCGATTTCGCATAGTCAGCACTCCAAAACCCTGGTTATTGTGCTTCCTGTCCGAACGTCATTGACGAGGCGAGAGACGGAAGGAAGTTGTTAGATGCTTACAAAACGGGAGTTGCTCCGCTCTGCTGCAATCGCGGGGCTCGCGTCCGCTACGTTGGTATCCACTGACGTGCATGCCCAAAACAGACCGGAATGGCCGAGTATTTTTGAGGCGAAGGACATCGCCGAAGAAGGTTTCATCTTCGGCTTGCCGCTCGTGATGAACTATGCGGTGATGCAGGAATTCGCGGTTGATAGGAATTCGGGGCAGTTCAAGGCGCCTTTCAACGAAATCAACAACCAGCATCGCGTCGCTACCCCGGAGGACACCGCTGTCATTACCCCGAACAGCGACACTCCTTACTCGTTGCTCTGGCTGGATCTCCGCGCTGAAGCAATCGTTGTCTCGGTCCCGATGACTGAAAAGGACCGTTACTACTCGGTCCAGTTCATCGACGGCAATACCTACAATTTTGGCTACATCGGCACACGAGCCACTGGGAGCGCGGCGGGTGACTATCTGCTGGTTGCTCCGGGCTGGAAGGGTGAAACGCCCAGCGGGGTCAAGCAGGTCTTTCAATCAACGACCCCGTTCGCGCTCGCGATTTTCCGTACTCAGCTCTTCAATCCTGGCGATATGTCGAACGTCGAGAAGGTTCAGTCCGGGTACAAGGCGCAGCCGCTTTCTGCATACCGTAGACAACCCGCGCCGCCCGCCGCGCCCCCGATCGACTTTCTTCCTGCCACCACGGCTGGCATCAAAGGTAACTTTTTCCAATATCTCGACGCGGCGCTGCAATTTGTCCCCGAGACAGCGAGAGACAAATCGATCCGTGCGAAACTTGCAAAGATCGGCATCGGGCCCGGCAAGACTTTCGCGTTCAAAGATCTATCGGTCGAACACAAAGCCGAAATCCTTCTGGGGATGAAGCGGGGTGAGGAGAAGGTAGACTCATGGCTATCCGCCGGAAACAAAAACATCGACGGCTGGAATGTTGGTTCGTTCTTTGGCGACGAGACCTTCTACAACGGCGATTGGGTCATGCGAGCGGGCGCTGCCAAGGGCGGTCTATACGGCAATGATGCTGTCGAAGCCATGTATCCCTATACCCGAGTGGACGCGAGTGGTGAGCCGCTCGACAGCAGCAAGCACAACTACACAATCACCTTCGCGTCGGGCCAGCTGCCGCCAGTAAATGCGTTCTGGTCAGTTACGATGTACGATGGCAAGAGCCAGCTACTGGTCAAGAACCGGCTCAATCGGTACCTCATCAACTCTCCAATGATGTCGACAATGAAAAAGGACGCGGACGGCTCCCTGACGCTGTACATTCAAAAGGACAGTCCCGGCGCGGACAAGGAGGCGAATTGGCTCCCTGCGCCCGATGACAGGATCTATCTCGTGATGCGCCTGTACTGGCCAAACCCTATGCCGCCGTCGATCCTGCCAGCTGGCGAAGGGACGTGGAGGCCGCCCGGTGTGAAGCGTGTCTGATGGAAGTCATGCGTCGATAGAAAATTATCTGCTGCGGGTCGAAATGCGAAGAACTCAGCGCAGGGTGGCCGCTTTTTTCTTCAGCGAGGAGATAGGCTACTGACAGCCCCTTGGCGTTATGACGGAATGAAACACACTTGGTACGTCACTTTCGAAGTTCCGCCGGATGGCACGGTCTCGAGACGGCGACATCCCCGCTTAACCAAGACGTTTGAAACCGAATCAGAAGCCAAGGAGTTTGCACGAGCCAAGTTGAACGGCGGATTGATCGTTACGGCAGGGACTATCCTCCCGCACCAGCCAAGAGCGTCAATCCCGTCGGAGAATATTCCGGTCTGGCTCGAAGCTGACCAATTACATGACTAACCATCGGACAGTAAACCGGGATCTTGAAGATGTCGGAAGCCAAAACGAATCCGTCACCGCAACGTTGCTGATGCCCGACTGCGCGTCAGAACAGGCCGGGGATCAACATCGCGGCAGGAGGGGAAAGCTGGAGATGGCGCTAGTCGCCTCCTTCAAGGACGTTGCACTTACCAGATGAATTCTGCTGGGAGCGCTCACGCCACATCGGCCATCCGTAGGCTCGGTCGCGCGGTGGCTCGGAACAACGTAGCCGAAGGTGTTTCCCCAAACATCGCGCGGTAATTCACCGAGAAGCGCCCCAGCTCCCAGAATCCGTGCTCCATGGCAATTCTTGTCACCGTTGTCGTGGAAGAACCGGCTTGCAAGAGTGCACGGCGAACAAGGTGCATTCTCCTCAGCGCGAGGTAGCGGATAGGACCCATACCGAGATGTATTTCGCAGGCGGCGCGAAGGCTGCGCTCCGCAGCTCCGATCGCTCCGCATATGTCTCCTAAATAAAGCGGCACGTTTGGGTTAGCTTCGAGATATTCATGGAATTTTGCGATTATCCGAGCCTGACGCAGGCCGCAGTTAATGGATCGACTAGAGGCGCTCTCGGTGAGACACCTGACCAATAGATGGATGAACTGGTTCTCCAAAGAGCGCGCCGCCTCGTTGACGATAAGAATCTCGGGCGCGTTCGCAGCGATTTGGCCCACTATCTCATGCAGGTTCAGCAGCCGCGACATCATAGCAGCATCTGGCCGAACAAGCTGCCTTTGCGAAGAGCTCGAAAACAAATCGCAACCGGCTATGACTTGGCAAGCAGCATCAAGTCTGGGCATCTCAAGAGATATCGATCCTAGACGAAACTCGGCCTCGGTCTGCTGGTGTATCTCGTCACTGTCATTGACGATAATGGTCCCAGACGAAACGTCCATCCCGCAGTGCCGCATACTAGCTGGGGACGATGACGTCAGGAATGTAAGTACGCTGCGTCCGGGCTTGATGAACCCGGAGTTGATCGTGGGCAAATTGTGGAAGAAGCGTTGGAGCAATAGCTCGCCTAGGCGAACCTTGGTCAGTTCCCCTTTGAAGGAACTGCCGGACGTGGGTAGCACCTCGAAATTCGCAGTCGTGATCGCGGCCTGGTAACAAAGTGGATCTTCAAAACTGAGGGTCGCACTCCGATCCATCTTCTCCTCCGCAGTTTTCGGCACACGTGTTGAGTGTGGCGCGTGTTTCTTATCGGACGGTTCGGGTTAGCGGCTCGGCCGCGGGCTCCAAATCAAGCGATCTGGTTGGCCACCCTTTTGCTTCAAGGTTTGAGGGGGTCGGGGAGGGTTATGGGCACGGAGCCAGAGCAGCCGATCAAGCTGACAGCGGACGAGTGCGACAAAGTCGCCGACGCACTGGCCGACCAAGCTGCCGGTCTGCCGGCCGGTCAAAAACAACTTGAAATAGTGAATTTGGCGCATTGCTGTCGCCATCTTGCGAGATGAAGCGTTTGGTCGCCCGGAACGTGAATTGATGGATCAAGAGTTGTCTTCGCGCCCGCTGTGGAGTGCGGGTGTGCCGCCGCCGCAGCGAAGGTATCTACGTGAGGAAGATATTCGGCCAAACCGCACCGCTGAATTGGACCAAGGTCCCACATTGGCAGAGCCGAAGGATATGGGGCGCTGGGCTCTATCCAATGCGGCTTTGTCCCGCCACGGCCCCAAGCCGAGTTCACGACTCGACAGTTCCCGAATGAATGCTCTATTCTCGCCCAAGTTTCGAATGGACGAGCTCCGTGAAAGCCTGCGATCGGGGTGGTTGGCCGGCTGCTAGGTACGCGCGCTTTTGGCGCGGCGTATTTTTGCTGATTTTTTTCGCGCCTTGGATTTTCATCGCGCAATCTCAGGCTGAAGATGCATCGCGGCGGGTCTTAGTTCTTCACTCATACAATTATACGTTCCCGGCTACTGCAATGGTTTCGGATGCGGTCCGGAAGCGCTTTCTGGAACGTTCTGCCGAGCGGATCGAAATCGACGCCGAATATTTGGATTTGGCCCGACGTCCGGATGAGGCCCACGCCTCACGAATGGCCAATTTCCTTCGCGAAAAATACGACGGCGTACATTTTGACCTCCTGTTCGTGATCGGCGTCTCGGCGATACCTTTCATCCTGAAGTATCGCGACGTGGTCGGCCCGGCGGTTCCCGTCGTATTCTCGGATGTCACCCGGTCGACTTACGAAGCGCTGCAGCTGCCGCCGGACATCACCGGCGTGATCAATAACTCCTACCCCGGAAAGACACTTGAGCTTGCAGAAAGGCTTCAGCCCCAGGCACGTCGCTTAGTGGTGATTAGCGGGACCGATACCGTTGATCTCCGCTGGCGTGAAATCGCACGCACGGCGATCGAAAGCCAAAATGCCGGGCCTGAGGTGCTCTACTGGTCCAACCTCACATACGCGGAATTGCTCCGCGATGTTTCGCAGCTGCCAAGAGACAGCATTGTCATGATTCTTACCTTTTTCGCAGATCGCGAAGGCAAACGCTTCATCCCAAGAGATGTGGCTGCCGCTGTGGCGAAAGCTTCCGCCGCTCCGGTCTACGGGATCTTCGATACCTATATCGGCGGCGGGATCGTTGGAGGGTACACAGACACATTCGAATCTCTGGGCATAACTGCCGCTGACATGGCGCTTGATATACTTTCGGGTACCGAGGTGACAAAGGTACCTCCAAAATCCAATCCCAAGCCCGCCTTCCGTACTGACGCGCGGGCTATGAAGAAGTGGGGCCTCAAAGAAAGTGACCTTCCGCTCGGCAGCATTGTGCTCTTCAAGGAGCCGACTCTCTGGAGTGAGCATCGCTACCTCGTACTGAGCACGATCTTGATTGTCGGATTGCAGGCATCCTTCGTCGTCGCATTGCTGTTCCAACGACGCCGGCGCCATCAAGCTGAAATCTCGCTCAAGGAAAGCGAGGAGCGAATGAGCTTCACCGCGGCTTCGGTAAATGTGGGCCTATGGCAGTTTGATGGAAGTACCAACGAAATGTGGACGACTGAGCATTGCCGAGCAATGTTCGGACTCGTGGGTGACCTGCCGCTTACTCGCGATGCGTTTTTGGAGGTCGTACACCCTAACGACCGCGATGTCGCACTCGCCGCGATCCGCCAAATTAGGAATCCCGGGGAACCTGCCGTAACGCGAGTTCGTGTTATATCAGAAGGGCGGGTCCGGTGGATCAGCATCCGGACGCGTGTGCGCCCAGACGATCATGGAGCTCCGAACCGATTTAGCGGAATCTTCGTTGATGTCACCGAACAGAAGGCCGTCGAGGCCGAAGCGGAGTTGCAACGACAGGAAGTCACGCACTTGATGAGGGTTTCCGTTCTGGGTGAGCTCTCCGGCGCGATCGCGCACGAAGTCAACCAGCCACTCACGGCGATCTTATCGAACGCGCAGGCGGCGCTCTATCTGCTGGCTGACGATCCCCCCAACGTCGCGGAGGTTGGAGACGCGCTGCAGGATATTGTGCAAGATGTTAACCGGGCGGGCGAAGTCATTTATCGGCTGCGAAGCCTGCTGAAGAAGGGCCAGGCGGAACTGGAATCTGTCAGTATGAACGCATTGATCGATCAGACGGTCGCGTTGCTTCGGAGCGAAATGATCGATCGCCGCATTGTGGTCAACATGGATCTTGCGGCCGCTTTGCCTCATCTCTTAGGCGATGCCATCCAATTGCAGCAGGTTCTCTTAAACCTTCTCGTGAACGCAATGGACGCGATGGCTTCAACCGAGGGGACGCGGATGATCACGGTATCCAGCCGGGCAACGCAGGGATGCATTGAGGTTTTTGTCAGAGATCGGGGACCAGGGATTGAGGTTGCCCAGGCAGGCCGATTGTTCGAGCCGTTCTTCACCACAAAGAACCATGGCCTTGGACTTGGATTGACGATCTGCTCCAGCATCATTGAAGCGCATGGAGGAAAGATTGTCGTGGCCAATGACAGTACTGGTGGCGTCGTCGCCACCATATTGCTCCCAACGCAAGAAGTCCTTGCGGAGGCTTGAATGAAAGATCCGGCGTTCACGATTTTTCTTGTTGATGATGACACGAGGGTGCTGAATGCGTTGTCGCGGCTGTTACGGGCGCGAAACTTCAGCCTCAAGGCATTCACGTCTGCGCCGATGTTTCTGGCCGAACACGATGGGTCGGTACCCGGCTGTGCGATCCTCGATGTGTCTATGCCGGGATTAAATGGGCTAGAGTTGCAGCAGACCTTGACTGCAGCAGGTTCGCAAAGGCCAATCATCTTCCTAACTGGCAAGGGCGACATACCGACCAGCGTCCGCGCGATGCGTGCGGGTGCGATCGACTTCCTGACCAAGCCGGTTAAGGAAACAGAATTGTTGACTGCGATCGCACGAGCCGAGAAACAGGATGCGGCGACCCGTGCCGCTATCGTTGAGATCGACGAGATCAAGGTACGGCTCGCGATGCTGACACCGCGGGAGCGCGAGGTTCTGACCCAGGTAGTCGCCGGCCGCCTCAACAAGCAGATCGCGGGGGACCTCGGTACTGCGGAGAAGACGATCAAGGTGCACCGCGGGCGGGTGATGATGAAACTCGGGGTACGCTCGGTAGCGGACCTCGTAAGGCTGACGGAAAAAGCGCGGATCTAGTGCCGAGTGGTACCAAAGTGATGTTGGTCCAAGGGCCAACTCGACAGCCCACAACCCTGACGCCGATAGTGTCGCCATGGGAGACAACTCGGGCTGCATCGCGATTGTGGATGACGACCCTTTCGTGCTGAGGGCTCTCGAGCGCTTGTTAAGGGCTCGCGCGCTCAAGGTTAGGACATACACCTCCGCTCGGGACTTTCTGACCAGCCTGCCGCTCGGAGTACCAGTGTGCCTGATTGTCGACCTGCAGATGCCCGAAATGAGCGGCCTTGAGCTTCAGCACCAACTCACTCGCTCAGGGATCTGGATTCCGACCATCGTCATCACGGCTCACAACGAGGCCAGCGCTCGCGAACGCTGCGAAGCCGCTGGGTGCGCGGCTTTCCTTACCAAGCCGCTGCAACCTGCGTCCCTGCTGGTCGCCATCGAAACTGCGACGAACACCAAGATGTAAGCTTCGCCCATAGACCGTCGGCGACCTTGGTGTACAGAGGTAAAAACGGGCTACCCGACTTCTGTTTTAAGGGTCAGGAGCGCCAGTTTGCCCAATCCCGCAAGCTTTCGGTCCGTCCCTATCAACCGGCATTCAGTTGGGTTGCATCAACGGCAGTGATGGGCCGGAATTAGAGCCACATTGGACAAGCTATTACGTTCGCGCCATACTGCCGCAGCTATCAAAGCGGCCGGCTGGGATGACAATGTTCATTTTCCGAGCTCGAGCCAAAGGGACGGCGCAAGAGCTGGGTTTTGCCGATGTGGTTCGATCGTACTGTTGCCTGATGCTAGTGCCGGCTTTGGTATGTGTCTCCGGTCCCGTCCTGGCTTGGCTCAGGATCCTAGCGACAGCAATGGTGGATCCGGACCGACTTCGTGGCCTAATGTTTATTTGGACTAGAGAACGAACTACGCCACGGCGCCCGCCAATACACTTTCGATCGGCTTCAGCGGTCCTTCGCTGTCAACCGCCAGCGCGGCGCTTCGAATCCGCTCGGATCTGTCGAGTTCATCGCGACTTGCGAGCTTTCCGGCACCATCGTCGCCATCGACCCAAAGCATCGCACTTGACATTCCGCTGACGGTCGATATTAGCGACGCCGTTTCATTGTATGGCGGTTTCACGGCGAGCGCTTTGCAAAGTGGTACGTCTGACTGGTCGTCCCTTGCGATCTCTAGCTGGAACGTGGGTTTCCAAGCTGACCTTTATCAGCAGAATAGCGGATCGATACCAACGATTACACTGCAGACCACCATCACGAGATCGGGGCCGGATTCGGCCCAACAACTGGAAATTCACGGGCCGCCCGGGCGTTCAATAGTTCGGCGGAGCGCAACTGCTGAACCTGGCGACAGTGCCATCCTTTACTCAGCCAATTGTACGGTTCGACCTCGTCTGGATGGACGATAACGATAATCGCCTGTTTGGCATCACAGCCCAGATTGCATGGACACCAAAGCCTGCCTATCAGCTGACGATTAGAACGCCGCTATACTTCGTCAGAAACTGAGGCGCCGGGCGGCGCCATCTTGTCGACGACACGGCGCGGCGGATACCGGCCGCCTGAGGTCAATTGGGCAATGACCTATTGACAGACATGTCGAAGGCCGTCAGGCCCCTTGAAATAGGTGCCGGGGCGGCAAACGATGCCATTACGAGTGGCATAGGTGTTCCAGTTGCCGTGCCAGCCCATCTCGCCGGCATTGGCGTAAGAGTTGCCCCATCCGCCAACCGTAGCACCTGCTGCCGCAGCGACGGGCTGGCTATTGGCGCGCCGCGTTGATTGTCGATATCGATAGCCGGTGGTAGGGGTCGCCCCAGTCCCAAGTCCCGTGCAGCTTGCGAATTCAGCTTGGCACATGTCTGGATTAGAGAGGGCCGATTGTGCCGATGCAGCAGAGCCGGACAGGGCTGATGCCACAATCACGGTCGCGCCCAGAACCCTTAGATTCATCATGGCTTGCTCCTAGTGATCGCACGTGGCGCGAGATTGCCACCTGAAGAGGGTACCAACAGGTGCGGGCCTGGCTATGCTACTTCGGCTACTGCGCTGCAAAAAGGGCTTCGCTTTGTGAGGAACTAGCTCTCTCCGCATGCTGAGGGAGCGACAGCACCGGCCACAATCACATCAAGCGCACTCTTATCCTGCTCGTGCACTCGTCTCGTCGGCCATCACGGGCGTCGTCTTAGGTCGGACGAGATGCCCGGACGCGCGAAACCGAAAGTTTTCAGATGAAGCAAACGTTGTTGCCGAACTAGCATAGTGGCGAGAGGCAGGCTCCCCTAATCTAGTTTCAAAGTAGCGGTGCGCCTGTATGTTCACGTTCCGAACGTCGATAACGCTTGCTGTGGCGTCTTTTGTGGTCGCGCTTGCAGGTTTATTGATTGCGATTCAGGTTCGATCTCTGCGCTTGGCAACGCACGAAGCGGCTTCAGCCTATATGGACGCAGCAAGCGCCAAGGCTTTGGGCCGCTTGCATAGTGAGTTGAGCTCCATCTCTTCAATTGTGAACGTGCTTGCTACTAGTTCGAGCGTAGCGGATTCGGATGACCGATCCGAAACGGGCAGGGCGATCCCCCTGTTCAAGGCCGCACTGCACGAAATGCCGCAGATGGACAGCATCTACGTCGGCTTTGCGAATGGCGCCTGGTTACAAGTGCGGCGCACCAGCGATCTCACTGAGGACCAGCGCGCAAAGCTGCGAGCACCGGCCAATGCTGACATCGTGATTAATCTCGTACGGCCCACGGCGGCAGGCGAGCTGCCGATGCGCCGGGTGTTCCAAGATCGGCAGGGCAGCGAAGTCGACGAAATCGATTTCTGGAAATACGGCTACGATGCTCGGACGCGGCCTTGGTACACCCAGACCATGAAGATCGGCCGGACCTTTGTCACCGAGCCGTATCTTTCCTTCAATCTTGGCGCACCAGTGATGACTGTGGCTGCGCCCTTGCAGGGCAAGGTCACCGGGGTACTCGCGGCCGATCTTAAGCTCGATAGCTTCAGCGCTTTCGTCCAGGCCCAGCGCCCAGGACCACATGGCACCGCAACGATCTTCGACCAAGCTGGCTCCCTGATCGCCCATCCTGACTTTGTGGAATTACTCGATAATGCGATGATCGATCCCGCGCGATCGCAGCTACCCAACATCGGCGAAATCAAAGATGAACTCGTTGCCTCTGTGCTGCGGATGTCACGCAATCTCGGCGTGGACGAAGGTTCGGTCGAAGATAACCGGGGGCACGGTTATCTTTTTAGATTGACGAGTTTCACCTTGAGCGATGGCTACAGCGCCAGCATATTGCTGGTGGCGGCGCAGGATGATTTTGTCCAGAATGTCAGGAAGGTACAGTTCACGGGCTTGATCTTGGCGATCGTCGTTGGCGCGGCATTCATCCCGATGGTCTGGATTTTCGGCAATCGCATGGCGCGTTCCTTAAACGCTATTGCTGCGCAGGCCGGAAAACTTCAGAATCTGGCTCAGCCTGATCCAGTGCCAGTAACATCCTACATTGCAGAGATACACGATCTAGGCAGTACCGTGAATTTGGCGCAGCGTGCGATATGGTCGTTTGCGCATTTCGTTCCAAAAGAGATAGTGCGCGGCGTGCTGGACAACTCCATCTCCACTAGGCTCGGAGGGATCAAACAGGAGATCACGTTGATCTTTACGGACGTTCAGGGCTTCACGACGATCGCGGAATCGGTCGACCCCGACTTGTTGATGCAACAGACCTCGCGCTACTTCTCGGCCCTAAGCCAAGCCTTCCTCGCCGAAGGTGGTACAATCGACAAGTTTATCGGTGACGCGGTGATGGTATTCTGGAACGCGCCCGCTGCGCAACCTGATCATGTCGCTCGTGCCTGCCGTGCGGCACTGGCAGCCAGAGCTGCCGGGGAGCGACTCAACGCTGAGTTCGCGGCGGAAGGGTGGAAGCCATTCATCACGCGGTTCGGTATTCATGTTGGAGAGGCCGTCGTTGGAAATGTCGGATCAACTGAGCGAATGAACTACACAGCTCTCGGCAACACAGTGAACCTTGCTGCTCGGCTCGAAGGACTCAACAAGCAGGTCGGTACGACAATCCTAGTGAGCGAAGCCGTCTACTCGCGCGTTCGCGATCAATTTAGATTTAGGGCCCTCGATGCGGTCATGGCGAAGGGGATGTCCACTGAAACGCGCATCTACGGGCTCGATGGAGCGTCCGCATGAAATTCGCTTCGATCTGGCGCGGCCTGCTGTGGGCGATGCTCGCTCTTTCTGGTCCGCTGGGTCATGCTTCCGAAGAGACCATCAAGGTGGGCATTCTGCATTCGTTGTCCGGAACCATGGCGATCAGCGAGTCCGTTCTCAAGGATACGGTTCTGATGATGATTGCGGACCAGAACAAAAAGGGGGGCTTGCTGGGGAAAAAATTGGAGCCAGTAGTCGTAGACCCTGCTTCGAATTGGGAAGCTTTCGCCGAAAAAGCTCGCGAGATGCTCACGGTGGACAAGGTCGCCGTCGTATTCGGCTGCTGGACCTCCGTGTCCCGAAAAGCGGCAACACCCGTTTTCGAACAGTTGAATGGCCTGCTCTTCTATCCCGTTCAGTATGAGGGCGAGGAGAGTTCGCGTAACATCTTCTACAGTGGCGCCGCGCCGAGCCAGCAGGCAATTCCGGCGGTTCGGTATTTAATGAGCAAGGAGGGCGGCCAAGTTCGCAGATGGGTATTGCTCGGCACCGACTATGTCTATCCGCACACCACCAACAAGATCCTGAGCGCCTATCTGTACAGCGAAGGCGTAGCTCCCGAGGATATCACGACGATCTACACGCCCTTTGG
Organism: Bradyrhizobium sp. WSM4874; assembly: GCF_055811835.1. NCBI lineage: Bacteria > Pseudomonadati > Pseudomonadota > Alphaproteobacteria > Hyphomicrobiales > Nitrobacteraceae > Bradyrhizobium > Bradyrhizobium sp. WSM4874. Next base: position 107,755 of record NZ_JBVVPR010000001.1, read on the forward strand.
GCAATCAGAGTGGCGCGAGATTGTCGGAAGGATCAAGGCGTTCGGTTCGAAAGGGAAACGGACGGCTGTCATCTCGACCATTAATGGAGACGCCAACACCTCTTTTTACCGTGAGCTGATCGCTCAACAGGTCAGCGCTACGACCCTCCCTGTTATGGCGCTCTCGATCGGAGACCGCGAATTGCATCAAATCGGCGCTGACAGGCTGGCTGGTCAAATGGCGGCATGGAACTATTTTCAGTCTATCAAGTCGCCAGAAAACGACGCGTTTGTCAAAATGTGGACCGACTTCAACGGGCAGCGTGACAGCATGACAAATGATCCGATGGAAGCCACTTTCGTCGGTTTTCGAATGTGGGCCCAGGCGGTCAGCCAAGCCGGCACTGTTGAAGTGAACGCCGTCCGTCAAGCGATGTACGGTCAGCGAGTGAAAGCGCCCAGCGGCTTCGAGGTTGTGATGAACACCAATCACCATCTGTCCAAGCCTGCCATGGTTGGTAAGATAAATTCTGCAGGAACGTTCGACGTAGTTTGGCGATCGATCTCACCAATCAAACCGTCGGTTTGGAGCCGATACATTCCCGCAAGCGCGAGACTGACAGCCGACTGGAGTTTTCCCTGGGTTTGCGGGGGGTGCGCCGAACCCACATTCAAGGACTGGTGAGAAGGTCTCGTTCGCACTTATCGTCGGATTCGAATGAGCTTATCCGATTCCGCCGCGGAGCAGCGCGACGCCCAAGCTGACGTCAGTCGCTAAAGGACACGGTCGCTGGGGAGGTCAGATGATCAAAGCCATAGTTGTCCGCCGCGAACCGACGCAACGTGATCGAGGGCGGTTCTCCGAACATCGTTCGGTAAGCCGCCGCAAATCGCCCCAGTTCCCAGAAGCCATGATCGGTGGCAATCTTTGTGACTGTCGAGCATGAAGGATCAGCCCTGAGCAGCGCGCGACGGACCAGATGCAATCTTCGCAGAGTCAAATAGCGGATGGGTCCCATCCCCAGATGTTCTTCGCAGGCCACTCGAAGTGTTCGCTCGGCCACGCCGATCGCGGTGCAGATATCAGCTAAATACAACGGCTGCACGGGATTTGCTTCGAGGAATTCCTCGAACCGCGCAACTATCCGCCCGTGACGATGGTTGGCGCCTTCTACTTTCGACGTTAAGCCCTCAGTGAGGCACTTGATCATAGTGTACGTTATGTTGTGCTCTAAGGCCCGGGCCACCTCTGGGAGTTCGAGAAGGTTTGGTGTCGCGATGGCCATCTTGCCAATTAATTCGTGCTGTTGTTGCAATTGCCGCATAAGGACCGAACTTGGCCGGACCAAATATTCCAACTCCACTCCAGAAAACTCATCACCCGCGATAGCCCTGCACGCGGCCTCGAAATCGCCAGGGGCCAGTGACATCGCTCCAAAGCGGCAGTCCCCTTCGGTTCTGTGATGCACTACGTCGTAATTGCAGACAACGATTTCGTTGAGCGAAAGATCTCTGCCGCGATGGAGAAACGTCGGCTGCTCGCCGGTAAGAAAGGCGATAACCCTTCGACCAGAGGTGATCTGGCTCGTGTAGACTTGCGGCAGCGTAACGTCGAAGCGCTGCATCATTAGCCGATTGAATGTCACCTGGGTCAGTTCGGCGCGGAAGTCCCCCTTTTTTGTTAGCAGCAGCTTGTTGTCCGACCCTCGGATAGACTGCTGGAAAGGGAATGGATCGTCAAAATTGAAAACACGACTCCAGGCCATAGGCTGCTCAACACTTTCCATTGCTAAATACGTCCGGAGATCTAATTTGTGCTCCCTGCGAAGTATTTGATGCCGCATTAAAAATCTTATTAGCGGCCGAGAGAGGACTTCGCTTTTGCGTGAGTTCAGCAAGCTATCTTTGCCTACACGCAAAACGTGCGGACAAGTTAAAGCTGGGAAGGACGTTGACTATGCAAAAACGGCGGGAAAAGGCGGTGGCGCCGGCTTTAAGAAGCGATGCGATCCATCGGGTGCTATGCCGCCTTTCATGCTGAGTAAGCTAGTTTGAGCCGCGGAGGAACATTCGCTTCATCTGGCCAAGGGTCCCGTAAGCTTCCAGGCGCTCATTCCGATGTCCGCATGGCATGCCTGCAGCTTCCTGACAGAGGGCTTGCGCCAATTCGTCGCACTGCTCAGCGCTAAAGCATTGGTCTTGCTGATGCATCATAGCCTCGCGGTCAATTTCGTTGATTCCGATGGCGCTTTTCCTGGACATTTCCGTTCCGATTTGATGCTTTATGTCACGGTTGAGTCACATGGACTATGCGACTGCGGCGGTTTGCTCCAAATTCCCGATTCTGCCGAATTTGCATAGACTTTCTGCCGGTCATTCACGAATATCGTCTGCTCTACAGCCTTCGCGTGTGGCGTTTGTGGGGGTCAAAATGCCCTGGAGCAAAGTCCTTGTATTCAACGATCCGGCTCAATACGCGACGAGCGTACGTTCCGCGGAGATACAGATTTTCCCGACGACCAAAGGGGATTTTCGGGCTGAGTTGACTCAAGTTACATTGAATGAACTGTGGATGCAGCGCTTTGCGGAGTGCTTGCCACGCGTGCACAGGGGTACGATTAGCCCAGGCCGTCAGGTTTATACTTTTCTGACAAACGAACAGCCCGAGGTGCACAGCCGGGGACGACTATTATCGCTGGGGGAAATGTGTGTCCACGATTATGACGTGCAACATGTCAAAACCTCCGGGGATTATAGGTTTGGGGGGGTCTCCCTAAGACCAGAGGCGCTGGCTACGACCTGGAGGGCATTGGTCGGATCCGAATTCAATCCGCACAAGGGCGCGCGGTTCATACGGCCGAATTCTGGATTAATGAGCCGATTCCTGAACCTTCATGCGATTGCCGGAGGGTTGGCGAAGAGCGCGCCCGACCTCTTCACACAGCCGGAAGTGGCTCACGCGATTGAGCAGCATCTGCTGCACGCGCTGATAAACTGTTTAGCTGATTGTGAGGCCTCCAACATTGGAACAGGTTTGCTGCGCCACGGAATCATCCTCGGACGTTTCGAAGAGTATTTGGAAGCGAATCCAAATACTCCGTTGCATTTGAGCGAAGTTTGCGCAGCCATTGGGGTGGCAGAGCGAACGCTTCGCGCCGCATGCGAGGAGCATCTCGGGATGGGACCCATTCGATATCTGACGTTGCGGAGAATGCATCTCGTCCGCCATGCCTTGCGGCAAGCCGCTCCTGATGCAAAGACCGTTACCCAAGTGGCGACCGCGCACGGGTTTTGTGAATTGGGGCGGTTCGCTGTAGCTTATCGGCAGATGTTTGACGAATCACCAATTGCAACCCTTCGCAAAACACCAGACTCTTGGCAGGAAAAGGTAAGCCGTCCCTTGAAGCTAGTGTCGTAAGTTCGTCAAAGGCTCTACCGATGGATTTGGAAGAGCCGTCGGGCCGCAGGCGGTGCGCTGTCGATCAGTTTCCCAATACGGTGTGCCCACTGTACAGGTTATTGCCGGGAATACTCAGGCTGCCGTTTGCCCATGCCCAGCCGAGTTGCCACCAATCTAGAAGCCTTACCAATTACAAGGTGGTGCGCCCCTGAAGGTTCGCTCCAACAGCTAACGATCAGACAAAGGGCGCGCGAGGCCTATTCAGTCGCGTCATCTTTACGCGGATTTTGAACCGCCTGTGCCCCGTTCAGCAACTATTCCGAATGCAAAATTGGCTTCTAACGGCGGTCGCCTTTGCGCGCGCAATCGTTTGGTTTGCCGAACTCGCATAGTAACGCGCAGCCCCCCGCGCTAATTTGATCAGTCAACAGGCCGCGGCATGATTGCACGCATTCAGGACGAAGTGCTCCGGTCTAGCGCGAGATTTACGAAGACTCCGTCATAAGCAGCCGCCGAATTTCTCGCGCGAGGATCAACAAGGACGCGACCTATGTCGAATTACGACGGAAATGCACCCGCTGCCCCCCTTTCTCCGAACGCTACAGCGATTGACGTCGGCCTCCGCGCTTTCATGTTACGGGTCTACAACTATATGGCTGCCGGGGTTGCTTTAACGGGCGTCATGGCGCTGCTGACCTATCAGTTCAGCGGTCCGGAATTACTTCAAAGTCCGCTGATGTGGGTGCTGATGCTGGCTCCCCTGGCGCTGGTGTTCTTCATCAGTGCACGAATCAACACGATGTCGGTGGAAACCGCGAGAGGATTGTTTTTCCTCTATGCGGCGCTTGTCGGAATCTCCCTGTCGACCATCTTTCACATCTACACGGAGTCTTCGATCACACGGGTGTTCTTTGTCTCGGCCGCCGCCTTTGGTGCGCTTAGCATGTGGGGTTACACGACCCGGCGCAACTTGTCGGGTGCCGGCACCTTTCTTTTCATGGGCTTGATCGGCATCATTGTTGCCAGCCTGGTGAATTTGTTTCTGAGATCTAGCGGGCTGGATTGGATGATCTCCGTCATCGGTGTCGGCGTGTTCGCAGGTCTCACAGCGTACGATACCCAACGGATCAAGGAGATGTACGAAGGTGGCGATGACAGAACGTCGACAGGCCGCAAGGCGGTGATCGGCGCACTGTCGCTTTATCTAAACTTCATCAATCTGTTCATGATGATGCTGCGCCTCATGGGCGGCCGGCGTTAGCATCTGGACTAATTGGCGTGCGCGGCGCCCAGATCCCTCAAACGTCTCACGGGAAGAATTCATTGGGAATCAGGAGGGTGTGCAACTAAGCCGAGCGAGAGGCCCTGAGTTGTAGATGAGAAACAGGTCGCCCGTATAATGGAAGTCTTCTCCAACGAATTCCTTTGTCACAAACTTGAGCTGGATCTTGTTATTACTGGTAACACGGAGAGGGAGTTTATTATTTGCCATGATCAGCGACATCCCGTCCCTGCCATCCAGCGTGACGTTCAGGTCGACTGGTTTTGGTTGAATGGCCGGATCCAGCATCTGTTGAACGATTTGACCTTTGCATAAAAATTGCTGGCCTGCGGCATAGCTTGGCCCGATCATCGTCATCAGCATGGCCAGGCTAACCGCAAATTGAATTGCTTGCATTTTAGCATCCCTAAAATTCGAAGATCGTCGTGACTGGAAGATGTAAGCCATTGCTGATCGCGGGCTTGCCGAATGGCCCGATCTCGACGAGCAGGGGGCCGCTTTTAGTACAGATGGTCCAATACACCGCAGTGATGGCCGATTTGCCACGTCGAGTGTGGACCGATGCGTAGAAAGCAGTATGCAAATCCGGCCATTTCCGGCTTTTGCACCTCCGTGACGCTACACCGAAACGTTGAAAGTGACTCGCGAAGGCCGAGCCACAAGTTGCGGCGTCGCTGATCGTGATAACTGCGCCCGGAGCAAGCGCGCAGGCCGACCGGGTGACGCTGCGCCACCGACGAAGTGTGGGCTGCCTGATATCTGGCGGCACGTCTAATGGTCTAAAGGCAGTATCGAGCCTGACGTTCCGCTTGGCATGCTAGACCGAGTCAGCGCACGCCGAGCACTGCTTTGGAAAAGCGCGGCCAGCTATTTCTTGCTGCTGCCATCACCGTGCCCCAGAACCAACGCCGCCCCATCCTGGCCGTGCTTTTTCAGATCGGCCAAAATTCCGAGATCGGACAAATCGAGCCTATGCGAATGTTTCCAGTCGCGCCGCGAGACCTGGACCAACCGTTTGATCACAGGCTTGGATTTGGTCGCGATCGCCAGCTCGCGTCGCGAGTCGAAACTTCCCGGGCTCAGATTGATTGATCCGACAATTGCTTCTTTCCCATCCGCAATCAGAATCTTGCCGTGAAGCTTAAGCCCCTGCAACAGATGCACCTTCGCTCCAACGTCGTGCATGATGCGCAAGCCGCCGATCCCTTCGGCGAGCTTCTTGCCGCCTAGCTTATGTGGAGCTCGAGCCATGATCTTGACGCGAACGCCGCGGTTCACAGCACGTACCAGCCTTTCTACAATCACCGTGTCCTGATAACGTTCATTTTGCAGCCAGAGCGTCTTTTTCGCTTTATCGATCACATTCGCGATACGCTCGCGCCCGTTGTTCGGACACCAAATTAGGTGCGACTTCGGATCTGGCTTGAATGGTTTGCGGGTCCAATCAGCGTCGAAACACCGTACCATTTCCCGAACTTCGCTCTTCTTGGTCGTCGTGACCGCATAGTCTCTGGTTTCCGTGAGATCACGAGGCTCCCAATTCAGGGAATCTACAAAACCGATCTTGTCGTCGATGACCATTGATTTTTGATGCGTTAACGCGAACGCCGCGCTGCTGTCCCGCACTTCGACGCCCGCTGCCAAAAGTGCCTTTCTAGCCTTCGCGTTTTCACTCTTCCCGTTGCGCCTTGCGGGATTCAACATGACACGGACATTGACACCGCGTTCCTTGGCTGCGATCACCGCTTTCAATAGGGTCGGTTCGGTGAACAGAAACATCCTGATATTTAAGGAGCGCCTGGCGGCGCTGATCGGATCCAGAATTGCCGAGATGGTATCGTCCGGAAGAACGATAAGTCTGTGGGGCATGGTGTTGCTCCGTACTTTAGCCGGCTCGATAACTAGGCCGCGTTTGCTGATGCCGATGCCGGTTCGTATTGAATTCGGTGCAGCTCGGCATAGACGCCGTTGCGCGCGAGAAGTTCGCTGTGAGAACCCTCCTCGGCAACCACGCCATCCTTTAGAACGACGATTTTGTCTGCCTGGCTTATCGTGCTGAGGCGATGAGCAATCATGATGACGGTGCGGCCCTTCATCAATTGTCGTAGCCCCTCGATCACGAGGCGTTCGGATTCGGTATCGAGCGCGGCGGTCGGTTCATCCAGGATCATGATCGGACTGTTCCGAATTACAGCCCGGGCAATACCGATCCGTTGCCGCTGACCGCCAGAAAGAGTGTCTCCTCGTTCTCCGACGACGGTATCGTAACCGTGGGGCATACGGCTGATGAACTCGTCGGCGTTGGCAATTGTCGCCGCCGCGATGATTTCTTCGTCGGTTGCTCCGGGACGCCCGTAGGCGATATTTTCGCGAATGGTCCCGCGGAACAGGACCGTCTCCTGCAGGACGAATCCGACCTGAGACCGCAGCGCCGCCAACTTGAAAGTAGCCACGTCGTTTCCATCGACGAGAATGCGGCCACCGCTGGGATCATAAAAGCGCGGGAGCAAGCTCAGAATGGTAGATTTTCCAGACCCGGTAGGGCCGACAATGCCGATGACTTGGCCGGGTTCGATGTTGAACGAAACGTCCCGAAGTACCTGAACTTCGTCGCTATAGCCGAACGCGATACTCTCGAAAGAAATGGCGCCCTTAACGCGGCCTGGATCCACTGCCTCGGGATGTTCGCGAATGACAGCGTCGGCCAGGAGGATTTTCTGGATGCGCTCGAGCGCGACAGTTGTCTGTGCAATCGCGCTCGTCATGCTGGCGAGATCTTTCACAGGCTTGAAGAACTTTGCGAGATAGGCGAGGTAAACAGTAAGCGCGCCGGTTGTCATCACCCCCGCGACAATCAAGCCCGTACCTCTCCACAGTACGATTGCAGTGCAGAACGCAACTACGATGCTGACCATAGGCGACAGCAGCGATTTTACCTGCCGAGCCTTCAGAGCGGCCTCGACGCTAGCGTGACTCGCAGCCTCAAGATGAGCGGTCTCAAGGTCCTGTCGTCCAAATGCCTTCACAGCGCGCACGGATCCGAGGCCCTCTTGAACTACTGCGACAAGCTCGCTCTGCTTGATTCGGACGATACGCGTGACCTCCTTTACAGCTTTCTTGAAATGCATCACGGCCGTCAGGAGGAAGGGCGTCACTGCAAGGGCGATCAGGGTGAAGTCCCAGTCTAGCCAAAACATCAATCCCACCATGAAAATGATGGTAATGACATCAACGACGATGCTTAGCGTTGACGAAGACGCGAAACTCTGGATTGTCGCGACGTCACTTGTAATGGTTGACATTAGCGTGCCCGTCTTGGCGGTATCGTAGAAGCGGAGCGACAATCGATGCAGGTGTTCGTAAATCCGGATCCGCAGATCGTTCGCAACCCATTGTCCGATGCTGGTGGTGTAGTAATTGTCGATGTATGTGGCGAGCGCGCTTATGATTGCGATGACCAGCGTCGCGGCGCCCGCGAACATGGCCACACCGAGCGTGTGGCGTCCGAAGCCATAGTCATGTGCCCATGCCAGCCAGTCGGGCAATCTATGCTTTCCGAGTGCGTCGTCGAGCACGAGCTTTAGGGGCCAAGGCGCCGCCAGACTAGCCGCAATCTCGAGCAGCATCGCTGCGAAAACAATAGCGAGCCAGCCGCGATAAGGTCGGAGCAATCCGAGCACGAGACGCGTCATTTTGCTGTCCCCATCAGCAAGAGTCGTAATCATGCGGGCCGAGTGCTTGAGTGAATGTCCGCCGGGAGGATGTTCGCCGGTGCTGCAGCTAGGGGCTATGCAGAATCGGCCGTTCGCCGAAAATCGGCATAGTGCCTACCTGAGTTGGCAAAACCTCAGGAGGCGCCTTCCGCCCGAGAAGCCCAGCCGTCAATCCAGCCTGTGTCATTGCGTCTGCCGAAGTTGCATAGACGTCGTACGCAGAGCGTGGCTAACTGGCGTAGCGGTCCGGAAGTGTTCTGACCCGCTTCGCAGGGGGCGCTTGCTACCAAGAGAAAAGCGCACTGACATGAGCTTTTGTTAGCGATCGAGACTGCCGCTGGCGCCTTCGTTGAGGGCAGCTCTTCGGCAAAAAAGCGCTACTTCTAGGAGAATACGAAATGCCTTTTTCAGTGGCTATGATCGCTCTGAGCACACAACTGGTTGTGGCGGTAGCGGACGGTGTGCCGGCGTTTGACATGGCAAGAAGCTGCAAGCTCGATTTGGCTGCGACATCCGGACTGTCCGATACCCAATCGCTCCGGGCGTGCATCAGGGATGAACAGGGAGCGCGAAAGCAATTAGCCCAGCGATGGTCGACGTTCCCGGCCTCGAGCAAAGCGGAATGCATTCCCCAGGAGTCGATCGGGGGCACTCCCAGTTACGTCAGCTTGCAAACGTGCCTGCAAATGAACCAATGGGACAAGTAGACTTCTTTGAGTTCGGGTTGACGAGTATAGCGCACCGTCGACAGCGCGTTGAGATCGGCGGCAGTCTCGACATCGGCCGCTGCTGAAAAGCCATCACGGGGCAGTTTTACTCGCTTGTTAGTGAGAGACAGGTACATTCGCCGCGAATTAGAGCAACGGTAGGACATAGTCGCTACACGGAAACCCGCCGGAAGCGTGCGCGCACCGAACTCACGTCATCGAATTGCTTGCTGTGGTCGCAAATCGGCGTCGATGTCCTGTCGTGTCTCCGCCCAAATCGTATGGAGATAAACGTGATGCAAAGAACCAGCGGAATCCGCATGACCCAGCTTAGTGCGGGCGAGTGTGGTACTTGGACCAGCCCAAGCCTAGAAGTTCAATCACCCAGTGCGCTCCTGGGAAGTATGCGGAGGTTGAGGGCGGCGGGTGTGCCCTGCACAGGATGCGTTTCCAGGATGGGCGATATGCCGGCGCGATAGGATCTGAAGCATGAACGGGGGCCGGAAGAATTTCTAAGCGGCTCATCCGCCTCCCGGCGGATAAGAGCGTGCTTGCTTGATTAGACTTTGTGGCAAGCAGACGCTCGTAGCTCCGGGCTTACTTGTTCGGAGCATGGACCGGCGCGTGCCGAAATCGCATAGACGCGCAAACGAACGTTCGTAAGGTCGTGTCGTCGTAGTGCGAGAGGTTTCAGATGTACGCAAGCAGCCGAACAACTTTCGCATCAACGCTGCTTGCGGGCAGCATGTTCGGCGGACGCATTCGAGGGCATCGGCCGTGGCGAATCGCTTTCAAGCCGATGTACTGCTGGGTGAAGCCGGTTCGCGCGATAGCACGGCGTTTTGAGTATACCGCAACAGACGATATGGCACTGATCGCCCCGGGTGCCTTTCGGCACCGCTGGTCCTAGTGCACTGCTCAGTTCTCACGCGGAAACAGGATCAATTGTCCGGGCTCAGAAAGGTGCTCCCATGAAGATCTCTGCTGGATTGCGCTTTACGTCCTGTGTGGCGCTACTAGCCGTAATGGGGTCGACGACCGCGTTTGCGCAGCAGCGCAACAAGCCCAACGTCGTCTTTATCCTGGCTGACAATGTCGGCTACGGCGACCTCGGATCGTACGGCGGAGGCCAGCTGCGCGGAGCTCCGACGCCGCGCCTCGATGCGCTTGCCCAAGAGGGACTCCGTCTCACGCAGTTTTTGGTCGAACCGGCCTGCACGCCCTCCCGTGCGGCACTTATGACGGGCCAGTACTCGATTCGCAGTGGGCTTTCGCTGATCGCCATTGAAGGCAGCCCCTATACACTTCCTGCAAACGCCTTCACGATGGGGGAATTGTTCAAGAACGTGGGTTATGCCACCGCGATCTTTGGGAAATGGCATCTCGGAAGCGCCCCCCAAAGCCTGCCGACGGCGCACGGATTCGACGAGTTCTACGGTATTCCGCCTGACATTAGCTGGGATGCAGCAACATACCCCGCAACGATCGCTCTCACGCATTCGATCGACGAGCCTTATGATGCGTTGCTGAGAGCAGGGCCCCATATCGTCGAGGGGAAGGCTAAGGGGTCCTTGCAGACCGTCAAGCCATTCACCGAAGAGGTGCGCGCCAACATCGACAATGAGCTGGTGGACAAATCAGTCGATTTCATGCGGCGTCAAAAAGCCGCCGCGATGCCCTTCTTCCTCTACCTTCCCTTTTCCATGGGGCACTTTCCGAACCTGCCTTCTCAGCAATTCAAGGGCAAATCGCGGATTGGTAACTATGGCGACAAGCTGATGGAAGGCGATTATCACGTCGGCGAGATTCTCGACACGCTCAAGGAACTTGGACTCGAGGACAACACGATTGTCGTCTTTGCTTCCGACAATGGCCCGCAAGGACAAACCGCGCGCGAACACGGCAATCAGGGGACGCCCGACATGGGCAGTTCCGGGCCGTTCCGCGGTGAATTGGGCGAAGTGACCGAAGGAGCGATACGGACAGCGGCGATCATCCGCTGGCCTGGCAGGGTCAGGCCGGGAACGACTACATACGCCATGTTCTCCATCATGGACTTCCTGCCGACGTTCTCACATATCGTGGGAGGCACGATGCCAGCGGACCGAGCGATTGACGGCATCGATCAGTTCGATCTCCTGATCGGCGCTGCGGCCACGGGTCGTCGCGAAAGCATGTTGAGCTTTATCGGAGGAGAGCTCGTCGCCACGCGCTGGAAGCAGTGGCGCATTTACTTTACCGACGTTCACCCCACCGGTATCGGCCCGCAGCGGCAGCCGGGAATGTTCTCCGCCGGTGCTCCAATGGCCGGTTACCCGAAGATTTTCAACATTGAGATGGATCCTCACGAGGACCTCATTGTGGCTGCGATGTTTGGCTGGGTGTCGGGGCCGGCGCTCAAAACTGTCGAAGACTACAAGGCAACGACAAGGCGATATCCCAATCCGCCGGCGCCGAACATCACACAATTTGGCAGTGGCGGCTGATCCGGAGCGGCATCATCAAGCGGATAGCGGAACACCGGCGCGACACCAGCGGCCAGACGGAAGCCGATGCGCAGCGCAGGTCTGCCGGTCCATCGTCATCCGGGCGCCGGTGAGCGCGCCGAGCGGTGCGGCAATCGGCCGGATAGGTCGTCGCAGGATATGCAAAGCTGGCATTGTCACGGCAACGAGCATTCAGAACTCATGCACGTAGCTCCACGGGGAACCGCCACCGAGAAAGATGAACGAAGTTTATCCCATGTTGTAGCGCAAGCTTCCCCTCGATGGCCTGATCGCGAGCACCGCCAGAAGGGTAGCCAGCGTGAACACATCGATAAACGTCAGACCCTCGATCGAAGATCAACATCTGACTGTGGAGGAGTGCGACGAACTCTCGCAAATCCTGATTCAAGACGCCGCAAGCATGCAGGATGGACCGCAAAGACGGAAGCTTTTGGAATTGGCGGAGTGTTACGGGGCCTTGGCGCGCCTTAAGAATCTGGTTCTTGGAAAGGTGTATTGATCGTGTGCCGGGTAGGCACGGTTTTCCCTTCCGAGCAAACCAATACTGACTTGTCTAATCGTCAAACAGTCGGTTTCGTCTCGCGCCATTGGAATTCTGAACAGCCCGAACGGTCCGGTGCGAGAGCAAAAAAAAGCTCGGGTCGTTTCTTCCGGTTCGTTGTCGGACACGGAAGTCCTTCTGCGCTGTTTGGGCCAGCGATCTTCGGGAGACCGTCAGGCTGATGGGGATAGCGACCTGGCAGGTCAATAAGGCTTTGATCGACGAAGTGCTATTGAGACGACATGGTCTCGACCCTCTGAATGGCTTCCACGCAACCCGCAGAGGCTGTCGATTTATTAGACAGCAGACAAGCGGCAATTCGACCTTGGCCGGGCACTATTTTTCCACACGTTCCGGTTATCTCGGCTTTGCACGCAATCACAGCGTCTTTCAGAACGTCTGCCGTTGTTTGCACACTTGTCGCGGCTTCCCCGAGTTCAAATGCGCATTTGGGGCTGATCTTGTCTTCATGGGCTTGCATGCAATAAATCATGCGCCCTTCACCAGGCGTCACCGATTTGCAGTATTTCTTGATTTCGCTTGCGCAGGCGCTCTCAAGCTTTGCCACCCTGGCGGTCAGCTTTTCCAAAAGGGCCTTTCCCACGTCGGTCTGCGCGGACGCGTTGCCAGCCGACGAAATGGCCAGGCACAGGAGAGCCCCACGGATGATGATTAATCTGACTGTCATTCTCATCGATACGTCCTCTGATGACTGGCTCCGAACCGCGCCATCGTTGAAATGGCTGCGGGCTCGTGATGAACACTGAGGGATGCTCCTTGTCTGTAATTCATTGCGCTAAGGAAAGCGTGAGGCTTGAAACTCCAAGCGACAAATTGATCCCGACCGAGCCCTCGAGGGAGAGCGGCTGCAAGGCGATCGAACGCCCCGTTCCGCCGAACAGCAGATTGGCGCCGACCCCGACGCCTACGCCAACGGCGCCACTCGCGCCCACATAAGTGCCGGATAGCGCTCCGCGTCGTGGACCTGCCGTGGGGGCAAAGACGCCCCAAGCCATCGCCCCGCCTGCCGTGATCCCGATATCGATACCGATAGTGCCCATTACGCCGAGATATGCTTCTTGCGGATAAGGGCCATTGGGTGCGAAGCGGCATGCCATCCGCTGGCGTGATCCAAAGATCAAGCCGATGGAAGGCGCCATTTTGCACGTGAGGGTACCCACGCTAACTCCGGGAGCCGGCTGCTGGGCAACCGAAGGTGATACGACCACTGCGGCGAGCCCCACGAGCAACAGCGTGAACAGACATTTGAGCATGACGAAATCCCGCGTTGCTGCAATTACTCGATGTGGGCTCAGCCAAGGGTCGAAGGCGATTCAGAACTTATAGCCAAGGCGAACCGTGACCTGGTTGTTGCTCAGCTCTTGCTTAAGCCCAATGATGCCAAGATTGAGAACCGGTATCGGATACACCAAGGATCTGGATTGATACTGTGAGTAGCGATACTCGAGGCCTGTGAACCAGTTGTTTGTGATGGCGTAGTCCACTCCGGCGCCGGCCGTCCAGCCCACCCGCGTGCCGTCGCCGCCGACCGAAATGCCGGTAAAAGGAATCGAGGTCTCGATGGATGCGAACGCCGCTCCACCCGTCACATAGAGCAGGGCGCGGTCGGCAGCGTAGCCGAGCCGGCCGCGTATCGAGCCGCCCCATTTGCTATGCGCCGTGAGGAAATCGCCGGTGATGGCGGTGTAGCGTATTACGCCGACCGTCCATCCCTGAAAATCGCCTTCCACGCCCAACACAAACTGACCCGCTTGGTAGTTATAGCCAGTGAGAATTCCATATGTCAGGCCATCCTTACGCGAGCCGGATGTGAGCAGGAATGGAGCCCCAAACAAATGTGCGCCGGTCGTGTATTGGGGGTTCGTTTGTATCCACCCCAGCTCTCCACCAACGTAGAAGCCTGTCCATGAAAACGCAGGCGCATAGGCGACCGGTGCGAGCGGCTCCAGTCGACTTGGGAGGTCGGCAGCAGATGCCGATGCGCTAACGGCGCCGGTCGTGGTGGCGAGGAGAGCGATACGTGACAAACGCCACATGAGCCGGTCCTTATGAGTTGAAGCCGCCAAGTTTTACCGACGGAATTCTGGAGGAGCATTCGGGGAAGCCGAGCGGCTGTCAGGATTGAGCGCCCGCGGCAAAGGGCGCCGAGCTCCGAAGGCAAGAGGGTCTGTTCTCGGAGGTGCGTCTTCAATAGCAAGGCGGGTAAGGGTAGTAGCCGCAGGCCGGAGGGGGCGGATAGGAACGATAATATGGGGCGGCATAAGCTGCCGCCCCATATGCGGCAGCCCCTACAGCGCCCGCGTACATTGCGCCGCGGAATGCTGAACGGCGAGCAACTCCGGCAAACGATAGCGGCGTCAGCGGTCGCCCGATAATATCGATGAAGATCGCTGCCGCTCCGTCGGCGCCGGCGAGATCACCTTCCAGCGTCTGCACGGTGAACGTCAGCTTGTCACCCTCGAGCTTCGGGCTCTTCAGCACCACGACTGCATCCTTCACTGAGCCGTCCTTCGCTAAAACGGACACTGTCGCATTGGGCGGGTTCTTGGCGAAGCTGTCCTCTCCTGCGCCCCATTCTGCAATCACGTCGGCGGTGGCCTGGTGACCGGCAGCTCGTATCGGGCGATCGGCGAAGATAATCGAGCTCGGCGTGACGCCAGTCAGAACCAAGTTATCTCCCTGCAGTGATGCACCGCGGGAGTTCATTACGAACAGGGACGGGACGATTTCGGGTTTGGCAGGCGCGCTGGGGGTGCCGATCGTTTTGATTGGGGACGATGATGGACCTGCCTGCCCAAATGCGCTGGCGATGCCTGTGAACGCGATGGAAACGCCCAAAAATCCTGCGAGCGCGGCGGTCTTGGTCTTGCTCGTCATATCGCCCCCTTATTCGTCAACGTTCTCGGACGTCTCGCTTCCAGAATTGTCGGAAGGCGTCCCGTTACTCGGGGCGACCATGGAAGAGCGTTGTGCGTTTGGCTATGCAATTCCGGCGACCGGAAAGGTAATTCTCTCTGCCGGCCAATTCTGACGCGGAATCTGGGGATGAAGGCTCTCGTAAGACCACGTGCTCCACATCGTGAAGCTTAAAAATTGCGGTCAAGAGCAATGTCATTTGAATCCGGCCGAGAGCCGCTCTTGCTTGGGCATGACGGCAATGGCCTCAATGATGCTATTTGAGGACTTGCTTTGCAGTAGACGATCACCTCATGCTCGAGCTCTTTTGATCTCGCTATATTGTAATGCTTCTTGGCGAGGCCGTTGTAGCATCCGCATATGCGGTGAGGTCCGTTTGCGCTTCGCATGCGAGTTTTCCGCCAAAAGCATTGTTGTCACGACAAGGAGCATCTTGCGCATTGTTGGCCTCTCTGAAGTGTTAAGGCAGTCCGGTTGTCGGCGTCGAGATCACAATAAAATGGCCTGTCTGCAACTCGGTTCGCTTCGTGGCATCGACCTACGCGGCCCAAGATCGCGTGCGACAGGACCGACTTGATCACCCTCACGGATGAGGAAGTTCATCAAAAAGTTCTGCTCCCTCAGAATTGGCCGGGTTGAGCAGGAGGGCTGGGCCAGTCTACGCGGAAGTTATTTGGGTTGCGCCGATCAAACAGATCCTGTCGAGCGACCATGCTAGATCTCACGCGCAGAGCGGACCGAGTATCGCGAATTGTCACGGTGCGTTCGTGCCCGTCTTTGGCGATGGCCACTGACGGCAGCGCATGTTCAAGGATGAGAATGATAGCCAGCGAGCGGGCGGTGATCATGAGCAATCCTACAATCCTGCAGTCGGCCATGGAGTGGTTGCTGTCCTCGCCTCCAAAGCGATCGTGCCTGGAGGTGGTTTATCGCAGTGGCTTGCCGCAGTCTGAAGTTCAACACTCAGGCGCGCTATGCAATTCCGGAGAAATTTAATTCATTCGATTTTGCGGCAGTTCCATGTGAACGCGCGCGTAGGGGAGACATATTTCGGAAAGGTTGAGCAATGTCGAGCTTCCTCCTTCATTGCTCGTAAACCCGTGTATTCCGAAGATTCGCCGAAACTGCATAGACGGTGAGCATCCAAGTCCATCAAGCTTTGACTAGACGGCTGCTGTCATCAATTGGCTTTTGGAGGTGAGCTATGAGGCGCAAATGTTGGCGCGCCATTGCCGGCGCGATACTGTGCGTGGCGCTGACTCTCAGCTGGCTGCCGCGCGCGTCTGCCCAAGATGACCCATTGCCGTCATGGAACGATACTTCGACTAAACAAGCCATCGTCGATTTCGTGCGTCGAGTTACGACGTCCGGAAGTTCCCAGTATGTGCCGCCCGCCGCACGTATCGCGACCTTCGACAACGATGGCACGCTTTGGGTTGAGCAACCAATGTATGTTCAATTGGTATTCGCCCTCGAGCGGGTAAAGGCTTTGGCGCCATTGCATCCGGAATGGCGATATACCGAGCCTTTCCAGTCGGTTCTTGAGGGCGACATGAAAGCACTGGCGGGGTTCAGCGAGCGGAGCCTCCTCGATCTGATCATGCAGACCCATGCCGGGATGACCACTGACGAGTTCTCGAAAATAGTAATGGATTGGCTCGGCTCCGCGCGCGATCCGCGCTTCCGGCGGCCATATACTGATCTGGTCTACCAGCCAATGCTTGAGTTGCTCTCTTACCTGCGGGCGAACGGCTTCAAGACCTTTATCGTCTCGGGCGGTGGAGTTGAGTTCATGCGTCCATGGACAGATAAGGTTTACGGGGTTCCTCCCGACCAGGTCGTAGGCTCATCCATCAAGACCAAATTCGAGATGCGCGACGGAATTCCTACGCTGTTTCGTTTGCCGGAGTTGAACTTCATCGACGATAAGGCGGGCAAGCCCGTCGGCATCAACGAAGCCGTAGGCCGCCGCCCAATTGCTGCATTCGGAAACTCAGACGGAGATCTCGAAATGCTTCAATGGACTACCATCAGCGACGGCTTGCGCTTTGGGGCTATCGTTCATCACACCGACGCAGTGCGCGAGTACGCCTACGATCGGCAGTCGCATTTCGGGCATCTCGACATTGCTTTGGACGCCGCTGCTACGAATAGGTGGACGGTGATCGATATGAAAAAAGACTGGAAAGTGATCTTTCCCTTCGATACGCGCTGAAAACACTGCTGGTTCATTCTATCTGCACTGCATTCTATCTGCACTTCATTCGGCATCAGGCGCGATTGCAGCCACGAACGTCAAATTGGCGATGGCCCCGGCCGTTGGGTGTAATTCGCCGGCCCGGTAGCGCTTCCGGCATGGCGGCCAAGCCCGTCCGATCGAGCGATTAGAAGGAAAGTAGAAGGCGCGTTGGGAGGCGAAGGCCTCGGCGGCTTTGCGGCCCTACTTCGTCACGAGATGCCGGGTCGCTTTCGCATCAATTGCCGCAGTTGGGGAAATTGCAAACGTCAGCCAGGTATTCCAACCAGATGGCCGGTTGGCCGCATTGAATTCCCCATACGCTTTAATGTTTAAGTACCCCTGCATGTCGCCGACGGGAAAGATGTATCCCAATTGGGGCCCCACGCCGAGAACGCGGGATCTGAAGCCACCAAGCAGTGGATGACCGCCAGTATCATCTGAGACTTGCTGATAGGCGTAGCCAACGAAGCCCACAAAAGCCTGTTTCGTAAGAAATTGGGCTGTGCTCCAGTCGAAATGAAAATCGATCCCGCTTTGAACCTGAGTGTCGGGGTTCTTGAAATTGTAGGTAAACCCTGCAACTCCGGAAATCGTCACGCCGGAAGCCGGGTTCAGATAGGTGTAGCCGCCGCCGGCATCGATCGCGCCGTGGCCGATACCAAGGTTCGCGATGCGACTTGGATCGTAAGCGCCGACGGGAATGTCGCCCGTTATATACGTCATGTAATTGTTGACACCCGAATTCCATTTGAGCGTGATCATCGGATAGAGGTCGCCGACAGACGTGATTGAATCTCCGATACTCCCCATCCGGGTTGCCGCAAATCCTCCCACGTTAGCTGTCAATGTTCCGTCAATGGTCGCGGCTGACCGGCCGAATATGCCGGTTACTCCCATCGCCAACTGACCACCAAGGACCGGCGTGCCGAAAGTGTAGGTTGGGTTGAGCAACAAGAGATCGGCTTGCGCATTCAGGCTCGCGTTGAGGCTGACATTGACAGTCGGTGCCAATCTGCCGACCTGAATCTCTCTTGCCGCAGCGACGGAGCCGGAGGCTGCAACACTCGTGTGGTAGTAGACGGTTCCCATTGACCAGCCCGGCGCGCCCTGCGGGACTGCCGGCAGACTGCTGACCTGGCCAGGCAGCCAGAACGAAATGCCGCTTTCGTCGGCGCGGGACTGTTGGCTCGTGAGGATCAGCATCGCACAGATCGCACCGGTACCGAGCTGGAAGTCCCTGATCGAACGATCACGCCGCATCTGCCCGCTCCTCGATACATGCTTATCCTATGCTATCTGCGGTTCGGCCTTAAGCTATGCAAAATCGGCAAAAACAACAAACTGTGCGTGGTTGATGTACCGGCGCGACACTCGGAGTAAAGCGCGAGTCGCGTAGCGGAGCTCTCAGGGCACCAAAAAGTCGCGACGAAGCACAATCGGCTTCCGAAGCTGCATAGGCAGGTCGTTGCCAATCTACCATGCTGTAGCCCGGCTGGGCTCGCGGCGGTGGCGGCCATCTCGAACGAGACGATTCGGATGATCCAGAACGGAACGGCGATCTTCGTTAGTCCCGATGCCTACGGTGCGGCGATTGGAGCAGAAAAGGTCGAGCTTTTTGTAACAGGTAATGGAGAGTTCAAGGGGCAATTGACCCACTTGAAAATTGGTCGCCTGCACGTGCTGAGAGGAAGAGAGAACCTTCCCCGCATCGCCTTTATCGCCTTGCCGTCGGCCCATGTGCATATCTCGTTTTCGACAAGCCGGACGCGGAGCATGGTCTATTGCGGCGTGGCCTTGAACTTCGGCGACCTGGTGTTCCATTCCCTTGAACAGCGAGCACACCAGCGCACGACTGGAGGAGCCGAGTGGTGCCTTATATCTCTGCCGCCAGACGAGCTTACCGCATGCAGCAGAAGGTTGATCGGCGAAAGTATCAGAGTGCCATCAGAATCCTGTGACGTCATGCCTGCACACGACGCCACCGCAGCGTTTCTTGCCATCGTTTCGAAGCTGTGCGATCTCGCTGAACTGGTGGGAGAAGTATTCTCAACAGCGGGCGCCGCCTCGCTTGAGCGCGAGTTGCTCAGCGCGCTTGTCAAATGCCTGTCGATCAAGAATGGGGGTAGACCCTCGAACTCCAGGCGGCGCCACTCGGACATTATGGTTGGTTTCGAGGACTGCTTGGCTCGACAAAAAGAGCCTCATTTGAATCTGTCGGAGCTCTGCA
Source organism: Bradyrhizobium sp. WSM4874 (assembly GCF_055811835.1). Classification (NCBI taxonomy): domain Bacteria; kingdom Pseudomonadati; phylum Pseudomonadota; class Alphaproteobacteria; order Hyphomicrobiales; family Nitrobacteraceae; genus Bradyrhizobium; species Bradyrhizobium sp. WSM4874. The sequence continues at coordinate 127,287 of NZ_JBVVPR010000001.1, forward strand.
CCACAATCGGGGTGCCGGAGCGCACCTTGCGACTTTGCTGCGCCGAATTTCTGGGCGTTAGTCCAAGCCGTTACTACCTGTTGCAGCGATTGAATAGGGCGCGATCAGCATTGCGTTGCGCCGATCCGGCATCAGCCAGTGTTTCAGAGATTGCGCGAAATCATCACTTTACCGAACTCGGGCGCTTCGCGGTGGCTTACCGCGACGTCTTCGGAGAGACGCCGTCATCAACGTTGCGCCGCGTCTCCAGCAAGGAGGAGTAATTCAAGCGCTGTGCCGAATTCGCATAGCGCGATCGAAGAAACTTCGGACAGACTAACCTCCACGGAGAGCGGAGCCCTGTGAGTGGGGCAGCTCCTCTTCGCTTCTGCACCCCACAGACTTCGAGAAGTCTGCCGATCAAGTATCGTGACAGCTAGGAGCCGGAGTTATGAAGATCACTAGAAACTTCAAACGTATGCTGGTGTCAGCAACCGCCTTGGCGGCAGTCAGTCTGCCGGTAATCTCCCTGCCTGCCTTCGCACAGGCACCAGCCGGAAAGCCCAACATCCTCTTCATCATGGGCGACGACATTGGACTATACCAGCCAAGCATTTATCATCGCGGATTGATGGTTGGCGAGACACCCAATATCGACCGCATCGGCAACGAGGGTGCGATCTTCACGCATTACTATGCCGAGCAAAGTTGCACGGCCGGAAGGAACGCTTTCTTCACTGGAATGCATCCGTTGCGCACAGGTATGATTCCTCCGCAGTTGCCTGGCAGCCCGTCCTATCTACGACCCGGCACACCGGCACTCGCAAAATTCCTGCTGGATCTCGGCTATAATACCGGCGAATTTGGCAAAAACCATCTCGGCGACCATACCGATGCATTGCCGACCGCGCATGGATTTCAGGAATTCTGGGGCTATTTGTATCATCTCGACGCGATGCAAGGCGTGAGCTTCCCGGACCTCAACAAGTCTCCTACTCAACAGACCGTTGCTCCGCCGTGCAAGAACACGCCGATACCTGGGTTGCAGGAGGTAAATGGTGCGGTTGATCCGAAAACGTCACCAGTTTGCCTGACACCGCCGCGACCAGTCTTGTCGTGCAAATCGTCCGATGGCACCGCAAAGAACATGACGTGCAGCGATCAAGGTCCCCTGACGCTTGAGCGCTCGAAGAGCGTCGACGAGGAAATCTCGGCGAAGGTCGTTGACTTCCTCGATCGCAATGACCCGAAGAAAACCAACAAACCCTTCTTCGCCTGGTACAATCCGGCACGCATGCACATTACGACCGTGCTGAATGAGAAGTACGCGGGCATGATTGGCGAAGCCGGCGGCAAGGATTGGGGCCTTAACGAAGCCGGCATGAAGCAGCTGGATGATAACATCGGCACTGTGCTTAAGAAGCTCGAGGACATGGGCCAGCTCGACAATACGATCGTCGTGTTCACGACCGACAATGGCGCCGAAACCATCACCTTCCCGGACGGCGGCACTACCCCATTCAAGGGCGGCAAGCTTAGCACTTGGGAAGGCGGCATGCGTGCACCTGCACTTATCCGTTGGCCGGGAGTGATCAAGCCAGGCACGATCAAGAACGATATTTTTGCGTCGCTGGATTGGATGCCGACGCTTATCAATATTGCGGGCGGCGCCAAGGGTGATGGTTTGAAGAAGCGCATCGAGGCCGGGCAATATCCCGGCATCGTCAAGACGACCTTGGATGGCGTCGATCAGACCGAGTACCTCTCCGGACGTTCGGAAAAGTCTGCGCGCGACACATTCTTCTACTATTCCGGCAAGGACCCCTCGGCGGTTCGGTACAAGAACTGGAAGATCTACTTCACGATGGTATCTGACGCTCCATCCGGCTTTATTGCTGGCGCGCTTCCCTACCACTGGGCACAGGTCGTCAATATCAAGCGAGATCCGTTCGAGACGTCGATCGGTGCGCAGTTCAAGACCCTCATGGGCCAGGGTGGCACGATCGGCTCACCTTCGACGGCCTACGTTTACGACTGGAACATGTTGCCCATCGGTCAGACGCTGTGGCTGAAGGAATTGGAGACCTACGTCGAATATCCGCCGCTCCAGGATCCTGCAAGCTACAACCTCGACCAGGTTATCCAGCAGCTCAAGCAGGCCAAGACTGCTGGACGGAGCGATTAGCGAACGGTTAGTGCTCGATTGAAACACAATTAGCGGCCGGCCGCGAAGGGCCGGCCGCATGTTCCAGAAATTCCAGGAATCACAGGACGTAGAATGGGCTTCAGCAAGATCATCCGACCAAGCCTGATCGCACTCACCACCTTGGCCGCCGTCAACACTTCTGTTCGAGCGCAACAGCCGCAGAAGCCCAACATTCTCGTTATTATGGCTGACGACATCGGTTACTGGAATATCAGTGCTTACAACCGAGGTATGATGGGATATCGGACGCCCAACATCGATCGTATCGCCAACGAGGGCGCAATTTTCACCGACTATTATGGGCAACAGTCCTGTACAGCCGGTCGTGCTGCTTTCATCACCGGGCAGAGCCCGCTCCGCACGGGCCTTTTGAAAGTTGGGCTGCCTGCAGCCAAGGAAGGGCTCTCCGCGAAAGATCCAACGATCGCGGAGCTCTTGAAACCGCAGGGTTACGCAACCGCACAATTCGGCAAGAACCATCTAGGTGACCGCAACGAATTTCTGCCGACCGTGCACGGCTTCGATGAGTTTTTTGGAAATCTTTATCATCTAAATGCCGAGGATGAACCAGAGCATGCGGATTATCCGGCTAATCCATCGTTCCGGGCGAAATTCGGTCCGCGCGGAGTCATGAAGTGTTTTGCTACGGCAACTGCGACGCCCGGCGACGATCCCCGATTTGGACCTCTTGGCAAACAGCAGTGTGAGGACACCGGTCCTCTTACCAAGAAGCGCATGGAGACGATTGATGAGGAATTTCTAAAGGCATCGACAGATTTCATCGATCGCGCCAATCGGGACAAGAAACCGTTCTTCGTTTGGTTCAATCCCAGCCGCATGCATATCTGGACGCGCCTTAAGAAGGAATCGCAAGGCAAGACGGGTTTGGGCATCTACCCCGATGGTATGGTCGAACACGACGGGCAGGTCGGCCAGTTGCTGAAGAAACTCGACGATCTCGGCATTTCTAACAACACGATCGTCGTCTACACGACCGACAATGGCGCTGAAACTTTCAGCTGGCCTGATGGTGGAACCACGCCGTTCAAAGGCGAGAAGAACACCAATTGGGAGGGCGGCTACCGGGTCCCCGCGATGATCCGTTGGCCCGGCTTCGTCCCGGCGAAAACGGAAATCAACGAGATTTTCTCCGCCGAGGATTGGGCGATGACACTGATCGCTGCGGCCGGCGAGCCCGCCATCAAGGAAAAGCTGCTTCAAGGCTATGAGGCGGCGGGCCAAAACTTCAAGGTTCATCTTGACGGCTATGACCAGCGCGACCTGCTGGCGGGAAAAGGTCCCGACAAACGTCGGGAATTCTTTTACTGGACCGATGACGGCGACCTCGCCGGGCTCCGCTTCGAGCAATGGAAAGCAGTCTTTCTCGAGCAGAAGGCCGAAGGTTTCAGCGTTTGGCAACAACCGATGATTCAGCTCCGCCTTCCCATGCTGTTCAACTTGCGCTCCGATCCGTTCGAGCGGGCCCAACATGAATCCGGCGACTATGTCCGATGGTTTATCGAGCATGCGTTCGTGGTCATGCCCGCGCAGCTAGTTGTCGGGCAGCATCTGGCGACTTTCGCGCAATTTCCGCCTCGGCAACGACCTGGTTCGTTCTCTGTCGAACAGGCGATGGAGAAGCTGAGGCTGCCGCCGGCCAACAACTAGCAAATCTCGGGAGCTTAGGTCATGACCAACATCGCCGTCCTGCCACAGCAGTCCAGCATCTGGTGGGTTTTCCTCCTGCAAGGGTTTGCCGGCGTCATCCTAGGCCTTATGCTTGTCACCCAACCCAGCGCGACGATCCTCGCGCTCACAACGTTTTTGGGATTTTACTGGCTCATAACGGGCTTGCTTGCGTTCGTCCAAGTTTTTATCGATCGCTCAACGCCATGGATATGGTCGTTGCTCAGCGGAGTGGTTGGCGTTCTCGCAGGTCTTTTCGTTCTGCGACACCCGCTCGTTGCTGCCCTGACTGTGCCGACGGTGCTGGTGCTCATTCTCGGCGTTCAAGGACTTCTCATGGGCACTCTGCAGATCATTGCCGGCCTCAAGGGTGGCGGCATCGGGCCGCTTATCTTGGGAGCGATCAACGGCCTGGTCGGTCTTCTGCTACTAGGGTCTCCCATCGCAGCCGCATTGGCCGTGCCGGTTGTCTTTGGTGCGCTGCTCCTCATTCAGGGCGCGGGATTGGTAATCCTGGCCTTTCGAGTTCGTAGCTAAGGCTTTCTTTTCTCTTCGGGGTTTACGGATTTTGCCGAATTCGCATAGTGCGCACGGCGCAGGGTGCGCATTCTGCTGCTGAAGTGACCGTCAAGACGGAAGTCACATGAATTCTGCCCGCCAGTCTGATCTCAGGCGCCCCCTTGAAGACCCGCCGCATCCAGAGATGGTGCGCGTACCAGGCGGTACGTTTCGGATGGGCTCGGACAAGCATTATCCGGAAGAAGCTCCCGCCCACCGCGTCACCGTGGACGGTTTTTGGATGGACCGGACCCCTGTAACCAATCGCCAGTTCCGCGACTTTATCAACGCGACCGGCTACGTCACCTTCGCCCAGATAACTCCTGAAGCGAAGGATTATCCGAACGCATTGCCGCAGATGCTCAAAGCTGGCTCCCTTGTCTTCACTCCGCCCAAAGAGGCGGTGGATCTGCGTTACTGGGGTGAGTGGTGGACCTTCGACTTCGGCGCCAACTGGCGGCGGCCGTACGGACGCCACAGCAATATCCGTGGCCTCGAAGATCATCCCGTCGTCCACGTCGCATTACGCGACGTGGACGCATACGCAAAATGGGCCGGGAAGGATCTGCCAACCGAAGCCGAGTGGGAATTCGCCGCGCGAGGCGGATTGAGCGAGGCGGAGTTCGCGTGGGGAGACGAACTGACGCCTGCTGGCAAACACATGGCAAACACCTGGCAGGGTAACTTCCCGCATGAGAACCTTTTAGCCGATGGCTTCGAACGTACCTCGCCGGTGACCGCGTTTCCACCGAATGGCTACGGCCTCTACGACATGATTGGGAATGTCTGGGAGTGGACGGCCGATTGGTATTCGCCGAAGCACGACGCCGATGCGCCGAAGGCTTGTTGCATTCCGCAGAATCCCCGCGGCGGCGCCGAAGACGAAAGCTACGACCCACGTACCCCAAACATCAGCATTCCCCGGAGAGTGCTTAAGGGAGGCTCGCATCTGTGCGCGCCGAACTACTGCCGACGGTATCGCCCGGCAGCCCGTCACGCCGAGCCGATCGATACTTCGGCGAGCCATGTTGGATTCCGGTGTATCTCCAGGACGAAATCCTGATGTAAAAGGCCGTTGCCTAGCTTGCCATCTGCCGATGTCTCAGATGCTTCTCGATGTAAGCGCTATTGCAACGCTCGTGTCGGTTCATCTTAGCGTTCTCGACGAGCAAAATGTTTCTCGGTCTAGGTATTTTCCAGTGTGCTGCCTCCCTTGTAGAGGGAGGCTAACGTTTTTAGCGTGTGGCGGCGCTCAGGTTGATCCCTCGGCCGCCAACAGTGCGGTGTCGCATTCGTCCTTGGCTCTTAGCTGACATGCCGCGACTGTCGAAGTTGAGTCCAAAACGCATATGCGTGCGTTCGAAGCGGCTGCCGTTTGTGCATAGTCGATCGCTGGAAACACAGTCAAAGTGCGGCGTCGGCATCAGCGTGTCGGATCGCAAGATCTGATGTGCCCTGCGCGATATTCGTTGGGTTGAGTTAAAGCCCGTTAGCCACCGCGAACAGGAAAAAGGACTGTCATGAGCGACAAAAAGGCGTCCGAGAAGTCAGAGCTCTCTAGCGGGCCGAGCAGCGCAGGATTGAAACGCCGCGAGTTGCTGTTGAGCGGCAGCTCTCTGGTCGCGGCCTCCGCACTCGCAGCCGTCGGGTTGACGAACCCTGCCCAGGCGCAGCAGGCAACGACAGCGCCCGCAGCTGCGTCTGCCGGACAGAAGCCCAACATCGTCGTCATCATGGGCGACGACATCGGCATCTGGAATCTTGGCGCTTATCACCGCGGCATGATGGCCGGCCGGACTCCGAATTTGGACAAGATCGCCGCCGAGGGCATGCTGTTCACCGACTACTACGCCGAGGCGAGTTGTACGGCCGGCCGCGCCAACTTCATCACTGGCGAGCTGCCGATCCGCACCGGTATGACTACGGTTGGGCAAGCCGGCGCTCCCACTGGTCTGCCGGCTCAGGCGGTAACGATCGCTCAGGCGCTAAAAGGAATGGGCTACGCGACCGGCCAATTCGGGAAAAATCATCTCGGTGATAAGAACGAGTTCTTGCCAACCGTTCACGGCTTCGACGAATTCTTCGGCTACCTCTATCATCTCGACGCGATGGAAGATCCAGCTCATCCCGCCTATCCGCAGGATTTGCTGAACACCGTCGGTCCGCGGAACATGATTCATTCATATGCCACCAGCGTTGACGACGCGACGGTAGATCCACGCTGGGGCAGGGTAGGCAAGCAAAAGATCGAGGACGCCGGAACGCTCTATCCGAAGCGAATGGAAACTGTGGACGACGAAATTCGCGACTTCTCGCTGGCTTTCATCGATAAGGCCAAGGCTGAGAACAAGCCGTTTTTCCTGTGGCTCAACCCGACCCGCATGCACATCGTCACCCATCTGTCGCCGAAATATCAGGCGTTACGCAACTCCAAGAACGGCTGGACGATCCATGAAGCCGGCATGGCGCAACTCGACGATGACGTCGGTATCGTTATGAAGAAGCTCAAGGACATGGGGGTCGACGACAACACCATCGTCATCTTCACGACCGACAACGGCACCGAAGTGTTCACCTGGCCTGACGGCGGACAGACGCCTTTCGCGCAGAGCAAAGGCACGGTGATGGAAGGCGGCTTCCGCGCGCCAGCAATGATCCGGTGGCCCGGCAAAGTGCCGGCGGGCAGGGTGGAAAATGGCATGATCTCCGGCCTCGACTGGTTCCCGACACTTCTTGCAGCCGCGGGCAATCCCAACATTGCGGAAGAATTGAAGAAGGGAAAACAGATCGGCGACGCCACGTTCAAATGCCATCTCGATGGTTACAACCAGATGGATATGATCACCGGTCAGGGGCCGTCGAAAAGGCACGAGATCTGGTACTTCGGCGAAAGCGAACTCGGCGCGGTTCGCATCGATGACTACAAGTTTCGTTTCATCGACCAGCCCGGGGGCTGGCTGGGTGACAAAAGCAAGCCCGACGTACCCTACATAACCAACCTCCGCCTCGATCCGTTTGAGCGCACGGGCTGGCCGAACAATGGGACCAAGGAGGGCGCGCAGCAATATTTCGATTGGTTCAAATACGAATTCTGGCGCTTCGTATTTGTCCAACAACAGGTTGAAAAGCTGGCGATGACTGCGATCGAGTTTCCGCCGATGCAGAAGGGCGCGAGTTTTAATCTTGAGGCTGTGAAAGCGAAGATCGCTGCCGCCCAAGCAGCGATCGCCAAGTAAATTGAGCTTCGTTAACTAACTTGTACGGGTGCCCCCGATAGCGAGGCACCCGTCGTTTTTTTGATTAAGCTAATCACCTGCGGGCGTCCTGTGGCAGAACGGGTTGGTCCACAACATGCGTATTTGGCCTTTCGAGCGGAGGTCTGTTTACGACGTTGATCCGGACGTCGCACGACTTGCTCAACGATCCAGCGGGCCTAAGCGGGATCGACATTCATCGTGAGCTTATGATCGAGTTCTGAGCGTCGTCTTGTCTTCACCGGTGTCGTCCTGTGGCGCACGATGCAGGCTGGCGAAGGGGCTGCCAAGTACTTCATTGCACGCAACCGAGAAAAGACGCTGCTTCCCGACTCGTGGGTGGTAGCATCTGTGCAACTGGTGACGACGCGCGCCTTCGGACAAGATGTCTGCTCGTCTCAGTCATCAGCGAGAGAGGGGGAGGGAATGGAACAAGCTGGGCTGAACAAAGCTCATGGCCAGTACACTTTGTACGTCCGGGTTTGGTCTGTCCGTTCCTCTGGATATGTAGCCAGTCCAAGGAAAACCCGGTAGCAATCCTAGACCTAAAAAAGGCGAGCAGTCCGCGCCGGATACGGCAAAGCGCTGTCAGACGCTCCGTCCGCGCGTCGCTCAAGAGCGCTGATCCCGAATCTGTGCAGACTGCATCTGCTCACCGTGCACTAAGCCGAAGCTCTCGCTCATTCACATGCTTGCACGGCGCCTGGGATGAATGATTCTGCCACGTGATCCCTTGAGCCCAAGCGCCAAGGCTGGGGAGAACCCGATCCGCAGGAAATGGTTCCCTGACCGACTTTGTGAATGTCAGGCAAATTTCTAAGCAATAACAAGGTACTAGGCCGCTGCCCATGTTCAGCAAAAAGTGATATTTGTGCAACATCCGTCCAAAAACGCGCCATTCCGACCTCATCCGAGGCACTCTGTCATTGATTGATCGGAGGTCTTTGCCTCATATCGTGAGTGCGACGGAGGGGGGCATCCCGAGGTCGTCCCGTCTTAGGTGGTTCGCTTAAGTAGACCATCGTTACGAGGATGCGTTGATTTCCAACGTCTTTTCGCGGGTAGCTCAACGGCCTTTGTACGAGGGATTGTACGGGGCTTCAACTTGGAGGTTTAACATGAAGTTCAAGGGCCTTTTGCTCGGTTCCGCGGCAGCTCTGCTCGCCGTTGGTGGAGCACAAGCGGCTGATCTTCCCGTAAAGGCCAAGGCGGTCGAATACGTGAAGATCTGTTCGCTCTATGGTGCTGGGTTCTACTACATCCCGGGCACTGACACCTGCATCAAGCTGGGTGGTTACCTGCGCGCTGAAGTCGCGCTGGGCACCAACAGCGTCTACGGCATTTCCAACGGGTCTCCCGGTGGTGCGCGTAACCGCCTGAGCAACTACTACACTTGGCGCGCTCGTGAAGATCTCAACATCGACACGCGTACTGCCACCGAATACGGCGTCGTTCGCACGTTCTTCGATGCGACCTTCTCCTGGACCACCGGCAGCTATCAGGGCACCGGCTCCGGCTTCGGCGGCACTGCCTATTCCAGCACGGTGGCCATCAATAACGCTGGTGCGACCCCGGCGCTGGTTGGCACGACGATCAACCCGACCGACGGTGGTACCTCGGGCGGCTCGCTCGGCGTGTACTATGCCTTCATCCAGTTCGCTGGGTTCACGATGGGTAAGGCCGTGTCGCAGTTCGACGCGCCCTGGACCAACTATCCTGGTAACAACATCGACAGCCTCGTCGGCGGCAGCGGCACGGTCACTGGTGTCAACCAGTTCACCTACACCGCTGACTTCGGTCAGGGCATCACGGCGTCGTTCTCGGCGGAAGATAGGGCGGCTTACTATGATGCCGGCAACCTCAATCTGAGCAGCATCGGTGCGCCTGGTGGTGCGGGTGCTATCGCCGGGCTTACCCTTGGTGCGGTGGGTGCCAACGCCATCGGCGGTACGCGTTCTCCGAACCTCGTCGGTATGGTGCGTGTCGACCAGGCTTGGGGTCTGTTCCAGGCGTCGGTTGCTGCGCATGACAACCACGTTGCCTACTACGGTGCGACCGAGCCGACTGGCCACCCCGACGACAAGTGGGGTTGGGCGGTTCAACTCGCTCTGTCGATCAAGAACATCCCGACTGGTGCGGGTGACGTGATCAACATTTCGGGCGTCTACACGGACGGCGCGACCCGCTACAACTTCCAGAACCTGGCGGGTAGCTCGTACGTCATGTACGGCACCTCGGGCGCCGGTGCTTACGGCAGCGTCGCTGCTGTGAGCGCTCCGGACACCGTGTTTATCAATGGCGGCCAGCAGGAGTCCATCAAGACTTGGGGCTTCCGCGGTGCCTACACCCACAACTGGGATCCATACTGGAACACCGCAATCTACGGTGCTTACGCTGCAGCTCAGTTTGGCGGCGGTGCCAAGACCTTCCTCTGCGGTCCCACCGGTGTCTTCACGGCGGTCGCAGGGTTGACCTCGTGTAACCCGGACTTCAACGTCGGTCAGGTGGGCTTGATCACCCGCTGGACCCCGGTCAAGAACCTGACGTTCTCGGCTGACTTCAACTGGACGCACGTCGACCAGAAGTACGCTGGCGTCGTGGCCGCGGGAAGCAACTTCGCGGTTGCCAAGCCGGCCGCATTCTACGAGCTGAAGGATCAGGACTCGCTGACCCTGCTGCTCCGCGCTCAGCGGAACTGGTAAGTTTGGCACTAAGGACCTAACCTCCAAGAGCCCTCGGCGGGAAACTGCCGGGGGTTTTTGCGTTCGGTGGCAGTGACGAGGTCTCGCTGAGGGGCATCAGGCTGAGCAGGACAGCTAAGCCTGCTCTCCCCGCAGCGCGGTGAGCCGAATCGTCTCTCGACGATTTCTAGGCTAAGCGTCTCGGCATGGGCTGGGCCGGCCATGATGATTGTGGAATGCGGGCGGAACAGAACGTAGGAAGGCGGTCGCTTCGAGCCAAAAAGATGTTGCCTTGTCAGTCGCTTGTGACTTCATCATAGTGGTAAAAGAGACTTTGAAACGGCCATTGGCCTCAACTCAGGTAGTTGAGATGCCCCTGTAGATGGCGCCGTCCCACAAACGCAGCTCGTAGAATCGTCCTTTGACGTCGCGTCGAACAGCTGCATCCGCCAGACGATTCCCCGGAGTAGACCCGCTGCTTGAAAGCGTGAGCTGCGTCACGATCTTTCTGAGACTTAGGGCGATGGAGTAACGAGTGACGTAAAGGTCGCCGTCGTCACCCAAGCGGACGATGTCTCCAACCAGATTTCGAAGCTCGTCCTTCCGCGAGGGCTCGGCTGAGTCCAGGAGCGCAGGGTGGGCCAAAAACTGCCAAACGTTTGCTTCGAAATCTTGGTAGGACCATGCCGTCCGCGTGCACCCGTTTTCATCGAGCACCTTCGCACAGACCAGGCTCTTGTAAGGGTGACTACTAAGAAACCGGACTTTGCTCCCGCAGTAAGCGCATGTGGTAAGATCGTCGAACAGATTTGCTAAATTGTTGCCCTTTCGCCCGCGGCTGGTGATCAGATTTTGCTGCCGGGCGGCCTGAGCTTTTTGGAAGGTATCTTCGTCTATTACGGCCGGATAGTAATCCGGCACGGGCGGACCATTCGGAATTCCCTTGCTTCGGCCGCCGGCATAACTCTTCGGCTGATACTCCCCTAAGACGGCGCGGTTGCGAAGCATGCTATCTATCGTGGTGTGGTCCCATTTGCGCGATGATCCGAACGGGGGAATGCCCTGTTTCTCCAGAAAGTTCGTTATTGCGTAGCTGCCCAACCCGCCAATCGAAAGTTCAAAGATCTTTCGATTATCTCGGCTCAGCCGCTACAACTTCCAGGACCTGATGGCGACCAACTACGCGATGTATGGCGGCTCGGGCTTGCCCGGCGTCTACCAGAGCATCGGCGTCGGCGCTGTGACAGACTCCACATTCGTCACCGGTGGCCAGCAGGAACTGACCACGACGTACGGCTTCCGCGGTGGTTATACCCACAACTGGGATCCATACTGGAACTCCGGCCTTTATGGTGCTTGGGCTGCAGTCCGTTATAATAATAATGCCAAGTTTAACATCTGCAGTGGTGTGGGTGGTTTGCTCTCGACTGGTTTCGCCGGTTGCAGCCCCGACTTCAACTACGCTGTCGTCGGTGTGATCACCCGCTGGACCCCGGTCAAGAACCTGACCTTCTCGGCTGACCTTGCCTACGTCATGCTCGACCAGAAGTTCGCTTCCGGCACCACCTTTGCGGCGCCGGCCGCTCTCGGCATCGCCAAGCCGGCCGCTACCTATGAGATCAAGGACCAGAACTCCCTGCAGCTTCTGCTTCGCGCTCAGCGCAACTGGTAAGTTCAGTCTACGGACCTGATACCCAAGGCCCTCGGCGGGAAACCGCCGGGGGTCATTTGCTACGCAGGTACTTGCACAGGGGTCAATGACACGCTGGCCAACGAAAGAGACGGGAGCGGCTGCTGTTTCAGAACAGATCAGCAGATTGATCAGGTCCATAGGTGCTTCCATGGCCGAGGTTCAGGCCAATTGGGCAAGCAAGCTTGGTCTAACCGCCTCGCAATGGACCATCCTGCTCATTATCTCGGATGCGGATGACGAGTTGGGTATGCCTGTCAAAGCTGTCGCAGAGTTGCTCAGCGTCGAGAGCACGTATGTCACTGCGCAATCTAGGATTTTGGCGGCCCGAGGATTGCTGCAAAAAAGCAACTCCAAATCTGATAAACGGGTAATCTGCCTCACGCTCACGGAAAAGGCCCGCAAAGAGCTTCATAAGTTGGATAAGAGCAGGAGCGCCTTTGATGCTTCGGTCAAGCTGGCGTTCGGTGAGGTAGGAACATTGCGAACGCTCGAACTATTGCGGGATCTGCATCATTGCATTGTGCGGTGTCGCTTGAGCTTGCACTTGGAGGAGTAGCTTCGCTGTAAGAGGGGACGGCTCGCGATTATTTTCCCATTCGGCTTCTACATTTTAGAAGGCAGGCAGCCCCACCATATAGGCAACGACTTAGAAGCGCAGAAAACAATGCGAGCATGGATGGAGGCAAGTGTATTTGCGTTCGGACGTGATCGAGCTGGTGCTGTTCCTGACGAGGTTCCTGGGGCGTGACGAACGCACCCCGCAGCCAAGATGGCCAAGAGCCGCAGCTGTTCGAAACGAAACGCTGTGAAAATGAACGAGTAACCTTTAGCCGCCCTCACGATGCGGCTCTTACCGGTCATGCTGAGCTCGTCGCAATTGCTAGAGCAGGATACCATTGACCACGTCGGGCCCCCACCCGCCGGGGGGGTGTTGAGCAAAAGATCACGAGACCTCGATAGCCAGGAGTCTTGCGGCCAGCCGCGCGTTCTTTGCTATTGTTGCAAGCGCAGCGTTCAGCTCGGCCAGTTTCTTTTCACTTACGTCGTTGAACATCGTGGAGTTCAGGGCAGCCTGCCTTTTCGAAAGCTTGTTGATTGCATCTGTCGCGTTTGCAGTCAGCGACATCAGCACGAAGCGTGCGTCGTCGGCTCGCCGACGGATAAGGAAGCCGGCCTTTTCAAGGTTCTTTGTCTGATTGGTCACAAAGGCAGGGTGCACGCGCAGCTTATTCGCAATCTCAGTCCCAGCGACCCCGCGCCCCTTCTCCAATTCGACTATCGCCATCAGCATGAGCCACTGAGGCTCGGTAAGATCCAATAAACCAGCCCAAGCGGTATGAATGTCGCCTAATTGGGATCGAATTTCGATGATGTTCCAAACAAAATTGGTCATCGCTCTGTCGATTTTCTCAACCATTCGGGTCTACCACTTCGGACCGATTTGAATAATGAAAGGTGCTGTCACAAGCAGTCGTAGCAAAGGTTGCCGAAGCCGCCAACCAGGCAACGAGTCGTGGTGCGCTCATCTTGTCGACGCGAATGCAGCCGTCTTGAAGCGGCTCAATGGTCACCGCGATGGGGGCAGCAGTTACTCGATCGGCGCTCCCGGAGCGTCCGTTTCGCCCTTGCTGGCGCGCGGCTCGTGCTTGGACGCGCCCGCGCGAGAGCCGGAACGAGAGGGTCAAGACCTGGAGCTTCGGTAGCGGTTACACCACCTGGGATCCGTACTGGAACTCCGCGGTCTACGATCCCTACGGCTAGGCGCAGTTCGGTAGCTTGGCTAAGGGCACCCTCTGCGGTCCCGCATCGGCCAAGCCGGCGACGACCTACGAGCTGAAGGATCAGGACACGTTCACCATCTCCTCTGCGCTCAGCGCAACTGGTGAGTTCGGTCTAACGACCTTACATCCAAAGGCTCTCGGCAGAAAACTGCTGGGGGTTTTTCCATTGGTGCCCCGCAGATTAGGACAACCTAAGATTGCGTTCCCTGCAGCGCGGTTGAGCCGAAACGTCTCTCGACGATTTCTAGGCTACGCGTCTCGGCCTGGGCTGGGCCGGCCATGATGATTGTGGAATGCGGGTGGAACGAACGTAGGAACGCCGGTCGCTTCGACCCAAAAAGATGTTGCCTTGTCGGTCGCTTGTGACTTCATCATAGTGATAGAAGAGACCTCGAAACGGCCGTAGGCCTCAACTCAGCTCGTTGAGATGCCCCTGTAGATGTCACCGTCCCACAAACGCAGCTCGTAGAATCGTCCTTTGACGTCGCGTCGAACGGCTGCATTCGCCAGACGATTCCCGGGGGTAGACCCGCTGCTTGAAAGCGTAAGCCGCGTCACGATCTTTCTGAGACTTAGGGCGATGGAGTAACGAAGGACGTAAGGGTCGCCATCGTCGCCCAAGCGGACGATGTCTCCAACGAGATTTCGAAGCTCGTCCTTCCGCGAAGGCTCCGCTGCTTCCAGAAGCGCAGGGTGGGCCAAAAACTGTAAAACGTTTGCTTCGAAATCTTGGTAGGACCATGCCGTTCTCGTGCAGCCGCCTTCGTCGAGCACCTTCGCACAGGCTAGGCTCTTATAAGGGTGACTACTAAGAAACCGGACTTCGCTCCCGCAGTATGCGCATGTGGCAAGTCCATCGAACAGGGTTGCTAGATCATTTCCCTTTTCGCCCGCGGCCGGTCATCAAATTTTGTTGGCGGGCGGCCTGAGCTTTTTGGAAGGTATCTTCGTCTATCACGGCGGGATAGTAGTCCGGCACGGGCGGACCCGTCGGAATCCCCTTGCTTCGCCCGCCGGCATAACTCTTCGGCTGATACTCCCCTAAGACCGCGCGGTTGCGGAGCATGCTATCTATCGTGGTGTGGTCCCATTTGAGCGATGATCCGAACGGAGGGATGCCCTGCTTCTCGAGAAAGTTGGTTATTGCGTAGCTGCCCAACCCGCCAATCGAAAGTTCAAAGATCTTTCGAATTATCTCGGCTCGATCCTCGAGATAGACGAAGCTCCTGCGGTCCTCGCTCAGTTCGAGCCAGCTAGGACACGCGGAAATTTTCTTGCTTTGTGTGATCGTCATAGGGGGACGCCGTTCTCCATCGTCAATTTTATGTCGAGAGCAGAAAGTCGGGCGAAATGTGGCCGGGCGCAAGCCTTATCAAACTGGTTCCGATCGCTAGTGCAAAATGTGGCGTCTGGCCGAGCCGAGCGCCATTGGGAGCCTTTGCACAAGTATGATGCGATCGGACGTCTCAGCCGAAACTGCATAGTGGGTGGCGAAAATACCAATCACGATCCAGAACAGCCCAGCTGGGTGCGGGGGAGAACCGGATGCGTGTTAATTACCAGATCCAGAGCAACCATCAGCGGACATTGCTTTCTGACGCGGGCTGCGCGTCATGACTGTAGCGAGTACGCCGCGGTGGAGCTGGGCTTGGCCCGCGATGGCGTGGCTGCTGCTCGCGATGGCCCCCTTCATCGGTACCTGGGTCATCGTCGGTGGACTCGCCGGAGCCGTGTTGCTGGGTACCGTTTTTGCAGCCGTTTACCATGCCGAGGTGGTTGCCCACCGTGTTGGTGAGCCGTATGGAACACTTGTTCTTGCCTTGGCTGTAACAGTAATTGAAACGGCCCTGATCGTTTCGGTTATGGTCGCCGCGCCGGCCGAAAAAGCGGCGTTAGCTCGTGACACGGTCTTTGCTGCCGTCATGATCGTGTGCAATGGCATCGTAGGCGCGTGTCTATTGTGGGGCGGCATTCGTCACCACGAACAGGGATTCCAGGCTCAGGGTGCGAGTGCGGCGATGGCGGTTCTCGTCGCGCTCACCGGCCTAACGATGATTCTTCCGAATCTCGCGGCACAGGAACTCGGCCCCCTGTACAACACGCCGCAACTCATCTTCGCCGGCCTTGTATCGCTAGTGCTGTACTTCGCATTTGTCTTCATCCAGACGGTACGCCACCGTCATTATTTTCTGCCGGTCAAGCCACCAAGCAACGACGACCATGTCGCGCTGCCCGACAATAGAGCGACCGCGCTAAGCGCAGGGCTTCTCCTGGTTTCGCTTGCCGCCGTGGTCGCTCTCGGCAAGATTCTGACGCCTTCGATCGAACGGGGAATCAGTTATCTCCACGTGCCGGAATCAGTCGTCGGCATCATCATCGCTCTGCTGGTTCTGCTGCCGGAAGCGGGAGCAGCAATCAAAGCGGCGCGAAACAACAGATTGCAAACCAGCTTGAACTTAGCGCTCGGCTCGGCGCTCGCCACGATCGGTCTCACGATCCCTGCGGTAGCGGCAGTTTCAATTGCGCTCGGATACCGTCTGGAGCTTGGGCTGGATGCGAAGGAGCAGGGGCTTCTCGCCCTGACTCTGCTTCTCGGTGTGATCACTCTCGGCACGGGGCGAACAACCGTGCTTCAGGGAATCGTGCATCTCGTCATGTTCGCGGCGTATTTATTTTTTGCCGTTGTGCCATGATGAAACGCAATCCTTCCGGACTATCATCCATTCGATCATTGCAGAGACGCGTCTTCGTCGCGGCTTGGCAGGGGAAGAATCAATAGGACTTGGAATGTTGGCTGACACTCATTCGCCTGTCCTTCTGGTTCTGGTCATGGCCGTCGCCGGACCTTTGCTTGCTGAGCTTCCGATCGGATTTCGCATTCCAGCGGTAGTGCTTGAAGTCGTGTTAGGCGTCATCATCGGCCCGCAAGTTCTTGGCTGGGTGCGATTCGACGGCGTCTTGGCCTCTATGTTCGCCTTCGGAATGGCGGCTACGCTCTTCATGGCGGGCATGGAGCTCGAGTTCGAAAGAATTCGCGGACGGCCCTTGTTGCTTGCGATGGGCGGGTGGGGAATGTCAGTCTTGCTTGCGGTGTCAGCGGCAGCCATCCTTCGTGCGAGTTCGCTCCATGATCCTATGATCTTGGCATTGGCTCTTGCCACAACCGCGCTGGGTACGCTGCTACCCATTTTGCGTGATGCAAATCAACTCGACACACCGTTCGGGCGTTTTTTTATCGCCGCAGGGACAATGGGCGAACTAGGACCGATTGTCGCAATGTCGTTGCTGCTTAGCCAGCAGTACACGACTGTCCAGGAGTTTGGTTTCCTGGTGGCATTCCTTGTGGTCGTAGTTTTGGCGGCCGCAATCAGCTTGGGGCTACGTCCGCCCCGTGTTGTCGCCCTCCTGGCTCGCTCGCTGCATGGGAGCTCCCAGCTTCCAGTTCGCATTACTCTGCTACTGTTTGCCGCCTTCTTCGTTCTGTCGGAGCGCTTCGGGTTCGAGAGCATATTGGGAGCCTTTGCTGCGGGATTGGTCGTGGGGCTGGGTACACAAGGGCCGGACGGAAAAGCACCGCGGATGAAAATTGATGCCATCTTCTTCGGGTGGTTCATCCCGTTCTTTTTCGTCGGCACGGGTATAAAATTCGATCTCGCGTCAATAACCGGTAGCGTCGTCACGATGTTGCTAATACCGGTCGCGCTCGTGCTTTTTCTGCTGGTGCGAGGCGCGCCGGTATTTCTGTATCGCAGGGATCTGAAGCCCGCAGAACGGATACCGTTTGCGCTTTACAGTTCGGTCGCCTCGCTTTCATTGGTCGTGGTCATCACCGAGATCGCCGTTCGTGCAAAAACCATGAGCCAGCAGATGGGCTCCGTGCTGGTGGGAGCTGCAGTTTTGTCGGTGTTGCTGTTCCCGACCATCGCCGGGCAGCTTCTTCATAGGCGGCCCGACGAGCCGCCCAGGCGCCGGTAAAGGCTTGCACCGGCGATTTGACCAGCGACGATGTGAACCCGTCGGCATTGCGCTGCGGATGCCGGGCATCGAGGTGACAGCGCTGCAGCCACATGCTGAATGAATAGCCGCGGCTCTTCTTCATGCATTTCTGCGCCGAGGACCATGCCATCTATTCGCTGAAGACCTGAGCGGCGCTCCACGAGGTCGCGAATACAATGCGCCGATGCAAGGGAAGGAACCGCACGGGATATCGAAAAGAGCAAAAAAGAGGTGTGTTCGCGTGATGGTTCGCAGAGGAGCTTGTTGCTTTTAATGTCTCGAACGCTCGCCTTCAGCTGACGCTGGCAAAAAATGCGCCAATGATCCCACCTACTCGATCCATAGGCGGAATATTCGGGTATGTTCGTAGGGACACAAAGCTTGGGCGATCACGATGACAGCAAGCCAACTCGGCGAACTGAGAACTTTTTTCTTCGATGTCCTGCCCTTCTAGTTGAGATCGGAACGTTTCTGCTATGCATTCGTGTGCCGGAGGCACTTGGGGAAGAGTGTCCGACTACTCCTCAGTAATTCTTCGAGATGCTCATCCGACCGTTAATCTTGGAGGTCTGTATGGACGTATCACCCCCCGACAGAGCTCGTGGCGGAAAACGGTGGACTGGCGGCGACGATACCAGGCGTCTTGAGCTGGCTTCTCAGGGCAAGTCTATGGTGAACTCGCATGTACAATGCAGCGCAGCTACTCCAGCGTTCAGAGCCGACTGCGCACTTTGATCAACCAATCGGGTCGTGCCAACTGCCCACGTCCTCGCTCGGAACCAAAGCGGTTTCCGGCGGTCGATCTCTCCTGCGGCGCGCTTTCCCAAGCATCCCACGAAGTCTTGTCCACTTTATGGTTCGATATCAAAGGGCACCATAGCATCATAAGGCGATCGGAACCCTCGCTGCTTAAACCGGAAGTGGAATTGTTTTTGGGTGCAGTGATACGGGAGGCACTAATTTGCCTGCCACCAGACAGCCCCCCGACGTGGAAGAGATTGTCACTGTCTCGAATACGCGCGAATGATGCCGGGGTAGATTCTGGCGTAGCGAGAAACCTGATAAGCGCCCTTCACTATCATGGTTTTTTGGACTTATTTGTCGGATATGTAGGTTACAGTGGGTCCTTCCAATTGGACATCCATGCCGCTCGATTCGGCCGCTCCGCGCTCCTGAGGGCAACTCGAAAGACGCTGGAAGCCAGTGCACGGCGCGGAATAAATCTGAACAATCTTTATACGCATTTCCCAAGTCTTCGTTAAGGGGCTTTGATAATCGTCGACTTGGAGCACAGGCTCGCGACCATCGCGCTGACGATCCTGCCACGGGCTCAGATTGTTAAGAGCCGCGCGTATCCACAAGGGGACCCGGTGATCACGCTTCTACGTTCAGCGTGCATTTACTTTCACTACGAGCGATGCGCGTGCGAATGGCCCATTAACAAACTCGATCGATGCGCTATGTTGTGCTGTTCAGAAACCGTGTGCGCCGCCAAGTCGTACGCATCCGGTGACGACCCCTGGTTGGGTCGCCTTGGGCATATAGGTGATTTTGCGCTCAAGCAGCGTGGGCGATGCTCTTGGGGCTCCAATTCCAGGGCAGAAGTTCGTGGATGCGCTTGGCGGGATGATCCGGCAGGCGGGCCAGCACATCGGCGAGCCAAGCCTGAGGATCGATGTCGTTGAGCTTCGTGGCGACGAGGGTGTAGATCGCAGCCGCACGCCGGCCGCCCTCATCGGAGCCGGCGAAGGTCCAATTTCTTCTGCCCACGGCGACAGCCCGCAGCTCGCGCTCGGCGGCATTGTTCGACATGCACAGGCGCCCGTCATCGAGGAAGCGAGCAAATGCATGCCAGCGGCTGAGACAGTAATTGATTGCCTTCGCCGTATCGTTGCTCCTGGAGAGCTTGGCGCGCTGTTCGCGTAACCACGCCTGCAACTCGACGATCAGAGGGCGGCTACGCTGCTGGCGCACGCGCGGCGCTGCTGCGGAGCAAGCCCGTTGATCTCACGTTCAATGGCGAACAGGACATCGATGCGTTTGACAGCTTCGGCCGCAATCGGTGCCTTGCTGAGCCGTGCGAGATCAAAGAACTTGCGCCTGCCATGCGCCCAGCATGCGGCCTCGACGATTTGGTCTCCTTTGCGATTGGGCTCGTAGGGCGTGCTGAACCCGGCGTAGAGGTCGGCCTGCATCAGTCCGGCATACCCGGTCAAATGCTGCTCCGGATGCTCACCGCCACGATCGGGCGAGTAGAAGAACACGGCCGCCGGCGGATCGGGGTCGGCGAACGGGCGGTCGTCGCGCACATAGGTCCAAAGCCGGCCTTGCCCTTGGCCAGGACTGGTGCTGTCGTATCGTTCCGCGTGGATACGCTCGGCCGCAGACATGGCTCACGACCCGGGGAGCAGTCACTCTGGGGTCACGGGTCTTTAGGGTCGCTGAGACTACCTCAAACTCGGTCCTAGGAATGATGAAAGGCACCTCGACGGTGACATGCTCGTTGACGGGTTTCTGCTGCTGGGTCCTGGAATCCCGCTTATTGAACACCCACTCGCCAATATAGACGGTGTTGGTAGAATCCCGTGGACGGTCGCGACGCCGAAGCGGGCACCGCGACGGGTGCGGTAGCCGCGCTCGTTGAGCCAGGAGGTTGGTTCTTCACGCCCAGCGGTCCAGACATGCTGTCGCCCTGGCGATACAAGCGGAAGATTAACTTGATCGTCTCGGCCCTCCACGGGGTCGATGGTCAGCTTCGTCTTGATACGGGCGCCTCTTTTGTCGACCTCGATGGTCTTCTATCCGAGCGGGATGGGCGAGCCGTTGTAGAAACCCTGACGAGCATTCTCGACCATGGCCTTCCGGACGTGTTTGCCGTTCTCGCGGGACTGGTACTCGTCAAACAAACCGATGATCTGCCGCATCATGACTTGCGCAGGATCATCGCCCAGCTCCTGGGTGATGGAAACGAGCCGCACGCCCGCCTTCGTAAGCTTGCGGATGTACATTTCCATGGTGAAGCCATCGCGAAAGAAGCGGCTGAACGAGTAGGCAACGATGACGTCATAGGGATGATCATCGTCGCAGGCGCGCTCAATCATCTTCTGAAATCGGGGCGATTGTCATCGGTTGCCGTTGCACCCTGTTCGACGAACTGCGCTACCAATCTCCTACCCTTGCGGTCGCAAAAGGCCTCGACTGCGCGAATTTGACTCGGAATCGTGAGTTCGGCTTCTGTCTGTCGGGCCCGAAAATACCCGCAGGCACGCAGCCCGACATCCTCAAGGATAGAATTCGGCTCGTGATGCCCACTTGATTTCTTCATCTTAGTCTTACACCTACTTTGGATGGAGAATTGTGGCATCTGTTGAAGCCAAAGAAAAGCCCATGGTTATCGCGGATCGCGGGAGCGCTTTACTGCGAAATGTCGATACGCATACTCCTTAGGGGGCCTGCCAGCCGACCAAGTAAAGAACCGGAGAAAGTGCGGTTTGAGGGGGGCGAGGATACGATCAGGCCTTGCCGGCGCGAGGAAAACCTCGCGACGGCGCCCTTTTATTGGGCCCGCATCTCGATGCCCTCGGCCGTCACCAGCACGAGGCGCAGCCTGGTTTCGTCGTCGACGAAGAACCGCAGCCAGTCATCACGGCCGATGCTCCCGACCAAGCTAGGCGGGAAGCCGTCGTCCTCGAGCTTGCGGAAAGCCACGCGCCCGGCCACCAGCCCGTCGTGGACGCTCAGCCAAGAGTCCGTGGCCTCGCTGTCGATCCAAACGTCGATTGAAATCCTAGCACTCGCCGAGCATGTCGAGCTGATGCAGATCCTTGCGATCATGTGAGACATCGAGAATCGTAGAGTTTAAAAACTAACATTACTACGACAACGCAGAGAATGGCTGAGGCAAAGCAATTTAAGAGGGTCTGTCCATTGTATCTCGCTTTCCCGCTTATACCGATTTCACGCGCGGTTGGGGCCCATGCCAACGCATAAGTGGTGTCGCGGCCGCCTGCTTCCTCATTGGACTCATCGAGTCAATATCGACGGGGTGGATGCAGCCATCCACGATGAGACATCGCGGAGAGTGCTACCACGTGACGTTCAAGCGGAGCTGTCCTTTGAAGTTGTAGACGGGATAGTCCTTAATGATGGGCACTCCGACCTCGATCGACGCCGCGATTTGATCGGAGATCTTCTTTCCAAACCTGACATCGAGCGGAAGGAATAAGCGGCCGGTTTGCCCGGTGACCGGGTCGCCGAAATTGTATCGGATATCTTGGCTCGGAAAGAATGTGACGAACCAGCGCTTCGGAAGTCCGACATTCAAAGTAGGACCAAATTGGAGGTTGCTGATATTCCGCCTGGTCGGATCGCCGGCCACGCTGAAGTCGTACCGGAAGATCGGCTCAAAATAACTCGCCTTGCTGAGCTCGGGCAGCGCGACGCGAAAGCCGATGATCGGCATAGTACGCCACTTGCCCGATCCAAGAGGATCCGCGCCGGTGGGCGTGATCAGACGCAGGCCGAAGCCGACCGCCCAGCGCGTGTCGAGGTCGTGGATGACCGCAGCCTGGACGTCGACGTCTCCGAGGCCGGACAGATAGTCGCCGTTTGGATTACTCGCATTGATGGTGTTCCTGGCGAGCAGCGGGAGATCGATGCGGCTCACCACCGTCCAGGTCGGGGACAAATAGAACGCGTGGTCGTAACGAAGGTTAAGCGTGTCAGTCGTGACGTCGCGCGTGCTTCCGGGGGCGGTCCGGTATTCGTACTGCAACTGGAGGAGGTTGGTAGGTGGACGGAAAAAGTCCAGGCCGGTATTGTCGGCCGTCGCGGCGGATGACGTCTGCGCCGACGCTATCGGCGACCACGATATCATGGCGAGCGCGCCGAGCACGAGACCTCGTTGCCGAGCATAGTTCAGCCAGTACTTCATCCGCAGCAGCCGCCGGATCACCGCAAGGGTGGGGCGGTGATCGCTGCAAGCCACGAATTGCGGCGCGCCGACGACGGGCAGCTGAAAGGTCGGCAGATTGTCGAGAATGGTTAGTGACCAATGCAAGACCGGGGGCCGTCGCGCAATCCTCGGTGTCGAACCACGTCTGAGCACAACGCTCGCCTTGCCGGACAGGCGTGGGCCTGCAGCAGCCGTGGCGACTAAGCTTGCGCACTCTCCGGAATTTGGGTGGGCAGCCTTCGTGACCTTTGCTCCGGGTCGGACTTCAGCGATGTATCATCGGAAAGTCTTGGCGAGCTCGCAAGGCGAAAGTCTTGCAGGAGCGCAAGGCAGGAGAGCTGGGGCCCCGGCATAAGTAGGGTACGCCGGAGCCACCGTTGCCGATCCCTCTTGGAGGAAAAGAGATCAGATCAATCAAGCGATCGCCGCACGGACGGATCTTGTGAGAACTCGATGGGGCAGCGGCCAAGCGTCCATCGGATGTTTGTTCTGCGGCAGACTAGCAAACGTTGACGGTCTGCCGGACGTAAGCGTAGCCGTTCCAGACGTTCTGAGTCTGATAGCATGACGAGCCGTAGGCTGCGGCTGCACCAAGTGCTGCGCCCGTTGCAACGCCGGCCGCTGCAGCGCCCCAGCCGTAGCCTCCGCGGTAATATCCTCCACGATAGTATCGTCCACCGGCCCATCGCGTGCCGCCACCGTGCCAGCCGGGACGCCCATGCGCGTGCCAGCGCGCTCCGCCACCATGGAAACGTGCCGCACCTCCGTGGAAATGCGCTCCACCACCGTGGAAATGAGCGCCGCCACCTATGCGGCGCGCTCCTGCGGCGTTCGGAAGTGCGGTTGCTGCAGCAGCAACGAAGCCTAGGGCAAGCAAAGCTTTAGTGGAACGCATTGTATTCTCCATTGCAAGATACAACTCAGCGGGGAATGCGTCGCGACGGGATTCGTTCCCCATCCACGTTGCTCGTGGAGATGCTTCCTTGCGGAGGACTGACTTGCGGAGAACGATACCCCCGCGTCGCCCGTCG
Source organism: Bradyrhizobium sp. WSM4874 (assembly GCF_055811835.1). Lineage (NCBI taxonomy): Bacteria > Pseudomonadati > Pseudomonadota > Alphaproteobacteria > Hyphomicrobiales > Nitrobacteraceae > Bradyrhizobium > Bradyrhizobium sp. WSM4874. The sequence goes on from NZ_JBVVPR010000001.1 coordinate 151,106, forward strand.
CGCCGATCGCGACAAGGTCGGAAATCGAGGCGCGCACCCTCAAAGAACTGGAAGTTCTCAATGGACGACGTCAAGGAGCGTCACCAGCGAACCGCAAAATTGAGCGGTCCATCGGATTGAGTGTAGGTCTTTCGACATGAGCAGCTGCGGCGCGAGCTTCGGATGGATCGGCTTCGCCGCAACCGTGCGAACATGTTCGTACCTTGAACATCTCCCTTCTTGGAGCAAACCTGCGACGGCTGATCTGCCGGTTTGGCCGGTGGGATGGGTCCAGAAAACAAACCGATCAAGGGAGAGGATGATGTTGAATGCAAGAACACTGAGCACTTTAGGCCTACTTGTGCTGGCGCTTGGCAGTGCCCGTCCAGCCGATGCTGCGCCAAAGAAAGATACCGACGCAATCCGTGCTGAATGTTTCAGACAGGCGAACGAAGCTGCCTCGGCTGCTGCCGGCAGCATGACAAGCGGAGCCACGGCCATGCGAAACTCCGCAGGCTATTCCGCCTACCGCGATTGCGCGCGTAAGAACGGGATTCGCCCGTAACCGTGCCCAGTCCCTTCACGGCTGACAGAGGGCCGCCGACAGGCGGTCTTTTGCCGGCGCGAACCAAAGCGAACAGGCCGCGTTTGACCGGATTGAAAGTTCTGCCCGGGTCAATGTGACCGCGCCTTGCGCAGGCCAGTCGTGAGAGCGTCAACAACTTGATCAGCCGCGCCATTGCGGCGAAGAAAACCTGCGGGATCGCTCGCCAATGGTTCATGTCGCGACAGCTTTGCAAGTGCGACCTCAGCGTCGTCGCGACGATCCAGTTCTGCATTCGCGATCGCGATCAATAACTGGCTGAACCCCGTATCGCTCAACGCCGCCTGTTCGGCTACATGCAGCATCTGCTCATACTGGCCTTGGATATACAGATCAACGGCGATGAAATGAAAATACCAGGGCGGAGGGCTCAACGAGCCTTCTATCGCCCGCTTGAGCAGTGGGACGCCCTCGGCAAAGTTTCCTCGGATCGAGAGCCGCCAACCGAACTGGCCGAGCGCATCGGGATCGTTCGGATTGAGTCGGATCGCTTGTCGGCTAATGCGATCACTTTCTTCATAGCGGCCCAAAAAATGATAAGTCGCGGCAAGGGCTTTCAGCGCAAGGGGACTATTTTGCTGGAGCTTGACCGCGCGCGACGTTGCTTCCAGAGCTTCGGCGTATTCCTTTTGAGTATTGCCGGCCCCGGTGTAGCCCAGGCGTCCCGCGTGAACATGCAGCCATCCGAGCATCGCCCATGCGTCACTGTATCGGGGATCCCGTCGAACGGTTTCCTTGAGACACTCCATGACAGGAGCGAAAAGCGCATGCGAGAAAGTGCGCTGATATTCATAAGCCCGCAACACGCAGTTGTAGCTTGCCATGCTGCGCGGGGACGGGCTGTTGCGAATGTCGTTCCGCAGCACGCCCGACGGTTGGCCGATGAGACCCGCAATTTCGCCCGCGAGTTCCTTTTGAGTCTCCATGAGCAATCGGGGATCGGCCGATCGGGTGTATGTTCGCGCCCAAACTATCTCCCTGTTGCTCGCGTTTGATACAGTTGTCGTCACCCGCACTTCGTCGGCATTAGTTTGCACGCTTCCGCTGATGGCGTAGACAACGTCAAGGCCGTTGCCGAATTGCGCGGCGGCTGAACTCGGGGGCTGGCCGCCACCTGTCGGCGAGGTGAAAAGCCGAAAGCCTTCAAACTGAATCAGATTGCTGGTCAATTCTTGACCAATGCCCGCGGCGAAATGGCGCGCACTTTCTCCAGGGCTCAGTGCCTCAAACGGCATGAGGAGGACCGCAGGCTCGCGCGAGGATACAAGCGGGGGCGATCGTGGCATCCAAATCCACAGCGCGGCGAGCCCAATGGACAGAATGGCCGCCGAGGCGGCAGCGATCAGCACTCTCCAAGAGAGGTCGGACCTCCTTGGATCGCGGACGCGCTTCGCGCCGTTCACTTGCGCAGTATCAGCAGACATCAACGGCGGTACGGGCGAGCGGGCGAACCACCCGAAATAAGGAACATACGATCCCTTGGGGACGACAATACGCACGGCATCGTCTCGTCCGGCGCCTACATAGTAGCTGTCCAAGTCTCGCCGCAAGCGGCGCGCCTCGAGACGGACGACCGGATCAGCTTGAGGATCGAACGTCTCCTTGCGGCCGAATACGGCCAAGGCAACAGTATAGCCCTTCAGGCTATCGCCACGGCCGGCAAGCGTCTCCTCAACAATAAAGCGAAGGAATGCGCGACGACGCTCGCTGGCTTGGAAGTGCTGGCTCGAGAGAATGCATTCCAACTCGGCACGTATCTGTGTTGGCGGGACCTCTGCGTCCTCGCCGGCCACGAAGTCCGCAGAACCGCTTCCCGGCTCAGGAGACAAGGGTACATCACGCATTAGACTGGCGAGCCCATAATTGCTCGACGGAACGATAATTTCTATCAGCGCTTTATGCAACTCACAAGCGAGCCGTTTGCCGCGCCCATGGTCCGTTTTGATTTGGAGCAAGGATCCGTCCCACCACGCTCAAACAAAGCGCAGTTGGCCTCGACTAAGGCACGGCGTCATTAGCGTACTGTGGTTCAGCCGGCCTGCACTCATACGGTGATAGGTGCGAACATGTTCGTACCTTGACCCCGCTTGCACAGCGAGTGAGCTTGGCGATGCATGGTGCTTGCACGGTTTTCGTTCCATGGAAGAAGTCCGCTCGATAGTGGCCCGCTTCCCGCAGCGCGAACTCGAAATTCGGCGCCGCTTTATGCGTGACGCTCAGTTCAGAGCAGTTTGCGCGGATCATGAGGAGGCGATGAGAGCGCTTCGGCATTGGCAACACGCAGCTCGCGTCGGAGACCCCGACGGGAACCGGAAGGCAGCGGAGTACGAACAGATCGTCGCCGAACTGGAACAGGAGGCCCTGGCCTATTTGAACTGACCCACGATACCTGCGGCTTGCGGACTTACCACTACGAATTTGGTCCCACTGGAGATGAGTATGACAGTGAAGGTTTTCGTCAAGCTTTCCATATCAAGTCTCGTCGCGCCTGGGATCTTGCATGCCTGCCCCAGACACAGGGACAGCGGCTGATCGATCTTCGAAGTCACCGACGACATCTACCATGCGCGGAATTCAGCCCTGTCGGACATGACGATCATTGAGCGAACATGACGACCATTGAGCGCAGCGAAGGAATCACATCGATCCGCTCTATTTCGGCGGGACCGACACTCGACCTGTATCGCTCGAAGGGCGGCACCCGTCGAGGCGGAAATCCAGCGAGGACGACGTCGGATTGGGCAAGGTGTAACGGCATCGCGAAGCTGCCTACCCTCGACACTGCAGTCACGGCACGGTAGGCGCGATGCCCATTGCGCCCAAAACACGATGGACCAAGGCTCAATTAGGCGAATCGTTGGGCCTGGTTCTCCCGCTCCTGGCCAGTCTTTCATCGAATGGATTGCGAGGAGCGCTCTTGCAGATATGGAGTATCCGACGTGAACATTGCGCAAGCACCGATCGCTGATATTGACGACAGCAGTCCGCCAAACTCGGTCTTCATTCCGGGCGGAACGTTTGGCATGGGATCGGATCGGCACTATCCAGAGGAAGCTCCGTCCCACAGGGTGAACGTCGACGGCTTTTGGATCGACCGGACGCCGGTGACGAACCGGCAATTCAAAGAGTTCGTGCGCGCCACCGGCCACGTCACGTTTGCCGAGGGCGCTCCGAATCCAGAGGACTATCCGGATGCCCTGCCGCACATGATCTTCGCAGGTTCGCTCACCTTCACGCCTCCGGATCATCCTGTCGACCTTCGCGACTACGGTCAATGGTGGACCCTGCTCAAGGGCGCAAGCTGGCGCCATCCCTACGGCCCGAAAAGTAACATCAAGTCGCTCGATGACCATCCTGTCGTCCACGTCGCTTATGCCGACGCCCTCGCCTATGCCCGGTGGGCCGGCAAGGACTTGCCGACGGAAGCGGAGTGGGAATTCGCCGCGCGCAGTGGACTCGATGGAGCCGAGTACGCCTGGGGTGACGAATTCGCTCCGGGTGGCACGCAACAGGCCAATACGTGGCAAGGCCACTTTCCCTTCGAGAACAGGTGCGAGGACGGGTATGAGCGCACCTCGCCCGTGACGGCCTATCCGCCGAACAGCTATGGCGTCTTCGACATGATCGGCAATGTCTGGGAGTGGACCAGTGACTGGTGGGCCCCCAAGCATCGCGCCGACGCAACGAAGGCCTGCTGCATTCCGCAGAACCCGCGGGGCGGCTCCGAACATGACAGCCACGATCCGTCGCTGCCGCTGAGCCGGATTCCACGCAAGGTGATCAAGGGCGGCTCGCATCTCTGTGCGCCGAACTATTGCCGGCGTTATCGACCGGCCGCGCGCCATGCCGAGCCGATCGACACGTCTACCAGCCACCTCGGGTTTCGCTGCGTCACACGTGCAGGGAGAAAGTGATGACTGAGAAGAAGACGACAGAAGACCTCAGCCGCCGCAAACTGCTCGCGGCCTCCAGCTCGCTTGCCACGATTGCGGCATTCTCGGCCATGGCACCCGTCCAAACAGCGCAAGCCCAGGCGACCACCCCGCAACCGTCGTCCTCCGCCGGTGGAGCGAAGCCAAACATCATCCTGATCCTGTCGGATGACTTTGGTTACGGTGACTCCGGGCCGTACGGCGGTGGTGAAAATCGCGGCATGCCGACGCCGAGTATCGATCGTCTGGCGGCCGAAGGACTGCAGTTCATGTCCTTCTACGCGCAGCCGAGTTGCACGCCCGGACGAGCGGCAGTGCAGACCGGCCGTATCCCAAATCGCAGCGGCATGACCACGGTGGCATTCCAGGGCCAGGGAGGTGGTCTTCCCGCGGCGGAATGGACGCTCGCCTCGGTTCTGAAAACCGGAGGCTACAAGACCTTCTTTACCGGCAAATGGCATCTCGGCGAGGACGACTACGCAATACCGAACGCTCAGGGCTATGACGAGATGAAGTATTGCGGGCTGTATCATCTCAACGCCTACACCTACGCCGACCCGACGTGGTTTCCCGATATGGATCCAGAACTCAGGGCGATGTTCACGAAGGTCACCAAGGGCGCGTTGTCCGGAAACGCAGGCGAGAAGGCGAAGGAAGACTTCAAGATCAACGGCCAGTACGTCAACACACCGGACAAGGGCGTGGTCGGCATCCCCTTCTTCGACGACTATGTCGAGAAGGCCTCGCTCGAGTATCTCGATCGCAACAAATCCTCGGGCCCCTTCTTCATGAGCATCAATTTCATGAAGGTGCACCAGCCCAATATGCCGGCGCCCGAATTCCAGGGCAAATCGATGTCGAAGAGCAAGTTCGCCGACTCGGTCGTGGAGAACGACACGCGTATTGGCCGCATCCTGGACAAGGTGCGGTCGCTCGGCCTCGACAAGAACACCTATGTATTCTGGACGACCGACAACGGCGCCTGGCAGGACGTCTATCCGGATGCCGGCTATACGCCGTTCCGCGGCACAAAGGGCACAGTCCGCGAGGGCGGCAACCGCGTCCCCTCCATCGCATGGGGACCTGGCATCAAGGCCGGCACGAAGAACTCCGACATCGTCGGCGGCCTCGATTACATGGCGACGTTCGCAAAGCTCGCCGGCGTGAACCTGCCGGAGAACGATCGCGAGGGTAAGCCCATCATCTTCGACAGTATCGACATGTCCCCGATCCTGTTCGGAACGGGAAAATCCGAGCGCAAGAGCTGGTTTTATTTCACCGAGTCCGAGCTCACGCCTGGTGCTGCTCGCGTCGGAAATTACAAGGCGGTGTTCAATCTGCGCGGCGACGACGGCGCAAAGACGGGCGGCCTCGCGGTTGACAGCAATCTCGGCTGGAAGGGCGCGGAGTCCTATGTGGCGACTGTTCCCCAGGTCTTTGACCTCTGGCAGGACCCGCAGGAGCGCTACGACATCTTCATGAACAACTACACGGAGCGCACATGGTCCATGGTTACGATTAGTGGCGCGATCAAGGATCTGATGAAGACTTACGTGAAGTATCCTCCGAGGAAGATCCAGAGCGAGACCTACGCGGGACCGATCACGATCCAACAGTACGAGCGGTTCCAGTTCTTCAGGGAAGCGCTCGCAAAGGATGGCTTTGCCATAGGCCTGCCCAACGGCAACTGAACTCGCTCGACGGAGCGGTCCGAAATCTCGGGCCGTTCCGACATCGTGAACGGCTGTATCGGAGGACAAGTGGCTGTGAAGGGAAGCTCCGTTGATCGTCGTACGATTCTGGCTGGTCTGCTGGTGTCGGCGGCCACGCTGTCGGTCTCGGGCCGGTCTGCGCGGGCCCAGAGTGATCCTCTTCCGTCCTGGAACGAAGGACAAGCGAAGACGTCGATCCTGGACTTCGTCTCCGCGGTGACAAGGGAGGGAGCGCCGGACTTCGTGCCTGCGCCGGAGCGTATCGCGACCTTCGACAATGACGGTACGCTCTGGTGTGAGCAGCCGATGTATGTGCAGCTCGCGTTCGCGTTGGACCGGGTCAAGGCCTTGTCCGCCAAGCACCCGAAATGGAAGCAGAAACAGCCGTTCAAGGCAGTGCTTGACAACGATATCGCGATGCTTGCCAAGGCAGGTGAGAAGGGCTTGGTCGAATTGGTCATGGCGACCCATGCCGGCATGACCACGGCCGAGTTCGAACAAATCGCCAGCGAGTGGATTGGCAGCGCGCGTCATCCGAAATACGACAAGCCTTATACCGATCTGGTCTACCAGCCGATGCGCGAGCTGCTTGCCTATCTCAGGGCCAACGGCTTCAAGACCTTCATCGTCTCAGGCGGCGGCATCGAATTCATGCGGCCCTGGAGCGAGCGCATCTACGGCATCCTGCCCGAGCAGGTCGTGGGATCGAGCATCAAGACTCAGTTCAAGGTCGACAAGGACGGGGCGGTGCTGGTGCGTCTGCCGACCATCGATCTCGTCGACGATGGTCCCGGCAAGCCGGTCGGCATCAATTCGCATATCGGCCGTCGCCCCATTGCGGCCTTTGGCAACTCCGATGGCGACTTCCAGATGCTGCAATGGACAACCGGCGCGCGCGGCCGCCGCTTCGGTCTGCTCGTGCATCACACGGATGCTGAGCGCGAATACGCCTACGACCGCAAGTCGCCCTTCGGCAAGCTCGACAAGGCCATCGACGCGGCCGGCGCCAACGGCTGGACGGTTGTCAGTATGAAAGATGATTGGAAACGTGTGTTCAGCTTCCAATAGATGAAAGAGCCAACGATGACGATCAGAAGACGCCAAGATCTCCAGCAAGAGGTGATATCCGTCGTGAAGACAATCTTCGTCGCCATCGCCGTCGCGACACTTGCAGCGTCAAGTGCGCGGGCACAAACTCCGCTTTCGGCCTATGCTGATTCAAAAGGCTTTGTCGACGTGCAGGCGCTGACATGCGCGCAGCTCGCCGGAACGTATCAGGAAGACGCCGATATGCTGGCCGCGTGGTATAGCGGCTGGTACAACGGTCTGGCTAAGAAGCACTTTGCCCACATCACACGGGCAAAGTCCGGAGAGCATCAGCTCATCCTCTATTGCAGGGCCCATCCAGATCTCAAGATCGTTGAAGCGATCGACACGCTCCTGAAGAACGAGAAGTAACTCGGCAATGGTGCCCAAATCATTACCGCGCCGGGGCATGGAGTCCGTACCAATGTTGTCGTCTGCCAAACTCGCAGTCGATCCTCATGCGGGCTCAATCGAGGGCATGGTTTGGGTCCCTGGCGGGACGTTCCACATGGGATCGAACGACCATTATCCCGAGGAGGCGCCCGTTCATCGCGTGGCGGTGGACGGGTTCTGGCTCGATCGTACCCCGGTGACGAATCGACAATTCAAGCAATTCGTCAACGCCACAGGTCACGTGACGACGGCGCAAGTAACCCCGGATCCGAAGGACTACCCCGGCGCACGTCCCGAAATGCTCTATGCGGGCTCGCTGGTGTTCTTGCCGCAAGCGAAGATCTCAGACCTGCGCGACTGGAGTCAGTGGTGGTCATTTATGAAAGATGCGAACTGGCGCCACCCTTATGGCCCGAAGAGCAACATCAGGGACCTCGATGATCATCCGGTCGTGCACGTGGCCTATGCCGATGCGCTGGCCTACGCGCAATGGGCGGGCAAGGACCTCCCGACGGAGGCCGAATGGGAATTTGCCGCGCGCGGTGGCCTGGACGGCGTGGAATACGCATGGGGCGATGCATTCGTGCCGAACGGCAAGCATATGGCCAACACCTGGCAGGGGAGCTTCCCGGCTCAGAACCTCTGCGAGGATGGTTTTGAGCGCACCTCGCCGGTGATGACATTTCCGCCGAACAATTACGGCGTCTACGATATGATCGGGAATGTCTGGGAATGGACCTCCGATTGGTGGTCGACCAGGCATGAGGCCGATGCAGCCAAGGCGTGTTGCATTCCGCAAAATCCGCGTGGCGGGCCCGAAAGTGCGAGCATGGATCCCCGCCTGCCCCATATCCAGATTCCACGAAAGGTCTTGAAGGGCGGCTCGCATCTGTGCGCTCCCAATTATTGCCGTCGCTATCGTCCGGCCGCGCGGCATGCAGAACCGATCGACACGTCGACGAGCCATGTGGGCTTCCGATGCATTGTGCGCGCAGGACCTCGCGAGGGGGGTCAGTCGCGCAATTTGTGATGGCCATTCGCCGACTTGGCCGGAAGGAGACGAGACGATGTTTGAACGGATCGTGCAGGCGCTGCGCACTTCGCTTGTCTACGTAGGCATGATGACCCTCGTCCTGGGCCTTCAAGATGTGCCCGCATTGGCGCAGGCGCCGGCACCTGAGGCGTCGCCAGCCGCTCCAGCGAGTCCGCCTCAAACCCAAACCCCGCCTCAACCCCAAGGCGGCGGCGCGGCTCCCGGCGCGAGCCCAAGCCCTGCGCCTGCAACGAGTGCGGCCCCGCCGCCGACAGCCGCGCTGACCCAGGGACAGATCGAACAACTGGTCGCGCCGATCGCGCTCTATCCCGATTCCTTGCTCTCGCAAATCTTCATGGCTTCGACCTACCCGCTGGAGGTGGTGGAAGCCGCACGCTGGTCGAAGGAGAATACGAACGTCAAAGGCGAGGCGCTCGAGGACGCCATGCAGAAGCAATCGTGGGATCCGAGCGTGAAGGCGCTCGCCGCAATTCCACAGACTTTGCAGATGATGAACGACAAGCTGGAATGGACCCAGCAGCTTGGCGATGCATTTCTGGCGCAGCAGCAGGACGTCATGGATGCCGTCCAGAAATTGCGCGCGCAAGCGGATGCCGCGGGCAATCTCAAGTCCACGCCACAGCAGAAGGTGACGAAATCTGCGCCGCCGGCCGGTGTTGCGCCGCCGCCGGGTATGCAGCAGGCCATCGCCATCGAACCCGTCGACCCCGACACTTATTACGTTCCGGTCTATGATCCCGGCGTCGTCTACGGCGCATGGGATTATCCAGCCTACCAGCCGTTCTACTGGTATCCGCCTGGCTATGTTGCAGCAGGGGTGATCGGCTTTACCGCCGGCGTCGCGGTGGGCGCCGCGATCTGGGGACGTTGCGACTGGTGGCGGCGCGACGTGAACATCAACGTCAATCGTTACAACCGGTTCAATCGCACCAGCATCGTCAATGGCGGATGGACCCATAATCCGGCGCATCGCGGTGGCGTGGCCTATCACAATGCTAACGTCGCGGCCCGCTTCGGCGGCGGCAATACGGCTGCCGCGCGGGAAGCTCTGAGGGGTCGCTCAAATCCGGGTCAGCGGAATTTTTCCAACGCAGGCAGGGGTCCCAAGAACGCTGGCGCGCGGCCGGGAGGCAATCGCCCGGCGAACGTCTCGCGGGGTGGTGGCCATAAGCAGGCTGGACGCGCGCGGAGCGGCGCGGGCAGGCACGCCGCTGGCTCGGGGCGGCACGTCAGCCGTCCTGGCGGCGGTGCGCGCCCTCACATCAACCGTGGCGGCGGTGCACCGCAGATTCATGCAGGCGGCGGTGGTGGGCCGCGATTTCATGCGGGCGGCGGCATACGCGGCGGTGGCGCGATGCGCGGTGGCGGCGGCCATGGTGGCGGCTTCCATGGAGGCGGCGGTCGCCGTCGGTAGCACTCTGACAGTCAGGCGTAGTCAACTCGAAGAAGCAGGGAAAAGCTCATGAAGTTCGAAAAGAAAGACCATTGTCGGGGTTCCGGGATGAATGAAGGTCCCAATCGCCATTCCCGGTCCGGCGGGATGCTTCGAACTATCTTCGCTGCAGCGCTCGTTGCAACGAGCCTCTCTCCTCTCGTCTGCTCGCCCGCATCTGCGCAACAGCCCAACGTCGCAAAGCCGAACATCCTGGTGATCTTCGGCGACGATGTCGGTCAGTCCAACATCAGCGTCTATACGCGCGGATTGGTCGGTTACAGGACGCCGAACATCGACCGCATCGCCAACGAAGGCATGTTGTTCACCGACTATTATGCGGAGAACAGCTGCACAGCTGGACGCTCCACATTCATCACCGGCCAGGTCTGCCTGCGTACCGGCCTTTGCAAGGTCGGCATTCCCGGCGCCACGGTGGGCCTGCAAGATCGTGACGTCACGATCGCTCAGGCCATCAAGGCGCGCGGCTACGCTACCGGACAGTTCGGCAAAAACCATCTCGGCGACCGCGACGAGTTCTTGCCGACCAAGCATGGCTTCGACGAGTTCTTCGGCAATCTCTACCATCTTAATGCCGAGGAAGAGCCCGAACGGCCCTACTACCCCAAGAACGATACGACATTCACCAAAAGCAATACGCCGCGTGGCGTGCTCAAGGCCTCGGCCGACGGCAAGATCGAGGACACCGGCCCGCTCAACAGGAAGCGGATGGAGACGATCGACGACGAGACGACGGCTGCGGCTATCGACTTCATGCAGCGGCAGGCGAAGGCCAATAAACCATTCTTCACCTGGATGAACACGACTCGCATGCACGCGTTTACTCACGTTCGTCCGTCAATGCAGGGCCAGAGCGGCATGCCTGGCAACGAATATGCCGACGGCATGATCGAGCACGACGGCGATGTCGGCAAGCTGCTCAAGGTGCTCGACGATCTCGGCATCGCCGACAACACCATCGTCGTCTACACCACCGACAACGGGCCCAATCAATGGTCGTGGCCGGACGCAGCGACGACGCCGTTCCGCAGCGAGAAGGACACGAATTGGGAGGGTGCATTCCGGGTGCCGGCAATGGTCCGGTGGCCCGGGCGCGTCAAGGCTGGCGAAGTCTCGAACGAGATGATCTCCGGTCTCGACTGGTTCCCGACGCTGCTGGCGGCAGCTGGCGACACCGATATCAAGGACCGGTTGCTGAAGGGCACCGATCTGGGCGGCAAGACGTTCAAGGTGCACCTCGACGGCTACAATCAACTGCCGTTGTTGACAGGCCAGGGCAAGTCCGCTCGGAACGATTTCTACTACTTCAATGACGATGGCGAGATGGTCGCCTATCGCTACAACGACTGGAAGCTCGTGTACTGCGAGCAGCGGCAGCCGGGTGGCTTTATCGTGTGGGCCAACCCGTTCACATGCTTGCGGGCGCCGAAGGTCTTCAATCTGCGGATGGACCCCTTCGAGCGTGCCGATGTTGTCTCGGATCAGTACTACGATTGGCTGGCCAAGAATGCCTACCTTCTTCAGTACGGCACCTGGCGGGTGGCGCCGTTCCTTCAGACCTTCAAGGACTATCCACCGAGCCAGCGCTCCGCGAGCTTCAGCATCGACCAGATGATCGAGGCGATGATGAAGACGCTCGACAAGGCAGGGACGAAGTAGGGGTCGCAAGCACAATGCCCTGGTCGCCAATCGCGGCGGCCGGGCATCATTCAATCAATGAGAGCCATGCCGGAACCTCGCATCAATAAATCGAGTGCCGCGACAGAGCCCGAAAGTTCAAAGGGAGCTTCGGCCGCCCGCGATGCCGTGCTCGAGCTGAAATCGCGGATTGGAAAGTCTGTGCTCGGCCAGGACCATCTCGTTGAAAGCATGCTGATCGGGCTGCTTGCCAACGGCAATCTGCTGATCGAGAGTCTTCCCGGTCTTGCCAAGACCCGTGCGGTCAAGACACTGGCGAAACATCTTGCGGCCGATCTGTCGCGCGTCCAGTTCACGCCGGACCTGCTGCCGTCGGATGTGACCGGTGCGGAAATCTATGTCCAGACCGAAAAGGGCGGCCAATTCGAGTTCCAAAAGGGACCGATATTCGCCAATCTGGTGCTTGCCGACGAGATCAACCGCGCGCCGGCCAAGGTGCAGTCGGCGCTGCTGGAGGCGATGGAGGAGCGCCAGGTCACCGTCGCCGGCAAGACCTACAAGATGCCCGACCTGTTCATGGTGCTCGCGACCGAGAATCCGATCGAACAGGAGGGCACCTATTCGCTGCCGGAAGCCCAGCTCGACCGCTTCCTGATGCATGTCGTCATCACCTATCCCGATGAAGCCGTCGAAGGCGAGATCATCAAACTCAATCGCAACGAGAACGCGCAGAAGCCGAAGGATCACGCTGCGGAGCCCGCGCCCATACCGCAGCAGGCCGTCCTGGACGCGCGCGGCGAGATCGACGGCGTTTTTGTCTCCGACCTTGCCCAGAAGTACATGGTCGACGTGATCTTCGCGACGCGCTTCCCCAGCCGCTATGGCGATCCGCTGGGCAAATGGATTCAAGTCGGCGCCAGCCCGCGTGGCAGCCTCGCGCTCGATCGGTGCGCGCGTGCCCGCGCCTGGCTCGACGAATACCAGTTCGTGACGCCAGACCACATCCGCGCGGTGATCCACGACTGCCTGCGGCATAGGCTGATCCTCAGCTACGAGGCCGTGTCACAGGGGATTACGCCCGACCAGGTGATCGACAAGATCATCGAACTGGTTGCGTCAGCCTGAGGCCGTCAATGACCGAGACATTAGCCAAAACGCCTGGTGTCTATGTCGGTCTCGACGATCTCATCGCGCTCGAACTCCGCGGGAGCAAGATTTCGTTCCTGCCGCGCCAGCCCGTGCACAGCCTGCTGTCCGGCCGCTTTGCCTCGCGCGTGCGTGGCCGTGGTCTCAGCTTCGAGGAGATCAGGGACTATCGCGCCGGGGATGATGTCCGCTCCATCGACTGGAAGGTGACAGCACGGCTGCAGAAGCCCCATATCCGCGTCTTCAACGAGGAGCGCGATCGGCAGGCGGTCCTCCTGGTCGACCAGCGCCTGTCGATGTTCTTCGGCAGCCGGCTTGCGATGAAATCGGTGACCGCGGCGCAAGCCGCGGCGATCGGCGCATGGCGCGTGCTCGGTGTCGGCGACCGTGTCGGCGCCATCGTATTCAACGACAAGGATCTGATCGAGGTGAGGGCGCGGCGCAGCCGGGCAACCGTGCTTCAGATCCTGTCGGCCATCGTGACTCAGAACCAGGCACTCGGCGTCGGGCGCGGTCTCGTTTCCGCGCCCACGATGCTAAACGCGGCGTTGGAGCATGCGCGGCGCCGCGCCCTGCATGACGCGCTCGTGGTCGTGATAAGCGATTTCGATGGTGCCGACAATGCGACGCGCCAGATGATCGGCGCGATGGCGCAGCACAATGACGTCGTAGCCTTGCTGGTCCATGATCCCCTGCAGAGCGATTTGCCGCCTTCCGCCAGCATGACCGTGACCGATGGCGAGTTGCAGATCCAGCTCGAGGTTGGTCGCGACACCGTTCGCAAGAGCATTTCGCAGGCCACGGAGGAGCGTCTGAAGGGCGTGTTTGCGCTGACGCACGAGCTCGGTGTTCCCGTGCTGCCGCTCAGCGCAGCCGAAGGAACTCCAGCGCAGCTTCGCCGCCTGCTCGGCGGGATGCCGGCCAGGCACGGACGCGGCGGCGGTGGCCAAAGGACGGAGGCGACCCTTGGCTGACGCTCAACCCATCGATCCCGTTGCAGGGCTCATCGATATCCCACTGCCCCCAGAGATCAGCCTGTGGCCGCAGACCTGGGAGGCGCGGATTGCGATTGTGCTGCTGCTTGCGGTCGTGGTCGCTGTGCTCTGGCGCCTGGTGCATTATCGGCGCGTCAATCGCTATCGCCGGGAGGCGCTCGCCGAATTGCGGTTGATGGCGGAGACGAGCCCCGCTGGGCCTGAAGATTTGCTGACGCGACTGACCCTGCTGGTCCGGCGGACTGCGCTCGCGGCATTTCCGCGCGAGCAGGTGGCATCCCTGGCCGGCCCGGCATGGCTTTCCTTCCTTGACCGTTCTTATGGCGGGCAGGAGTTTTCGCAAGGTATTGGGCGCCTGCTTGTCAGCGGGCCCTATCAGAAAATTCAGCCGGACGAAGCCGAGCTGAAATCGCTCTCGAATCTGGTGTGCCGCTGGATCGGGGGACACCATGCTTGAATTCGCCTGGCCATGGATGTTTCTGCTGCTGCCGCTGCCGGTCCTCGTCTGGTGGTTGTTGCCGCCTTACCGCGCGCAACAGGCCTCGATCCAGGTGCCGTTCTTCGAGCGGTTGGCCGCCGCGACCGGGCAGACGCCGCAACGGGGTGCCGTGGTACTCGAGCGCCGCGCCGTGCAGATGATCGCAGCGATCGCGATCTGGATTCTCCTGGTTGCAGCCTTGGCCAAGCCGCAATGGGTCGGCGATCCCGTGACGCGGGAAGTTTCCGCGCGCGACCTGATCCTGGCCATCGACATCTCGGGATCGATGGAGCAGCGCGATTTCAAGGCGCCTGACGGCGCGACGCTGACGCGCCTCGACGGCGTCAGGCGCGTCATCAAGGATTTCATCGCGCGGCGGAAGGGCGATCGCATCGCGCTGATCCTGTTCGGCACCAGGGCCTATGTGCAGGTCCCGTTCACGCAGGATCTGCAGACCGCGCAGCAATTGCTCGACCAGACCGCCGTCGGCATGGCGGGCCAGCAGACCGCGATCGGCGATACTATCGGGCTTGCCATCAAGACGTTCGTGACGAGCACGGCAAAACAGAAGCTTCTGGTCCTCCTGACCGACGGCAACGACACGGCAAGCCGCGTGCCACCCGAGCATGCCGCGGATATCGCACGCCAGAACGACGTGACCGTCTACACGATCGGGGTCGGCGATCCCGCGGCATCCGGCGAAAATCGCGTCGATCTCAGCGTACTGCAGTCCGTCGCGAGCACCACCGGCGGTCATTCCTTCCGGGCCGAGGATGGTATGCAGCTGCAGGCAATCTATGCCGATATCGACCGGCTCGCGCCGGCCAAGCTCCAGACGCTGTCGTGGCGGCCGAAGCTGCCGCTCTTTCAATGGCCGCTCGGCGCGGCCGTCGTCCTCGGCCTGTTGCTGTGGATCGCATTGCTGCTCGGCAGCGAATGGCGCCGGGTGAAGGCTGTCAGCCATGCATGACGCCGCCGCCATATCGTTCCACCTGCTGCGTCCGCTGTGGCTCGCCGCACTCATACCGGTCGCCGCCGTGTTCGCGCTCTTGCTCTGGCGACAAAGCGTACGGGCGCAATGGGGCGGTGTGATTGCGCCGCATCTCCTAGCCCATCTGATCGTTCAGCCCGGCCCGGGGCGCAGCGTCAATCCGCTCTATCTCGTCGCGGCCGCCATGACGATCGGCATAATCGCGCTGTCCGGCCCGACCTGGCGGCGCGAGTTGCCGCCCTTCGTCGAGGACAAGGCACCGCTGATGATCGCGCTCGCGGTCGGGTCCTCGATGAGCGAGAGCGACGTCGCGCCCTCGCGCCTCGAGCGCGCCAAGCAGAAGATTGCGGACCTCCTCGCGGCCCGTGCCGGCGCCAGAACCGGTCTCGTCGCGTATGCCGGGACCGCTCATCTCGTGATGCCCTTAACCGATGACCGCGCGGTCATCGCGCCCTTCCTCGCCGCGCTGGCGCCGGGATTGATGCCGGCCGATGGCAAGGACGTGGCCGATGCGGTTGCCCTGGCCGCACAGTCGCTCGCGACCGAGCCGGTTGCCGGCACGATCATGGTTGTTGCCGACGACCTGGGCACCGCCGACGCTGCCGCGATCCGGCAGGCGGCTGGGCGCAACAATCTCGTGATGCTCGCCGTGGCCGCGGGCACCACATCCGCTGCACTCGGAAGCGACGCCGTCAAGGTCAGCATAGATGGAAGCGACATCCTGCGGCTGGAGCGGCGGATCGAAACGCGCTTTCAGTCCGCGCAGGGCGATGCTTTTGGCACGCGATGGCAGGACGAAGGCTTTTGGCTGCTGCTGCCGCTCGTGCTGCTGATCCTGCTTTGGTTCCGGCGCGGTACGACCGTGGCATGGGTTGTTGCCCTGCTCATCGTAACGCATGCCGGTCAATCGCGGGCCGGCGAGGCCTTGCGCGTCATTAATCTTTGGTTGACGCCGGATCAGCAGGGCCGGCTCGCGTTCGACCGCGGCGACTATCGCGCCGCCGCAACGCTATTTGCCGACCCGATGTGGCGCGGCCTTTCCGCATATCGCGCCTATGATTTCATTGTGGCTGCGCAGGAATTTGCAAAGGTCAAAACCCTCGATGGCACGTTTGCGCTGGGCAACGCCCAAGCCCAAAACCACGCCTTCGAAAAGGCGATCGCGGCCTACGACGACGTGCTGAAGGTGCAGCCGAACAATGTCGCCGCCAAGAGCAATCGTGCGATCGTGCAGGCCGCTCTCGACGCCAAGGAGACGAAGCGGCGCAAGCAGGAGCAAGGCGATGACTCGCCGCCGGATCAGAAGGCCGACGAGATGCGCATCGATCCCAAGCAGAAAGGCGGCAAGACGATCAAGGTTACGCCGCAGGACGTCACGACCGCAGGGGCGGCGGAGGCCTGGATGCGCCAGGTGCAGACTTCGCCCGCAGATTTCCTGAAGCTGAAATTCGCAGTCCAGGCGGCGGCGCCGGTGCAGAAGGGAGCGTCGCCATGAGGTGCTGGCTCGCCGTCTTCGCCGTTGCGATCGCGCTGCCGTCGCAAAATGCGCTCGCGCAGCAGGCTGTTGGGCCCGAGCCGGTCGTCAAAGTGACGATCGATCCGCCACGCGTCGTGGTCGGGCAGCCGGCGACGATCCATATCGTCGTGCTGGCGCCGAACTACATGACGTCACCGCCCGAGTTGCCGGGCTTTCAGGTGCGCAATGCCGTGACGCGGCAGCTGCAGAGCGTCAACACTAACGAGCAGCGGGACGGCGTCGCTTACGCGGGCGTGCAGTTCGAATACGCCATCTATCCGCAGGAGCCCGGCTCCTACGCCGTCTCCGGCCAGAAGGCACATATCAAGTATGCGGCTGAGCCACCGGCGACGCGCGAGGTCGACGTCACGCTGCCCGATGTTTCCTTTGAGGCTTTCATTCCCGACGCGGCCGTCGAGCTGCAACCCTTTTTGTCTGCCGGCAAGCTGACGGTCGAGCAGGAGGTCAAGCGCTCGTCGGATCAGCTCAGGGCCGGCGATGCCGTGACGCGCACAGTGACGATCAGGGCGGAAGGTACGCCCGCGATGCTGCTGCCGCCGCAGTCGTTCGCGACGATCGACGGGCTGAGGCTCTATCCGGCGCAGCCGTCGCTCGAGGACCGCACGGACGGACGCACCGACGTCATGACGTCGACCCGGATCGATTCGGCGACCTACATGCTGGAGCGGCCCGGCGATTATGTGCTGCCCGCGATCGATTTCGGCTGGTGGAATGTCGGAAGCGGTAAAGTCGAGACGGTTCATCTCGATGTCGTGCCGTTGAAGGTCGCGGTCAATCCCGCTGCGCTCGGCACGGCGCCTGCTGGCGGGTCGAGCAGGAGTTGGACCTGGGATGGCTTCGTCGACTTCGCCGCAGAACACTGGCCATTCGCACTGCTCGCCGTTCTCGGCATCGCCGCACTCGCGTGGTTCGGACCGGGCGTGGTGCGGCGATTCGCCGACCACCATCGCAGGCGGCGACAGGCTAATTTGCAATCCGAAGCCTTTGCCTTCGGTAGGCTTCGTCGCGCGGTTCGTCACCGCGATGCAAGGGCCGCGTACTTCGCCTTGCTCGACTGGTTGCCGCATCTGGATGCAGCGCCGCCGGACAATACGCTTGGCGCTTTCAAGGCGATTGCGCGCGACCCTTCGCTAGACCTGCAGCTTGGGGTTCTCGAAGGCGAACTATTCGGAGCTCAGCGCGACGCAGGCCACTGGTCACCGAGTCAATTGTGGCGCGGCGTCGCCGTCGCCCGGCGCAGCGTGCGCTCGCGCGCGCGGGTCCACACGAACACACGTCTACCCCAGCACCTGAATCCGGCCGCGGCTTCTAGCGCTTCGGCTTACGTGGGCAGAAAGCCTGCCCGATGAGCGAAGGAGGAGGCCGAGCAAGCAGACTGCAAGACCCGAACCAACGACCGTAATCAAAGTTGGACATCAAGGAGCGCCGAATGAGCACCGAGAAGAAGCAGGACAACACCGTCGCCGATCCTACCCATGCTGACAATTCCACCATGAACCGCCGCGCCGTGCTGCTCGGCTCGTCATCACTTGTCGCCGCAGCGACGTTAACATCGCAGGCACTCGCACAAGCGCAAAAGGCGGCTCCCGCAGCAACTCCGGCGCCAGGCGCCTCGGGCCGCAAGCCGAACATACTGGTCATCTTCGGCGACGACATCGGCATCCCGCAGATCAGCGCCTATACCATGGGCATGATGGGATATCGCACGCCCAACATCGACCGCATCGCGAGCGAAGGGGCGATCTTCACCGACGCCTACGGCCAGCAGAGCTGCACCGCCGGCCGCGCCTCCTTCATTCTCGGCCAGGAGCCATTCCGGACCGGCCTGCTCACGATCGGCATGCCCGGCGATCCCCACGGCATCCAGGACTGGATGCCGACGATCGCCGATGCCATGAAGACGCAAGGTTACGCCACCGGGCAGTTCGGCAAGAACCATCTGGGTGATCGCGACGAGCATTTGCCGACGAAGCATGGCTTTGACGAGTTTTTCGGCAATCTCTACCATCTCAATGCCGAAGAGGAGCCGGAGGGCTATTTCTATCCGAAGGATCCGAACTTCCGGAAGCAATTCGGTCCGCGCGGCGTCATCAAATCGTCCGCTGATGGAAAGATCGAGGACACCGGTCCGCTGAATACAGCGCGCATGCCGACGGTCGACGAGGAATTCCTTGGCGCAGCCAAGGACTTCATCGGCCGGCAAGCCAAGGCGGACAAGCCGTTCTTTGTCTGGTTCAACTCGACGCGCATGCACGTCTTTACCCATCTGAAAAAGGAATCGCTGGGCAAGACCGGCAAGGGCATCCATGCCGACGGCATGGTGGAGCATGACGGGATGGTGGGAGAGCTGCTCAAGCAGCTCGACGATCTCGGCATCGCCGACAACACCATCGTACTCTACACGACCGACAACGGTGCCGAGATCGCGCTGTGGCCCGACGGAGCCATGACGCCATTCCATGGCGAGAAGGGCACGACGTGGGAAGGCGGCATGCGCATTCCCATGATGGTGCGCTGGCCGGGCGTGGTGAAGCCCGGTACCCAGTACAACGACATCATCTCGCTGATCGACTGGTTTCCGACCTTGGCCGCAGCGGCAGGGATCCCTGATGTCAAGGAGAGGATGAAGACCGGTTTCGCGGGTGCCAACGGGAAGAACTTTAAGGTCCATCTCGATGGATACAATTTCTTGCCGTACTTGAAGGGCGATGCCAAGGAGGGCCCGCGCGACGCGATCTACTACTTCGATCAGGGCGGCAATCTCAATGCCATCCGGTGGAAGGACTGGAAGCTGAGCTTTGCCTCGTCGAAGGGAAACATCGCAACAGGCACGCGCGAGGTGACGGCTTGGTCGTTGATCACCAATCTGCGCATGGACCCATACGAACGTGGTCTGGAAGAAGGCGGAGAGGCGATGAAATTCCTTGCCCAGAACATGTGGTTGATCGTGCCGGTGCAGGGCAAGATCAAGGAGTTCTTCTCCGATTTCGACCAGTTCCCCTATCAGGAAGGCAGTTCGCTGAACGCGGGCAGCATCAACTACGGAATGCTCCGGCAACAGGCGGCGCTGAAACGGCTCAACGAGCTTGAAACGCTCAAGCCGCGATAGGAGACGGCCAGGGATGACGGCGCGGCGAAAAAGGCGATTGCCGATTTCGTCGCGCGCGTCGCAACACAACGATACCACCGTAAACAATCTCAAGAGGTGCTTTGATGTCCAATCACACCCGCACGATATCGTTCGCAACCGCCGTCCTGATGGTCACGTCGAGCGCTTCCATGCCGGGCGGAATTGCCTTGGCGGCGCCGCTGTCACCCGCGACAATTCACCAGAACATCAGGGCACCGCCTGATCTCATCGAGGTGCGCGCTGCCGGTCACCGCGGCGGAGCTGCCGTTGGCCCGCGCGGTGGCGCCGTGGTGCACCGCGGCGGCGCCGCGGTCGGCCCTCGCAGCGGAGCCTATCACGGCCGAACCGCGGTCCGCGGGCCGCGCGGCAATGTCGCGGTTCGCAGCACCACGGTTGTGCGCGGAGGCGGCGGCTGGGCACGGCCCGGCAACTACCGCTGGCCAAGAGGCGGCGCTATCGCCGCCAGTGCGGCGATCGGTTTCGTGAGCGCGGCCACGGCGGCTGCCTGGGCGGGTGCGGCACCCGCACCCGGCATGTGTTGGTACTACACCGACCCGTCCCGGACACAGGGATTTTGGGATTATTGCCGGTGATGCGGGGCCGTCCTGAGGCGATCGCCTTTGAAAGCAGCCGGGCCTTCAGCGGCCCGGTCCGGGACGTTGACGCAAGCGGGATGACACCTGCGATCGCCGATCAGGGCGCCGACAGGGGCAAGCGATCGATTCAAGTTCGAAAAATGAGGTTCGATGATGTTTCTTCGTGCTGTGGCAGCTGCTGCTTCCCTATTCGTGATCTCGTCAACATGCGCGTCCGCGCAATCCGTCTCCTCGGCCGAGGCCAAGGCGATTGCGAAGGACGCCTATGTCTATTCCTACGCGATGATAGAGAGCTATCAGACTTGGCGCACCCAGGCGGTCGACAAGGCCGCAAATGGGTATGTCGGCGGCTTCAACGTGTTCCGGCATTATTCGGAGCCGTTCACGCCTGATAACAAGGACATCGTGACGCCGAACAACGACACGCCGTACTCCTGGGCGTGGCTTGATTTGCGCGCGGAGCCGATGGTGGTCAGCGTGCCGTCGGTTCCGAAGGATCGTTACTACGTGATGCAATGGATCGACCTGTTCACCCAGAATTTTGCTTACATCGGCGTGCGATCGACGGGCTTCGGCGCCAGCAACTACCTGATTGCCGGACCGAAATGGCGCGGCAGGAAGCCGGCCGGAATCAAGGACGTGTTCAAGTCTGAAACCGAGATCGTCGGAACGCTGACGCGTACCGCGCTGCAGGGACCCGAGGACGTTCCGAACGTCAAGGCGATCCAGGCGCAATACAAGCTTCAGCCGCTGAGTGCCTTCCTGAAGCAGCCCGCGCCGCCGGCACCGCCGCCGATCGAATTCCCGCTATATGACAAGGCCAAGGCTCGCACCCATGATTTCATCGGCTATCTGAACTTCCTGCTGCAATTCGCAGAACCGCCCGTTCCAAGCGAGTTCGCGATCCGCAAGCGCTTCGAGAAGATTGGTATCGGACCCGACCGGCCGTGGGACGCTTCGAAGGTCGATCCCGCGACGCTCGCTGCGATCGATGCCGGCGTGAAAGAAGGGCAGGCGGAGATCGATGCACTGGCAGCCAAGACCTTCAGCACCAACGGTCTGTTCGGTTCCCGCGCGCAGTTGAAGACCAACTATTTGCAACGCGACGTCGGCGCCATGAAGGGACTTTACGGTAACTCGCTCGAGGAAGCCTGGTACGGCGGCTACGTTTGCGACGGCAGCAAGTCGGCCATGGTGCATTTTACCAAGCCCAATCTGCCTCCGGCAAAATTCTTCTGGTCGATGACCATGTACACGATCCCGGACCGGTTTCTCTACGCCAATCCGATCAACCGCTACTCGATCGGCGATCGTACCAAGGGCCTTCAATACGGCAAGGACGGCTCGCTGACGATCTATGTGAGCAACGCCTCGCCGGGAACGGACAAGGAGAGCAACTGGTTGCCGGCGCCGGCGGGGAAGTGCAGCCTGGTCGCGCGCGTCTATGGCCCGAGCAAGGCTGCCATGACCGGGGCATGGAAGCTGCCGCCGCTGGAGCCGATGCAATGAGGAAGGGCTGGACTGTACCGTACGCCTTTATCGGCCAGGGCCTGAGATCATGACCGGCAAGAGGGATATTCCAAGAACCGCAGCCGGCCAGCTAGAGGATTGCCAATGAGCGGTTACGACATCTTCGCCTGGATCGTGCTCGTCATCCTGCTGGTGAGCGCGATCGGGGTCGTCTGCATCGCGGGTTGGTTGCCGGGGCACATCGCGAAATCCCGCAACCACCCCTACGCGGAGGCGGTGACAGTCGCCGGCTGGATCACGCTGTTCTTCGGCTTCGCCCTGTGGCCGGTTGCGCTGATCTGGGCTTATGTCGACGTTCCCGCGCGCAAGGCGGGAGACGTCTGATGGCGGTCGCGATTCTCAATATCTACCTGTTGCTGCTGTTCTTGCTGGTGCGCTTCAAGATCGTGCCCTTCAATGCGTTCTGGAAGGCCTCGCCCTTCATCGTGCTGGTGCTCGTGATGTTTGGCCTCCTGGTTCCGATGGGCTGGGGCGCCCCGCAAGGCAACGCGCTCGTGGCGCGCAATGCCGTCTCGATCGTGCCGGAAGTGGCGGGCGAGGTGATGGACGTGCCGGTGGTGGCGAACACTCCGCTGAAGACCGGCGACGTGTTGTTCAAGATCGATCCGACGCCCTACGCGGCACAGGTGAAAACCATCGAGGCGCAGTTCAAGCTCGCCAAGACGCGGCTCGGCCAGATGACGCAACTCTACGAACGCGACGCCGGCCGCGCCTTTGACGTCGAGCAGCGCCAGGCTGAGGTCGACCAGCTCGCAGGGCAGCTCGAGGCGGCACAATGGAATCTCGACAAGACTGTCGTGCGCGCACCGGCCGATGGCTATGTCACCAATCTTGCTCTCCGCAAGGGGGCGCGAGTGGGGACTTTATCACTGTCTCCGGTGATGGCCTTCATCGACACCTCCAACACCATCATCGGCGTCGAGATTAACCAGATCGATGCGCGCTACGTCGGGCCAGGGCAGGCCGTCGAAGTCACTTTCAAGTTCGCGCCGGGACAAATCTATGCCGGCAAGGTCGAGAGCGTGCTTCAGGCGATCGCGACCGGCCAGATCCAGACCTCGGGTACGGCGGTGGTGTCGAAAGCGATCGAGGCCGCTCCTTTCATCGTGCGGGTCAAGCTTGATGACGGCGCCTTTGCCGACCGCCTGCCGGCCGGCAGCACCGGAACGGCCGCGATCTACACCGAGCATTTGAAGCCGACCCACATCGTTCGCCGCGTGGTCCTACGCCAGCTCGCAATCCTCAACTACGTCAATCCGTTCTAGGGAGAATCGGTCCATGCGGAAGAGGATCGTCAGAGTGCCTGATGCTTTTGCAAGAGGAGAGGTCATGAGAAGAATTGCCATTTGCGCTGCTCTGGTTGCTGCCCTGTTCGCAGGGATCACATGCTTCAGTTCGGCATCGCGAGCCGATACGGGAAGGGTCGCTGTGGTCTTCACCAAGGGCGGGTTCATTGTCGGGGTGGGTGGGGGCGAAGGCGTGCTGATCTATCACGGCAGGCAATACCCCTTCACCGTTTCGGGCATGAGCGTGGGCTTCACGATCGGCGCCTCGACGACTAGGCTCACGGGACGGGCGCTTAAC
The DNA here is from genome assembly GCF_055811835.1 of Bradyrhizobium sp. WSM4874. Taxonomy (NCBI): domain Bacteria; kingdom Pseudomonadati; phylum Pseudomonadota; class Alphaproteobacteria; order Hyphomicrobiales; family Nitrobacteraceae; genus Bradyrhizobium; species Bradyrhizobium sp. WSM4874. The sequence continues at coordinate 174,944 of NZ_JBVVPR010000001.1, forward strand.
CTCAGAGGACCTGCATCATTCGAAGGCAGCTACAGCGCAATCGGCGCCGGCGGCGCGATTGCGGCCGGCGCGGGTGGTGTTCAGCTCCAGAATGGCAACGGCGTGATCCTCCAGCTCAGTGGACCGAGAGTCGGGGCTGAAGTGTCGGCGGCCGTCGGCGGGGTCACTATTCGATTGAAATAGATATGCGCGATGAAGCTGCGCCCTCATCGCGGCTGGATGGGCGATGTCGCCATCCGGATGATTGTTGACCGCCACCCAGGGTTACGATTTGCGGCGGTCCAGGGTGTCTGGTTCTGAATGGAAGCCGGATGCGGGATGCAAATGGAGAACAGCGGCTGCAGTCATGCAGCCGGCTAAAGAAAGAGGAAAACGCGGGTAAAGGCTCGTTGGATTCCATCTCGTCGATGGCTGCTCCGGAGTTTTTCGGCATCTGCGAATGCGGGTGTGTGCGGTGGATGTGCCATGAGTTTTCGTGTCACTCTTACGACCTCAGTCATGTTGATGATCGGCCTGTTGGCCGCTCTGCTGGTTTTTGTCCAGATCCGCACGCTCGATCTTGCTATTGAAGACGCCGCCTCCTCGACGATGGAGGCGGCCAGCAAGAACACGATTTCGCTGCTGCAGTACCAGGTAGAGATGCTCTCGCGGGCAACCCGAACGCTGGCTTTCAGTCCGGCGATTGCCGGATCAGACGAGCCGGACGCCGCGAGTTCGTCGGCGGCGCTGATGAGAAACAATCTTTTACAGTGGCCCGCATTGGACAGCATCTATGTCGGTTATGGCAACGGCCACTGGCTCCAGGTTCAACGGTTGGTCGGCTTGAAGGGCGAGCAGCGCAGTCGGGTGGGAGGTCCACCCGAAGCGGCATTTGCCGTCACGGTCACCCGCTGGAATGGTGCTCAGGAAATGCCGACCACGCGCGTGTTTCAGGACGCGACCGGCAACCGGATCGCACAAATTGAAATACCGCCACGCGGCTACGATGCCCGGCAGCGCGATTGGTACCTCAATGCCCGGGAAACCGGGCAATTAGTCGCCTCCGCGCCCTATCTTTCGTTCAATCTGCGCGTCCCTATGATCACGTTCAGCGCGCCTATTCAAGGATCAGCGTTGGGAGTTGTCGGCGTCGATCTCAAGCTCGACGTCTATAGCGCTTCGGAGCCGATCCTGAAGTTCGGCAAGAGCGGCTATCTCTCGATCTTCGACGCCAGTGATACCGTGATCGCGCACCGCGACTACGCCGCCATGTTTGCTCGTTCGTCTGCCAATCCAAACGGCGCCAGGCTTCCAAGCACGGATGATCTCAAGGGCAGCATCGAGGGCGAGATCATCGCCGAGTGGGACAAGGCGAGTCCCTATTGGTGCAAGCTGCGTTGGAGCGACCACAAGGTGTATTTTGCTCGCCTCGAAACCATCGCCATTGGTCCAACATTGACGGGAAATGTTCTGCTTGTCGCGCCTGAGGATGATTTTGCTTCTGGCATCAGAGATCTCAACAGGAGGGCGAAGATCCTGGCGGTGATCGCATGCTGTCTGTTCATCCCGGCGGCCTGGATTTTCGGCAGCGGAATGTCAAAGACAGTCAAGGACATCACGGTCGAAGCAGACCGCCTCCACACCATGGCGCCGCCGCCAGGCCGGCCGATCGGATCTTTCGTCACGGAGCTCAATACCCTGGGCAGGACGATACACAAGTCTCAACGCGCCATCTGGTCGTTTTCGCGGCTCGTACCGCGCGAGATCGTCCGAGGTGTACTCGACTACTCGATCTCCACAGAGCTTGGCGGCAAAAGGCAGGAGATCACGACCCTGTTCACCGATGTAAGAAACTTCACCACCATCGCCGAAGCAGCCGATCCCGATACTCTCATGCAGCAGACGTCTCGATACTTCTCGGCCCTGACGGACGTGATCCTAACGCAGGGTGGCACAGTCGATAAATTCATCGGTGATGCCGTGATGGCGTTTTGGAACGCGCCGAATCCGCAAGCCGATCATTGCGAGCGCGCATGTCGTGCCGCGCTGCAAGCGAAAGCCGTCAACGAAGCCATCAATCGTCAGTTCGACGCAGAGGGATTGCCCCCGTTCCACACGCGCTTCGGAATCCATGCCGGCGAGGCCGTTGTCGGCAATGTTGGTTCGTCCGAACGCATGAACTACACGGCACTCGGCAACGTCGTGAATCTCGCCGCGCGACTGGAAGGACTGAACAAGGACTACGGAACGCAAATTCTGGTCAGCGACGCCGTGCACGCACGGGTCAAGCATCGCTTCCGCTGCCGGTTCGTAGATTCGGCCGTCGCCAAAGGAATGGCTGCCGAGACCCGGGTCTACGAGCTCCTCGAGGAGAAAGCTGACGGCGATGTCGAGGATTCGAACCCGTTGAATCCTACTTTGTGATCGAATGTTTCGTTGGTGTTACGGTTGACGTGGGGGCGGCATTCGAAATAGCGAAGGTCAACCACACGTTCCAGCCGTCCGGGCGATTCTCTGCCGCGAATTCTTTGTAACCCTTCAGGTTCAGATACCCCTGCTTGTCGCCGATTGGAAATAGATAGCCCAGTTGAGGACCTGCACCGAGAACGCGCGACCTGAATCCGCCCAGAAATGGTGCCGCGCCGAAGTCGTCGGTGATCTGCTGATAGGCATACCCGACGAGGCCGACAAAAAGCTGCTTGGACAGGAAGTGCGATGCTCCCCAGTCGAAGTGGAAATCGATGCCGTTTTGATATTGTGTGGTCGGATTCTTGAAATTGTAGGTGAACCCGGCGACGCCGGAGAACTCGTTGCCTGTCGCCGGATTGAGGTAGGTATAGCCGCCGCCCAGATCGATCCCGCCATGCCCAATGCCGATGTTGGATAGACGTGTCGATTCGTAGGCGCCCACGGGAATGTCGCCGAATCCGTACACCATATAGTTGTGAACACCCTGGTTCCACTTCAACGAGATCAGCGGATAGAGGTCACCTACGCCGGTCAGTGAATCCGACAAAAATCCATTGCGTGTCGCGACGATTGGTCCAACCTGCGCGGTCAGCGTGCCGGCGATGCTGGTGTCGAGGTGGCCGACAATCCCGGTGACGCCGACGGCAAGCTGACCGCCGAGCACCGGCGTGGCGAACGTATATGTCGGTGCAACAAAAAATAAATCGCCATTGGCCTTGAGATTGGCGTTGAGACTGACGTTTGCCGTTGCAGGGACTTGGCCTATCTGGATTTGACGTGCTGCCGCAACGTTGCCTGAAGCTTCCACGCTGGTGTGATAGGCCACCATCCCGAGCGACCAGCCGGGAACGGCCGGCGCAGCAGCGAGGCTGCCGAACTGGCCCGGAAGCCAAAGCGAAACACCATTTTCATCCGCGCGAGCTGCTTGAGAAAACAACGCCAGCGCCGCGGAAGCGGCGATCGCGATTCGGCAGACAGTTGAGAAAACAATCTTCATTGTACCCCCGAACGCCGTCAAGATCACAAGTAGAGCAGAATCGAAGCCGGGAATCTGTAGCCGTTCGGTCACAAGTCGCTGCGAAATCGAAGTGGATCTTTGCAGTGCATCTCCAAATGTGCCGGCCTCACAATACCGTCGAGCGTGCAGCTTTAATCCCTTACCTTGAAATCCTTCACCCGAAGGCGGCTTCGGTGGTCCGCACGCGCTTCCTCGCCAGACGGATTGAGGCCACGAAAATATGCCTTCTGCCAGCGCTGCTGCGTTGCTTCCGATCCCGGCTGCTGCAAGTCGCTATTGAAGGCGCTGCGACCGTCAGACCATAGCTTGTATTCACGCTCGGTCGAAACCGGGATCCGTGCGAAACAGGCAGGGGACATGGAACGTCAAAACGCCATGACCGAAATGGCTCACGGCGGGCGCCACTGTGCCGAGATCAGGTTTGATCCGAATGGTCTCCTTGTGGTTGAGCCCGTCCCAGCGCGCCGAGAACCCGGACGGGCAGAGCAGTTCCCAGCCGTGAGCATTTGCGATGTTCAGCGGCAGGCAGCGATACGCGAACCGCTGGTCGCTGGCATCCATCCAGTCGCGTTCGAGCGGAGCAGGACGGATGTCCAGTTCATGTCCGTCGAGCGTGTAGGCCACAAGCTTCGGCATCGATCCTGCTATTGTCTCATTGCGCGAACCAGCCGGTAGCTCCATTTGGCGCACCGGTGAATTTGTAGCTCAACCCTAGGCGAATGACGTCGTCGCTCAATTTGGCCGAATGTGTCCATGCAAATGGGCTCAGCGCACCGACATTCTGTGGTGCCGGGGCGCTGCGATCGCCGAGGTCGACGTGAAGATACTCGAACTTGGCCGTCCACGGGCCGCTCACAACGGTTTCCCAGCCGAAGCCCGCCGTCCAGCCCGGCTTCACGCGCGAGTCAGCCCCCGCAAATCGAAAGCCGGAGAAGCCAGGGAAATCCGCCGCGGTCGCAAAGGCAAACTCCGCATACGCCAAGCCCGCGGTCACGTAGAACATGTTCGAAGGGTTGGCCAGGAACCCGAGGCGTCCGCGGATGGTCCCGAGATAGTTCGATCGAAAGCTGTTCTCCCAGGTGTTGTTGACTCCCGGCGCCAGCGGGAATGGTCCGCGCAGCTCCGACGATTGCAGATCGGTGTAGTTCAAATCTGTTTCGAGCCCGACGACCGTCTTGCCATACTGCACATTGCAGGAGACGCCTCCGCCGGCCGTAGCCCCGCCTTTGCGTCGAGCGGCGTTCGAGCCCGCCTGCTGGGTTGCAAGTTGGGGGAGAGTTCCGGTGATCTGAGCAAACTCAACGACGGCTCCATTCGGCGCCGAAGAGAATTCGGCATTGGCCGAACCATAGCCGGCGTTCACGCCGATGCTGCAGCCGGTCCAGCTATACGGCAGAATCGGCTTGGCCTTGACCGGCATGAAGGCAGCAAACGCCGAGCTCGCCTCGTCGAACCGCATGCGAAAATGCGCCTTCGCCTCCCACGCATCGATCCCGGGCGTAAAGAAGGACAGATAGCCGCCTGAGAGCCACAACTCAGCCTGGGATCCGAGCCGGGTCCGGACGCCGCCGCGCAATTGCCCGTGCAAGCGCGAGAGCTCGATATCCGTGCCGTTGATCGTTGTGATGGTGTTGACCAGTTGCTGCGTGTCGTACCGCAATGTGGCCTGGACGAACGGCTGCAGCATAAATCGGGAATCAAGACCGAAATCCCGGTTGAGCTCCACCGAGCCTTCCACATGGCCCCAGCTATAGGCCTGGCCGGGGATGGAAAATCCCTGACCGCTCGTGACACCCGAGACGTCGTCGTGAGCATGAAAAACCGTAAATCGAGGCAGGACACGCATCCAGGGCGTATCGATGATCTGGGTGATGCTCGAGGACAGGAAGACGCGGTCGACGGGCATATTGGCGCCGTGCCCGAAAGCGTCGAAGGCGCGATCGAGTCGCGCGTACCCAAGCCAGGCATCGAACAGCGTTGTTGGGGTGATGAGCCATCCCAGATAAGGCCCGCCGCCAATTCCCGATTGGTAAATCGACGCATTCAGTCCGTCATACGTGACTTTGGTGCTTTCCGGATTGAGCGCGATACCCGCAATGAGGTCCGGGCCGACACGATAGTCGAGCCCGTACGTGAGTTCCGACAGCGTGCCCTGCGACGTGAGCCCGACGACCCGGTCGGTGAAATTGACCTGGCGCGGCGTGACCCATGCGTGCCAACCGTGGCCCATCGATGCCGAGGTCGGACTGTTGGCAACGCTTGCGTACTGGTTGAACCCGGCCAGGATCGCGTCCGAGAGGAAGTAGCTGCGCGCAAAATCCGTCCCCAATGCGCGTGCGAAATTCGCATGCGGCACCGGCATCGGCGGCGGAGGTGGAGGTGGCCCGGGTGGTGCTGGCGGCGGCGGTGGCCCCGGCGGAGGTGGCGGAGGCGGTGGTGAGGGCGGTGACGGCGGCGGGAATGGCCCGAAATCTGGAAACGGTATGAAGCCGTTCCAGTGCCGTGGAAGCCGCGGAATTGGCGGCGGCGGCGGCCCCGGCGGTGGTGGCCCCGGTGGAGGCGGCGGCGGTGATGGCGGCGATATGGAACACAACTGGTTGGTGAATGCATTCACCTCGTTCGAAAGGGACTTTTCACCGAGCAGCGGTCCCAGGGCACTGCCATAGGCCCTGAACTTCTCATGATCATCGAATGACGGGGGGAATACTTCGATGGCCGGGTCTGTCCTCATGTCGAGGAAGGTCGGCCCGCCGGTCAGCGTTCCGCTCTTGCTGAAGCGCCACATGAAACCGATTTGCGGATCGCCTTGTACGCTGCTCGCATTGATGCAGTAATCATTCGTTGCGGGCGGGTAGCCATCGTATCGAAGGTGGATGCGATCCGCCGCAACCGCGACCTGGCCGTAGGCGAGCGTTACCGCCGTTCCCAATAGCAACGAGCGGAACCGCCACAGGTCGGCGGGGAAGCACAAGCGCTGCGGGTCGAATGCGACCGGATCTCCGGCTGGCGTTACCGAAGGCGAAGCCGATTGAATTCGCGGTACATCCATCCGCGGTCTCCAAAGCCAGCCCGATTCAACTCTAGTATTCGTCGATAGAATTTTCAGCCGCGAAAATGCGGCGCGAGGGATTGCCACTACAGATTGTCTGCCGGTGTTGTACCGCGCAACTTCTCGTTACAATTGCTGATATTGCCACGTCGTCGACGGCCGACGTCCGCCGCGGCAAAGACGCTGCGGCGTGGGAACGCAAAGCACTCTCGACGTGCGGATCCTTCGTTGACGTCGTCAAGCAGCCAAGTTCTTCGCTCCAGGCCCGGTCTGGTGGTTCTCACAGACAAAGCCTAAGCCGAAGCAGATGGGACAGTTGAGATGGAAGCGCAGGCGACGCGATGTGGCTGCGCAGCAGTACGGTTTCATCAAGCACGCCAACGCGCCCGAGACAGTCCATCCCAGCCTGTGGCGGCAATCCCGGCTCATCAACATCTCCGCCCTGTTCGAGATAGTGGAAGGCATCTATCAGGTCCGCAACCAGGACCAGTCCAACATGACGATCATCGAGGGCAGCGAAGGCATCACGATCGTCGATCCGCTGGTCTCGGCGGAGACGGCGAAGGTCGCCCTTGCGATATTGTCCCTAGTAGGACGGAACCTAGTCCCCAATCAACGAACCTCAATGAGAGCGCGGCAAATGGCTCGCTGTGAGTTGTTCTGATACATGGCCAGACCCTTCGGGCCGACCAGTTAGACGCCATGAATGCTCTTGGCATTATACGTCACTTTTCCCCAGCCAACGACTTTGATTCGTTCGGGCGCAGTTTTGTCCATCCAGCAGTCCGGGTTGATTTCACTCGAAACAATTCTCGCGATTTGTCTAAACCTCTGGGAGCGAATTCCTCGGCAAGCCGACGACCCTGTTCTTCTTTGGACGCCGTTTTCGACATGACCAACCGCAGCGCGGGTTGACGCCTCCATGCAGCGGTTCCGTAGGACCGGTGCGAACATGTCCGTATCTTGATCGCCTCTGTTCTTGAAGCAAACTTTCGAGGGCTAAGCTGCCGGTTGAGCCGGTGGGATGGGCTATCCAAGAAGCAACGGATCAAGGGAGAGGATGATGTTGAATGCAAGAACACTGAGCACTTTAGGCCTACTTGTGCTGGCGCTTGGCAGTGCCCGTCCAGCCGATGCTGCGCCAAAGAAAGATACCGACGCAATCCGTGCTGAATGTTTCAGACAGGCGAACGAAGCTGCCTCGGCTGCTGCCGGCAGCATGACAAGCGGAGCCACGGCCATGCGAAACTCCGCAGGCTATTCCGCCTACCGCGATTGCGCGCGTAAGAACGGGATTCGCCCGTAACCGTGCCCAGTCCCTTCACGGCTGACAGAGGGCCGCCGACAGGCGGTCTTTTGCCGGCGCGAACCAAAGCGAACAGGCCGCGTTTGACCGGATTGAAAGTTCTGCCCGGGTCAATGTGACCGCGCCTTGCGCAGGCCAGTCGTGAGAGCGTCAACAACTTGATCAGCCGCGCCATTGCGGCGAAGAAAACCTGCGGGATCGCTCGCCAATGGTTCATGTCGCGACAGCTTTGCAAGTGCGACCTCAGCGTCGTCGCGACGATCCAGTTCTGCATTCGCGATCGCGATCAATAACTGGCTGAACCCCGTATCGCTCAACGCCGCCTGTTCGGCTACATGCAGCATCTGCTCATACTGGCCTTGGATATACAGATCAACGGCGATGAAATGAAAATACCAGGGCGGAGGGCTCAACGAGCCTTCTATCGCCCGCTTGAGCAGTGGGACGCCCTCGGCAAAGTTTCCTCGGATCGAGAGCCGCCAACCGAACTGGCCGAGCGCATCGGGATCGTTCGGATTGAGTCGGATCGCTTGTCGGCTAATGCGATCACTTTCTTCATAGCGGCCCAAAAAATGATAAGTCGCGGCAAGGGCTTTCAGCGCAAGGGGACTATTTTGCTGGAGCTTGACCGCGCGCGACGTTGCTTCCAGAGCTTCGGCGTATTCCTTTTGAGTATTGCCGGCCCCGGTGTAGCCCAGGCGTCCCGCGTGAACATGCAGCCATCCGAGCATCGCCCATGCGTCACTGTATCGGGGATCCCGTCGAACGGTTTCCTTGAGACACTCCATGACAGGAGCGAAAAGCGCATGCGAGAAAGTGCGCTGATATTCATAAGCCCGCAACACGCAGTTGTAGCTTGCCATGCTGCGCGGGGACGGGCTGTTGCGAATGTCGTTCCGCAGCACGCCCGACGGTTGGCCGATGAGACCCGCAATTTCGCCCGCGAGTTCCTTTTGAGTCTCCATGAGCAATCGGGGATCGGCCGATCGGGTGTATGTTCGCGCCCAAACTATCTCCCTGTTGCTCGCGTTTGATACAGTTGTCGTCACCCGCACTTCGTCGGCATTAGTTTGCACGCTTCCGCTGATGGCGTAGACAACGTCAAGGCCGTTGCCGAATTGCGCGGCGGCTGAACTCGGGGGCTGGCCGCCACCTGTCGGCGAGGTGAAAAGCCGAAAGCCTTCAAACTGAATCAGATTGCTGGTCAATTCTTGACCAATGCCCGCGGCGAAATGGCGCGCACTTTCTCCAGGGCTCAGTGCCTCAAACGGCATGAGGAGGACCGCAGGCTCGCGCGAGGATACAAGCGGGGGCGATCGTGGCATCCAAATCCACAGCGCGGCGAGCCCAATGGACAGAATGGCCGCCGAGGCGGCAGCGATCAGCACTCTCCAAGAGAGGTCGGACCTCCTTGGATCGCGGACGCGCTTCGCGCCGTTCACTTGCGCAGTATCAGCAGACATCAACGGCGGTACGGGCGAGCGGGCGAACCACCCGAAATAAGGAACATACGATCCCTTGGGGACGACAATACGCACGGCATCGTCTCGTCCGGCGCCTACATAGTAGCTGTCCAAGTCTCGCCGCAAGCGGCGCGCCTCGAGACGGACGACCGGATCAGCTTGAGGATCGAACGTCTCCTTGCGGCCGAATACGGCCAAGGCAACAGTATAGCCCTTCAGGCTATCGCCACGGCCGGCAAGCGTCTCCTCGACAATAAAGCGCAGGAATGCGCGACGACGCTCGCTGGCCGGGAAGTGCTGGCTAGAGAGAATGCATTCCAACTCGGCACGTACGTGTGTTGGCGGGACCTCTGCGTCCTCGCGAGCCACGACGTCCACAGAACCGCTTCCCGGCTCGGGAGACAAGGGTACATCACGCATTAGACTGGCGAGCCCATGATTGCTCGACGAAACGATAATTTTTACCAGCGCTTTTTGCTGCGCGGCGATCGGCTTTTCCGTGCTTTTTCGTCGGATCCTGGAGAGCGGCGATGAAGACGTCGGCGGCCCGCGTCCCCGTTACAGTGACAGAGAAGCTGCCAGCCATGTGCGAACGCTAGATTCACCGCCCTAAAAGCCTTGTCGTCGGCGATCGCTGAATACCCGACGCAATCCAGGCCTTTGCCAAGCGGAGGGACGTAGTAGGGCCGCGTCAGCCAGGCGGTCTTGCCTTGGGGCGATCCGTCTTCCATGGAGCAAATTGGCAAGAGGGCCACAGGCCAAGGCACATTCCGACTCCTCGTTAGCGTGAGCGCCGCCGCGCCGCCTCGCACTATCCTTGAAAGAAACGCGCCAAATCCGCCTCCAACCGAGGCAGCACGATGCCATTCAAGGAAGAGCTTGCCGCAGGCGAGGTCTGTGCGTGAGCCGGCGACGCTGTCAAGAGTACTGCGCCGACGGCTGCTGCAGCGAGAAGCGAATGCTTCATGACGACTTCTCCATCTTAGAGGAAAAGAATCGTTCCTGGTTCAACCCGCGCCGCACAGCGGCCAGCAACCCGCTGAACCGGCGACAGCAAGCTCCCGCCGATCACGCTCGACAAACGCATTCGACGGCACGTACATCGAGGTAAATAGCGGATTGATTGAATTTGGATACCAAAACTCGCGCAAGATGTCAATGTGCCATTGATGGTCCGTCGGATTTGTGGAACTCTAAGCGCTTACGAGTAGGCTCAATAGCGATGAAAGCACAAAATAGCGTCGCGACGGGAGAGGCTGCACGCCGATTGAATGTCGCGCCCGCAACGATCCAGCGATGGGTCGATAGCGGTCTATTACGCGCAGAACGAACAAACGGCGGTCATCGACGCATACCCGTGGCTGAATTGCGGCGTCTGATCGCATCGATGCGTCCTCCAGAGTTGGCAAAGCCGCTGGCTGCGTGGCTCGATGCTATGCTCACCGGAGATTCACTGCGACTAAAGACGATGTTTCTCGTTGCTCGAGAGCGCTGTGGAGATTGGGCGCAGGTGGCCGACGAGCTTGCGTCGGTCATCGTTGAAATCGGGAGGCTTTGGGAAGCTGGTGATTGCAATGTGTTCCAGGAACATATTGCAAGCGAGGCGTTCCGACGCGCTGCGGCGGCCTGCGTTAATGAAATTTCGTCGGATGGCAACGCCTCACGTGTTGCCATCCTGCAGACTATGCCTGGGGAGCGACACACGTTGGGACTGTCGCTCGCGGAGTTGGTGCTGGTAGAAGCGGGTTTGCAAGTTCACTGGGTCGGCGAAGGCCCGCCCGCGGAAGAACTTGCTCCCCTACTCAAAAAGTTGAAGCCGGACGTTCTTGTCGTCTCGGGGTCTTCATACATGACCCGCCGGGCGACAGCGACTTATCAAGATCACCTGCGTCAAACGCTTACGAGTCGGCGTCTTAAATTGTTTCTGGCGGGAAGTGCGCCATGGGTACCGATGCGGAATGCGCGCCTCGTGGGTTCCTTCCGGGAGCTTCACACATTGCTCGGGCGGCTCCCAGCGAGCAACATGGGGCCAAGAAAGGCGCAGGTGGTCCAGCGTTCAATGCGCACTAAGGAACGGTAATTCGAAGCGCCAAGCGCAAGTAACCATTGAGTGCCCGGCATCATTCTCAGGACCGAGTTTGCGGCCCGAGCTTATCATGTTCTATCTCCTCAAGTGAGGAGCCTCAAATGAGGCGCTGCCGGCAACCAGCATGGGAATTACTTAGCCAGACGACGCCGGAAATGCCTGACGCACACAAGCTTGGTGGCATCGCCAATCTCAGCGTTGGTAACAGCGACGAGATTGACACTTATGTCGATCTCGTCGAAGCGAGCACCGTGCAGGCCTTCCTCGAGGAGCTGAATGCCGGTCGCGTGCAGTTCACCAACATCGACATCGATCGTCGCCCCGCCAGCCATGTTGGGGCGATCGATGATACCGATCGGCTGCGGGTCTTCGTCGATGGCAGGCCCACGCTGCGCGTTGCCGTCCCGCCCCTCTAGCCAGTTATCCCGATCTTCCGTCAGGAAACCGTAAAGGCGTTAAAATTCAGAGAGCTGGAGGCCGTTTCGTCGCCGTGAGTAAACCGGAGCGCGGTCACGACTGCCGCAATAGCCTCAGGGTTCTTCAGAGCCACCGTAGGTCCGCTTCGCCCAGCAAAACCATAATGCGGGATTCCGCCCCTTTAGTGCAACCGGAATCGACTCGCGGCCAGCTGTCCCAATGGCTAAATGCTCAGGGCGAGCCGCTCTTGCGAAACTCGATCAGCGGAGCAGACGGGAAAGCTGCGGCTGGAGACGCTTGAGCCGTTCTCACGGTCCTCCGACTATGAGGCCTCAACGACAGGCCGTACCTTGAGGGGCGCTCGCCGCTTCACGCTGGCCTGCCGTGCGGCGAAGGCCGCAGCGGGAGGTTAAGTCGCTGCGGCCCACGCGTCGTCAAATGAAGCCGGGTTAAAAACACCAAGTGAAATATGCAGCCAGCCCGTAACAAAAAGTTCTGCCGCACCTTTGTCTCTATTGCAAACATAAGTTCGTCGAAACCGAAACCCTCTGTTCCGAGGGCGGAACAATTCTGGTTTCTGCCGCTGCGAAGGCACAGAGACCCGGTCATGGTGGGCTCGGTCGAGACCCGGTTACTGGCATTTCGCTAATAGGACCGACTGCGGACGGCCTTGAGTCCTCAGCCCCTCGCTGAAATTAAGCTTTCCGGCGGGTTCTTTTTGACTGTGCGGGATTGAGCGCGTTCACTCTATAATGTTGATGGAGATGAGGGTGATCAGTTGGTTGTTAGTCATCATAATCGCCGCCAGCGTTGCGGTCCTGATAGCTCCACGCGATTGACGCCATCCGTTCTGAAGCCGAGCGCAGCGGCGGAAAGTGGCGCCTAATCTGATGACGCGGAAACAGTCGGCTTGCTTGTAACGATCGCCCAATTAAAGACGGTCCTAGACTGATGAGAATTGTCGGCAAACCTTATCAGTCAGCAGCAATTGATATTCGGCGAAATCTACGTGGTGGATACTCGACGAGAAGCGCCATGTGTGCGCGTTTCAATTTAACCTGAGTTAAGCAGGACGTCAGCAGAAGCAGGGTGGCCACAAAAATGGCCTTTAGTAGACCAAATTGTTTGTAGCCTCTGCAGGCGGGGCAGGACACGCGTAGGAGTCCTGCATGTTGAAGCTTGTCTTTTTCACTTCGCTTGTTTTCATCACCGGCTCAATCCCATCTGAGGCGCGTCCCTTCCGCAACCAGAAAATCGCCGAATGCAACGTGTCGATGCCGTGTGACTTCTCGTACCTGAACGCTGGTCCCAGGAGCGCACGACGCGCGGGTTGGCTGCAGATGCGCGAACGAGGGACTTCAACTGAAAATGCTTTGAATGCATTTGCGAGCGCGAGTGAGCCCGAGGGCAGCGTGATCGGTGGTCGTCCGGCCGGATGCCCGCCCTCATATTGCGGTTGTGGCGCCGCGATCCTTGCGTTCGGTCGGGTCATTCCGGAGTTGAACGTTGCGGCGAATTGGCTCCGTTTGCCCCGTACACGCCTGCACCGGGAATGGTCGCTGCACGCCACGGCCACGTGTTTGTATTGGAACAGCACGTTGGGGGCGACATGTGGATGGCGTACGACGCCAACTCTGGCGGGCATGCAACACGCGTTCATGCTCGCTCATTGCGCGGATATACAGTCGTGAATCCGCACGCGACCTAATCGGGGAACCCATCCTTAATGCGGCGCTCTCAGCAACGAAGCCTCTGTCTCGGAATTGGTCAGGCGTTCGCGCGCAAATGATAGGCGCCGGATGATGCCAATCTGGCAATACGGTTGCTACTGATTACCGGCTGGTGAGTCCTTGGGGGATTGGATTCCCACGCCGCCGCAAGTCGGGCGCTTTTGAGCTGGCCGTCGTCGGAGCGACGAGCCATCCCAGATGCTGCGCCTCCATCGTGACGCTCACATTTCTACGACTCTGACTGTGGCGCAAGAGAGCAACACTCCGCAGGGCTACAAATGTTAATTTGCGCAGCTACCGCGAGTCAGGCCACCTCCGTGCAATGAACCACCAGGTACGGAGGTAGCAATGAAGGTCGCGTCTGCCGTTTTGTTCCTGATCACGATGAGCTCTGACGCGTATGCCGCACGCCAACACAGGCCCGGAGACCGGATCTCCTGCTCGGAAGTCAGATACTACGTAGCAAGGTATTCAGCAGCCCTGGCTGAAATGTATGCCCGTAGTCAGGGTACTACCGACGTCCAGATAGAGCGGGCGCGGCGTTGCTTGTCTTCGAACAAGACGGCCGAAACAGGGCAACAGCGATCCTACAGTGAATGAGAAGGGCCAATGAAGCCGCAGCTGTGGTCGCTTAGTTATGCAAAAGAGGCGGTTTCGCCGCCAGTAGGCTCCAAGTAAACCGAAGCCATATCATCGACTGATTAGCTTTCGCACGGAAGCCTATTTTATGATGTAGAGAGCGCGGGTGCTACGGCTCCTTGCAACGGAGCCGCCAGCTTCCGCGATAAGATCACACGATTGTTTTTAGATACAGACTGGGGTCGAAATATTTGCTTGCCGGCGTGAAATCCTTGATGCCTGCATTGGCCATGAAGAAATCCGTAGATTGCTGCAGCCAGTTGGTGACCGTCCCGTCTGAATACATGCGCTTCCAGTCCTTGGACGTGAACATCTTCTGGGCCTTAAATGACTCGTTGATGTCCGCCAGCGGTGTTTGGCTATAGTGGTCCTTTTGCAGTTTATCCATTGCTTCGGTACTGTTCGCGATGATGTAGTCATTGGCATCCGCCCAACCACGGATGAGCTTCGCCAGCGTTTCCTTGTTTGGCTCGTAATAATCGTTGGCCGCCGCCCAGCCGCCGATGATAGCGGCCTTTGGATAGTAGGCTGATGCATCGGCGAGCTTGACCGCGCCTGGCACCTTGTCGCGAACCGTGACGTTGAAGGGTACCCAAAGAGCGACGGCCGGTACCGCGCCGGAGATAAAGGCGGTCACGGCGGCTGGCATGGTCTGGTTAACGAGTTCGACCTCCCTCGGATCGACCTTGTTGGCGCGAAGCGCGGTATCCAAGAACACATGCGCGGTGGTACCGGTCGCGGTCGCGATCCGCTTGCCCTTAAGGTCCTCAAACGACTTGATGCCCTGGTCGCCGCGAACCCAGAGCTGTGCCGTCGCGACCTCAATGTCGTTGATCAGGAACACCTTGCCCTGACCCCGGGCCGGGAAGTTCGAAAGCACGGCGCCGGTTGCCAGCACGTCGAGGCTGCCGCCGATCAGCGCCTGGAAGATCTCCAAGCCGGTGTTGAATTGTCGCAGCTCGAGATCGAGGCCCTGCTTTTCGAAGGAACCGCGATCCATGCCGGTCCAGATCTGGCCATCGACGGCGACAGTGTGAAGATAACCGACGCGGACCTTCGTTTTCGCTTGCGCGATCGCCGGTGCCGAGGCCGTGAAGGTGCCAAGCGCAAGGCCCGCCGTCGTGCCCAGAAATTGTCTGCGATCCATGGTGTATCCTCCAGTTTGCTTGTTATTCCGAGAATGATGCCGGACGCATTTGCGCCTGCTGGGCGCGATACTCGTCCATCACCAGTTGCTTGATGTAGCTTCGCAGCTCGCCGAATTCGGGCCGCTCCTGGATCGATTCATCGCGCGGATAGGCGAACGGCACGTCGATGATCTCCCTGATCCGTGCCGGCCGGGCGGTCACCACGACGATTCGGGAGGCGAGATAGATCGCCTCTTCCACGGAGTGGGTGATCAGCATGACCGTCTTGCCTTCAGTCTCAAGCACCTTGAGCAGCAGGTTCTGCATGTTGGAACGGGTCTGGGCATCGAGTGCGCCAAACGGCTCATCCATCAGCAGGAACTGCGGCTTGACAGCGTAGGCACGCGCGATCGCGAGCCGCTGACGCATGCCGCCGGACAAATGCTTGGGATAGGAGCTGGCGAAGTCGGACAATCCCATCAGACCCAGATAGTGATCGCAGATGGCATCGCGCTCGCCTGCCGCGACGCGGTTGGCGCTGAGCGTCAGGCCGAAAGCGATGTTCTGCTTCACAGTCAGCCACGGGAAGACTCCATACTCCTGAAAGATGACGCCGCGCTCGGGTCCGGGACCCGCGACGGGACGTCCGTCGAACAGCACATTTCCGGTCGTCGGCCTCTGGAAACCCGCGAGCATGCTCATCATCGTGGTCTTGCCACAGCCGGAGGGCCCGATCACGGCGATGAAGTCGCCATCGTTGATGTCGTAGCTGACGTCCTCGACGACGTTGAGCCGGCCCTTCGGAGTCTCAAAAGACAACGAAACGTTTTCGAATCGCGCACGCTTCGTCATGCGACGACCCGATCCTGCCACACCAACAGCCGCGCCGTGATCCTGCGCAGGATCATGTCCATGATCAGAGCGATGAGGCCGATGCAAATGATGCCGACATAAATGACATCGAGCAGGAAATAGGTCGAGGCATTCTGGATCATCGCACCAAGTCCGCGCTGGGCCGCGATCAGCTCGGATGCAACGAGAGTCGCCCACGCCACACCCAATGCGACCCGCAACGCGGTGAGGATATGCGGGACGGTGAGGGGAATGATGACCTTGCGGAAGATTTCCGCCTGACTCGCGCCGAGCGTCTGCGCTACGCGGATGTAGAGGGGCGTGATCTGCGAGACGCCTTCATACATCACGATCACGCCGGAGAAGAATGAGGCGTAGAACAGGATGACCAGTTTTGCGACCTCGTCCACGCCGAAATAGACAATCACCAGCGGGATCAGCGCGATTGGTGGCAGCGCGCGGAAAAAGTTGATCATCGGGTCGGCGAAGGTGCGGGCCGGGCGATACCAGCCGAGCAGGAAGCCAACGGGCACCGCTGCAAGAATCCCGAGCGCGACGCCGAAGAAGACGCGTCTGGTCGAGACGAAGATGTCGACGAGGAGGCCTTCCTTCGTGAGGAGCTCGAAGAACTTGGCGGCGACCTGGTGCGGCGCGGGGATCAGCGAGACATTGACGAAGCCGCTCCAGCGCACCGTGTACCAGAGCAGGATTGCACCGACCCACGGAATCAATCCGAGACCAAAGCGTCTTACGCCAGCTCCGTTCATTCGACGCGTCCACCTGGATAGCGGTTGATGTTTTCCAAGTCATATTATAAATAGGATGACCATACAAGAGCGCCTTTGGTCATAGGCATAGCAGGCCTTTTGAGCATGACATCGTCGTCTTTCACCATTCGCAGCCTCCAGGCTTTCGGCTATCGCTATCCGTTGACGACACACGTCACCACCTCGTTCGGGCGGATGGCCGATCGGCCTGCTGTTTTCGTTCGCGTCGAGGATACGGACGGTTACGTGGGTTGGGGCGAGGTGTGGTGCAATTTTCCAGCGCCGGGCGCCGAGCATCGTGTTCGGCTGGTCAACGAGGTGCTCGCGCCGGCCCTTGTCGGATTCAAGGCGCAAGGACCATCAGCTGCTTTCGAGCGCCTGACGCAGGGAACCTCGGTGCTCGCGCTGCAATCCGGCGAAGCGGGTCCCTTCGCGCAGGCGATCGCCGGCATCGATCTTGCTGTCTGGGATCTCCACGCGCGCCGCCAGAACGTTGCGCTGTGGAAGTTGCTCGGCGGATCTCGGAACAGGATCAAGGTCTACGCCAGCGGCATCAATCCGATCGGATCGGAGAAAACGGCGGAGGCAGCGCTTGCACGCGGTTACCGCGCCCTGAAACTGAAGATAGGTTTTGATCCAGCTGTCGACCGCGCCAATCTTGCAGCACTGCGGCGGCTTGTTGGCGAGGGCGTGCTTGCCGCCGACGTCAACCAGGCCTGGACCATCGCTCAGGCGCTTGAGCTTGCTCCGCAGCTGGAGGCCTTCGGCCTCGGCTGGCTCGAGGAGCCGATCCGCGCCGACCGCCCGCGGCAGGAGTGGAAGCAGCTCCGCGAGAAGATCCGCTTTCCGCTCGCCGCCGGCGAGAACATCGCCAGCCACGCCGGATTTGCCGAGGTGCTGGGCGAGCCGGTTCTCGGCGTGGTCCAGCCTGATATCGCGAAATGGGGTGGACTGTCGGCTTGCGAGGGCATCGCCCGCGACATCCTGCAGTCAGGAAAGATGTTCTGTCCGCATTATCTTGGCGCCGGCGTCGGACTTCTTGCATCGGCCCACCTTCTGGCCGGCGTCGGCGGGGACGGGCTGCTGGAAGTCGATTGCAATGAGAACCCGCTCCGCGATCGCTTCTGTGGTCCCGTGCTTGAAGTCCGGGACGGAACGATCGAGCTCGGCGACGGGCCGGGTCTCGGCCTCACGCCTGATCTCGCGTCGATCGAACAGTACCGGACCGCCTGATGTCATCGCACGGCTACGATTACATTATCGTCGGCGCGGGCTCCGCCGGCTGCGTGGTCGCAAACCGGTTATCAGCCGATCCCGCCTGCCGCGTGCTGCTGCTGGAAGCCGGTGGATCGAACCGGAACTTTTGGCTCAGGCTTCCGGTCGGATACTACCGGACCATCTACAACGAACGCTTCTCGCGCCTGTTCAGGACAGAACCATCGGAGGGAAGCGGGGGCCGCGCCATTGTCTGGCCGCGCGGTCGTGTGCTCGGCGGGTCCTCATCGATCAACGGCCTGATCTTCATCCGCGGCCAGCACGAAGATTTTGACGATTGGGACCGCCTCGGCGCCGATGGCTGGAGCTATCGCGAACTCCTGCCTTATTTCCGGCGCTACGAACGCTACCGCGGCGGCGAGAGCCAGTTTCACGGTGGCCTTGGGGAGTTCGAGGTCTCTGATCTCCGCAACGACAATCGGGCATCCAGGGCCTGGGTCGAGGCGGGTGTGCAGTTTGGCCTGCCACCCAATCCCGACTTCAACGGCGCAACCACGCTCGGCGTCGGCACTTACCAGCTCGGCATCGGGCGCCACTGGCGGACCAGCTCCGCCTCCGCGTTTCTGCAACCGGTTGCCGGCCGTCGGAATCTTTCCATCATCACCCATGCGCATGTCAGCAGGGTCGTTTTCAACGGTCACGTCGCGACCGGCGTCGAATGGATTAGCAATGGACAGGTGCACAGCGCAACAGCCGATCGCGAGGTCATCCTGTCGGGTGGGGCCCTGCAGTCGCCGCAGATCCTCCAGCTCTCCGGCGTCGGTCCGGCTGATGTACTGCGCAAGCTCGGCATCCCCGTCGTTTCCGATGCTCCGGAAGTGGGCGCCAATCTTCAGGACCACTATCAAGCTCGGCTGATCGTCCGCCTGAAGGAGCGGATCTCGCTCAACGATCAGGTCCGAAATCCGGTCGAGCTTGCGAAGATGGGCTTGCAGTGGATGCTCGCTGGCAGCGGTCCGTTGACGGTTGGCGCGGGGCAGGTCGGCGGCGCAGCCTGCACGGAATACGCGGTCGGAGGCCGGCCGGACGTGCAGTTCAACGTGATGCCGCTCTCAGTCGACAAGCCCGGTGAGCCGCTGCACAGCTATTCCGGCTTCACCGCCTCGGTTTGGCAATGCCATGGAAAGTCGCGTGGACGGCTTGTGATCAGCTCGACCGATCCGTTCAAGCAGCCGCGCATTGAGCCGAATTATTTTGCCGAGGAAATCGACCGCAAGACCATTGTTGCGGGCCTGAAGATTCTGCGCGAGATTTATCAGCAGAGGGCGTTTCGCACGCTCTGGGACGTCGAGATGGTGCCGGGCGAGGCGGCAAGGGATGATGCCGGGCTGTGGGACTTTGCGCGTAATACCGGGGGCACGGTGTTTCACTGTGTCGGCACCTGTCGCATGGGCAGGGATGCGCAGGCCGTGCTCGATCCGCAGCTGCGCGTGCGCGGCGTCGAGCGGTTGCGGGTGATCGATGCCTCGGTGATGCCGCAGATCACGTCGGCCAACACGAATGCGACCAGCCTGATGATCGGCGAACGCGGTGCCGCGCTGGTCATGGCTTGATCGCGCGGCCTGAATTCCGGAGGGCGAGATGGAATTGAGTTCCGACAGTCACGTCCCCAAGTACGCGCAGATTGCCGACATCTTCCGCCAGCGGATTGCGCGCGGCACCTGGACCCGTGGCTTTCGCCTGCCAGCCAACGAGGACCTTGCGGCCGAGTTCGGCGTGTCGCGCGTCACCATCCGTCAGGCGGTCGAGCTGCTTGCCCGCGACGGCGTGATCGAGGCCCAGCAGGGACGAGGCACGTTTGTCACGGGCACCGTGCGGCAGGATCGCTGGCTTAAGGTCGAGACTACGCTGTCCGATCTCGCCGACATGTACCGCGACACCTCTCCGGAGATCATCAACATCTCGGAGAGCCGCAGCAACGCGCCGCTGCTTGCCGAGGACGGCAAGCCGGCCGAGAAATACGTCTTCATGCGCCGTCTGCACTCACGCGGGAAGCAGCCTTACTGCGTCATTTCCATCTATCTCGACGAGAAGATCTTTCGCAGGTCGCCAAAGCGTTTCCGCAATGAGACCGTGATTCCGATCCTCAACGATCTCAAGGATCCCGCGATCGCCAGCGCCCGTCAGACGCTCACGATTGGCACCGCGGATCTCGAGGCGGCGCGGCTGCTGCGCGTGCCCCTGAACTCTCCCGTGGCCGAAGTCCGTCGCGTCTTCACAACCAGCGACCGCACCGTGATCTATCTCGGCGAAGTCACCTATCGAGGAGATTTCGTGCGTATCGACATGGACCTGCGGCCATAGAGCCTAATCCGCAAGAGCGCAGACGGCTTTCGGGCAAGGTCACGCTCAAACCCGGACTTTGACCGTCTAACGGGAAAATAATTCCTGGTTCCGACGCTCAAGTTCTTCGCCATAGGTCCGCAGCACGTGGGATTCGCTCAGCGTGCCGATCGCTGTGCGACTGTCGGCGCCGTCGACGACTGCAAGGACGTCGGCCTCGCTGCGCTCGAAAGCTTTCAGGATCTCGCGGACCGGGGTGGTCGGGAGCAGGTATTCACCCTGTTGCTGCGCCAGCGACCCGAGCAGTTCCTCGTCCTGACTGGCCACGGAATGCAGCGTGGCGGCGGGCACGATGCCCGCATAGATGCCGTTGGGATCGCGCAATACGATTTGGCGGACCAGCGCCGGCGAGAACTGCCTTTGCGCCTCGCCGATCGGCATCGTCGTCAGCGCATTCTCGAAGTCGGCGCGCATCAGGGATGCCGCGCTCATCTGCCGGACCCAGCCAATGTCCTGCGGGCCGCGGATCGCCTCGCCGCGCAGATGGAAGCGCCATGTCGCGAAGCTGTATCCGAACAGCTCGCGGACGATCAGCGCGCAGACCGACGAGGCGACCACGGCGCCAACGGTGACGGAGAAATCGCCGGTGATCTCGAGCGCGAGACAGACCATGCTGAAGGGTGCTCCGAGCACGCCGGTTCCGAGCGCGGCGAGCGCTGCAATCGCGGCGGTGCCGGGCTGAAGCGCGATCGTGGGAAGAGGCCCGGTCAGCACGACGCTGTAGAGCTGCCCGATCAGCGCGCCGAGCAGGAGCGAGGCGAAGAACAGGCCGCCGCGAAAGCCCGAGCCGAGCGAGATGGCGGAGGCCAGGATCTTGAACACGATGGTGGTCGTGAGCAGGAGCCAGGTCGGATTGCTGACCAGCAGAATCTGCATCGCGCCGTGGCCGGCGCCGAGCACGGTCGGCGTCAGCAGGGCGAGGCCGCCGAGCAGCAGGCCTCCGAGGATCGGCCGTACGAATCCCTTGAATACCGTGATGCGCTGAAAGCACCGTTCCGAGAACGCGACTGCGAGCATGACGATAATGCTGACGAAGGCGCAGATGACGCCGATCAGCACGGTTTGCCCGATCATCTCGACGGACACCGGTGAGGGGAAGCCGGGCACCATCAGGAACGACTGGTGCGTCAATTGCCGCGCGACCAGCCACGCAGTAACGGCGCTGGCGGTGACCGGAACAAGTGCGGCGGAAGTGTACGCGCCCAGCACGACCTCGAAGGCGTAGAAGGCGCCGGCCAGAGGTGCAGAAAACGCAGCGCTGATCGCACCCGCGGCGCCGCAGGCGACCAGGAGCCGCATGTCGTTACGTCGTGCGGCGAGGCGCTGGCCGACATGAGAACCGAACATCGCGCAGATCTGCGTGTAGCCGGCCTCCAGTCCGACCGACCCGCCGAAGCCGTTGGAGAGCAGGGTCTGCATCGAAATCAGGAGGCTGCCGCGAAACGACAGCCGGCCGCCATAGAGGGCATTCGCCTCGATCGCGTCGGCGAGCTGCTGGCCCTTTACGCGTCGGGCGAAGTAGAGCCCGATCAGCGCGAGCACAAGGCCGCCGAGCATCGGGATCAGCAGTGTTCGCTGCCACGAAATCACCCCGGTGGCGCTGAGATGTGCGTCGAAGGGAATATCGAACAGCAGCGCATGTGACACCTGGCTGAGGCCCGAGATGGTGGCGACGAGAACGCCGCTGAGCAGTCCGATGACAATGGCGACCAGCACAAGGCCGGTCTCGCGATTGCGCACGAAGTTGCGCAGAAAGAGCGGCAGCAAACGGATGCCGGCAGCTTGAGCCGGCTTCCCGGCATGTGAGGCTGGCGCCATCCTATGCCGGATCCCGCGGGGGTTCAGCGCGCACGACACGGAAGCCGGTATTACTCGATGACGAATCGGGTGAATTGGAGCTTCGCGCCGCGACGCGGTAGCGGTTGCAGTAGGATTCGTGGCAAAGGAAGGATCCGCCGCGCATCGAGCGGTTCGGGGCTAGTTCGCGATTCAAGGGATCGTGAGATGTTGTGAGGCGGTGATAACTCGGCGAAAAGTAGTCCTCACACCATTCCCAGACATTTCCGGCGACATTGTGCAGGCCGCATCCGTTCGGCGCAAAGGCGTGGACGGGCGACGTGCCGAGATAGCCATCGTCCAGAGTGTTGCGGCTCGGAAAATCGCCCTGCCAGATGTTGCAACGATGCTCGCCGCCTGGCTGAAGCTCATCGCCCCACGGATAGGTGGCCTGGTCCAACCCGCCGCGTGCGGCCATCTCCCATTCCGCTTCGGTCGGAAGCCGCGTGCGCGACCACGCGCAATAGGCCTGAGCGTCATTCCAGGAGACATGGACGACCGGATGATCGAGCCGGTCCAGAATGCTGCTCGACGGGCCCTCCGGTTGCGCCCAGTAAGCATGCAACACCCGGATCCACCAGGGCGTTTCGCGAACGCGCGCCGTTTGCGCAGTGCGCGTCTCTTCCGGCAGGAGCCCCTCGAAGACGAAACTCCAGCCGTAGCGTTCGGCTTCGGTCGTGTAGCCTGTGGCACGGACGAAGTCGCCGAACTGCAGGTTGCTTACGGCGTGACAGGCAATAGCGAACGGCGACAGCGTGACGGGCCGCACCGGGCCTTCGCCATCTTCAACGAAGCCCCTGTCGGCAGATCCCATGTGGAAGGTTCCGACGATCATTGAGCTCCAGCGGCGCGGGATCGGGGTTAGACTGGGAAGGATCGCTGCCTGCGCATCGTTGCCCGTCGCCGACCCCTTGTCGGCGGCGCTCTCGGTGCAACAGTGCGAGCGATCCTTCGTCATGTCCTACGTCTGCTTCTCTTCCTCCCAAAAGGCCGTGCCGCCCGCGGCCTTCATCAGTTCGAGAATCTTCTCGCGCGGGATCACGCCACAGCGATTGGCCCATTGCTGATACTGCGCCGCCATCTCGTGGACGCGATCCGGATGCTGCGCGGCCAGATCGTTCATCTCGGTGCGGTCGGTTTCCATGTCGTAGAGTTCCCAGGGGCCGGGATATTTCCGCACCAGCTTCCACTTGCTAACGCGCACGGCCGCATTGCCTTCATGCTCCCAGAACAGCGGGCCCCGATTGCCATAGGCCGCCGCGAAAGATGGCACCAGGCTCTCGCCCTCGCAGGGCAAAATAGTGTTGCCGTTGTATTCACTGGGGTAGGTGGCACCGGTGACGTCGAGGATGGTCGCCATCACATCGGTGAGCTGGCTTGGATTGTGCCGCAGGCCGCCCTTCTCGGCGATGCCGCGCGGCCAGTGCACAATGAACGGCGTGGCGATACCGCCCTCGTGGACCCAGTGCTTGTAGAGCCGGAACGGGCTGTTGGAGAGATTGGCCCAGGCGGTGCCGTAGCTCTGGTAGGTGTCCTCGCCGCCAGGCATGAGCCTTGGATCGTTGCCGAAGCGCACCGGCCTGCCGTCGCGCGTCTTTGCCTGCGCGATCATGAGCTGGTCGACCAGCTCCTTCGCGGTGACGCCTTCCGGAATGTCCTCGGCGCAGGCGCCATTGTCCGAGAGGAAGATGATCAGCGTGTTGTCCATCTGGCCGGTTTCTTCCAGCGCCTTCAGGATACGCCCGATGCCTTGGTCCATCCGGTCGATCTGGGCCGCGTAGACCTCCATGCAGCGCAGCGTCCATTCGCGCTGCTCGGCGTCGGTCCACGCGGGCTGGGTCGGGTCGCGGTCGGTCAGGCGCCAGTTCGGATGGATGATGCCGTCCTCGACGAGGCGCTTGAGGCGCTCCTCGCGCAGCTTGTCCCAGCCGGCGTCGAAGCGGCCCTTGTATTTTGCTATGTCCTCGTCATGGGCGTGGAGCGGCCAGTGCGGGGCGGTGTAGGCGACGTACTGGAAGAACGGCGCGTCGGGCTTTTCCGACCTGTGCTGGCGGATGAAGGCGGCAGCTTGGTCGCTGATCGCATCCGTATAGAAGAACGACGGGTCCTTGACGGCCTCGTGCTCGATATTGTCGTTGCCGCGGGTCAGCGTATTCGGGTGATAGAAGCTGCCGGCGCCGATGATGGTGCCGTAGAAATGGTCGAAGCCGCGCTGCATCGGCCACGCGTCGGTCGGCTCGGTGAGGCTGCTGGCGATGTGCCACTTGCCGCTGAGATAGCTCGTATAATTCCTGCTCTTGAGCGCTTCGGCGATCGTCACGCAGCTCTTGTTGAGGTTGCCGGCATAGCCTTCCGGGCCGTTGCTGTAAGTGAGGATGCCGATGCCGGTCTGGTGCGGATGCAGACCGGTGAGCAGCGAGGCGCGTGACGGGCTGCAGCGGGCGGTGTTGTAAAACTGCGAATAGCGCAAGCCGTTGGCCGCGAGGCGGTCCAGGTTCGGCGTCTGGATCTCTCCGCCGTAACAGCCGATGTCCGAAAAGCCCATGTCGTCGTTGAGTATGAGCAGGATGTTGGGCTTATCAGGGGTCTTTGCGCCATTCGGCATGTTTGTGTCCTCGTTATTGACGTGTGGCGATCTCAGTGGCGGCGAGTCAGGCTGATGCTGAGGCGGAAATAGTTCGGCAAATAGACCGCGCGCAGAAGCTCCAGCGCCCGTCCGTCCTTGCCGAAGGTGACGCGCTCGATGGCAAGCAGGGGGGACCCCACCTTCACGCCGAGCAGTTTTGCGCTGCTGGCGTCGGCAAGATCGGCGCTTATGGTTTGCTGCGCATCCTTGATGGCAAGGCCGAACTCGTCCTCGAAGACGCGATACATGATAATCGAGACCAGGTCGCGCTTTTCGAGCTCGAGCCCGATGTCCGGCGGATAGAAGGCGTGCTCGATCGCGATTGGCGTCTCATCTGCGAGCCGGAGACGCTTGAGTTGCCAGACGGCGCGCTCGCGCAGCTGATCGCGAACGGCGGCGTCGTGGCGATTGGTCATGCCTTGCTGCAAAATCCTGGCGCCGGCATGGTAGCCGGCGTCGCGGATGGTCTCCGAAAAGCCCATGAGGCGGCCGACCCAGTTCTCGGGCTGGTTCGAGCGCAGGAATGTGCCGCGGCCGCGTGAGCGGTCGAACATGCCTTCGTTCACCAACGGCGCAATGGCATTGCGGATGGTGATGCGGCTGACGCTGAAATGACGGCCGAGCTCGGCCTCGGTCATCAGACGGCCAGTTGCGTCAATCAGCTTGCCGTCGCGAACCTGACTGCGAATGGACTCGCGAATCTGGACGTGCAGGGGCGTCGAGCCTTCCGCGACGACATCGCTGCCGAGCGGAGCGGGTTTCTTCTTGCGGGTTTGAACAGCCATGGTGTCAGAGCCGCATGCGGGTCGTGGGATCAAACAAGTGAATGTCCCGGGGTCGGGCGGTGATCGAGATGGTCTCGCCTTCGCTGGGAATGTTGCCGTCGCTGACGCGCATGCGGATCATGGTGCCAGCGCAGTCGAGATCGAGCACGGCGGTATCTCCGAGGTCCTCGATCAGGTCGACGCGCGCGCCGAGTCCGCCCTCCGTCATGCGCAGGGCGCCGGGACGAAGCCCGACCACCACATCACGCTTGCCCGCGGTTGTGGTCGTCGTCTTGAGACGATGCCCGGCGATGATCACGTCGCCGTCGACATAGCGGGCGGGAACGAGGTTCATCGGGGGATTGCCGATGAAGCCGGCAATGTCGATCGAGTTCGGGCGCGCGAAAACCTCCGCGGGCGTGCCGATCTGCTGGATCTCGCCTGACATGAACACCGCCATGCGGTCGGCCAGCGTCATGGCCTCTTCCTGGTCATGGGTGACGTAGACCGCGGTGACGCCCAGCGAGCGTTGCAGCTTCTTAAGCTCCGCGCGGGTCTCCAGCCGCAGCTTCGCGTCCAGGTTTGATAGCGGCTCGTCGAGCAAAAAGAGCCGCGCCTTGCGCACAATGGCGCGGGCGAGTGCGCAGCGCTGCTGCTGACCGCCCGAGAGCTGGCCCGGCTTCCGATCCAAAAGGTGGTCGATCTTCACTTTTCTTGCCGCTTCTTGCACGGCGGAAGCAATTTGTGCCTTTGGCAGCCTGGCCATCTCAAGTGGGAAGGCGATGTTCTCTGCGACCGTCATGTGCGGATAGAGCGCGTAGCTTTGAAATACCATGGCGATGTCACGATCGCGCGCGTCAGTCGAGGTGACGTCCTTGTCGTCGATCAGCACGCGGCCGGCGGTGGGCGCATCCAGGCCGGCGAGAATGCGCAGTGTGGTGCTCTTGCCCGAACCAGAGGGGCCGAGCAGCGCGAAGAACTCGCCCGGCTTGATGTCGAAATTGACGCCCTTGAGCGCGGCGAACTCGCCGTGCATCTTGACGATGTTGCGAAAACTGACCTGACCCTGGCCGCTCATCGGCGCCCTCCGCCTTTGACTGCACCGACCGTCAAGCCCTTTACGATATGCTTCTGTGCGACTACGCCGAGCACGACGACAGGCAGCATGGCAAGGACCGAGACCGCTGCGAGCTTGGCCCACAGCGTCTGCTCAACGGAGACGAAATTGAACATGGCCACCGTCACCGGCCGCACCGTGTTGCCGCTGAGCACAACGGCGAACAGGAACTCATTCCACGCATTGAGGAACACAAACACGACGGTTACGGCGATGCCGCCGCGGACCTGCGGAATGATGATGCGCCACAGCGTCTTGAGCCTGCTGGCGCCGTCGAGATAGGCGGCTTCCTCCATCTCGAAGGGAATGTCCTCGAAATAGGAGACCAGTAGCCAGATCGCGAACGGCAGGGAGAACGACAGATAAATCAGGATGATGCCCTGATAGGTGTCGATCCAGCCGATGTTCCGCAGCACCAGGAAGTAGGGGATGATGATGCCGACTGGTGGCAGCATCTGGGTTGCCAATACGTAGAAGCCCGCGAACTTCTTGCCGCGAAAGCGCAGGCGCGCCAGGGCATAGGCCGCGGGCACCGCCATCAACATGGTGACGATAGTAGTGCCGACCGAGATGATGGCACTTGAAAGAAGGTTCGGGAGGATCGATCCGGAGCCGAACAGTACGTCCCGATAAGCCTCCAGCGTCGGCGAGAAAACGAGCTTGGGCGGATAGGCGAGCACGTCGGAATCGGTCTTGAGCGAATTCAGCACGCTCCAGATGATCGGGAAGGCCCAGGCCAGCAGGAAGACCATGGAAATCGCGAGCAGGGCGATGGCGCGGAGACGCTTTGCCGTCACTTCGCCCTCCGCAGGGCAAACAGGATACCGGAGATGATGATGGTCACGATCAGCAGCGCCACCGCCAGCGCCGCACCGTACCCGATTGACAGCTCGGTGAAGGATTTCCTGTAGGCATAGAGGTTGAGGATCTCTGTCGCAGTCCCGGGACCGCCGCCGGTGACGGTGAAGATCGCAGCAAACGCGGTCAGCGCCACCATCGTCCGCATGATGATGACCATCACGATCGCGGGCCGCAGCAAGGGCAGGGTGATGCGGCGGAAGCGCTGCCACGCCGATGCACGATCGAGCCGCGCGGCCTCATAGATATCTTCGGGCAGTGATGCCAGCGAGGCCAGCAGCACCATGAACGCAAACGGCGTCCATTGCCAGGTATGGATTGCGATCACCGAGACCGTCGCAAGCGTGGGATCGCCGAGCCAGTTCTTGCTACCGAGGCCGGCGTTGATCGCGAGGTAATCGATAATGCCGAATTCCGGTGCCAGCATGAAGGTGCGCCAGATCATCCCGACGACGGCAGGCGACAGCACGACGGGCAAGATCGCGATGACCCTGAACCAGCCCTGGCCCCGCTTCATGTCCATGACCAGCAAGGCGAGCGCCAGGCCGATGATGACCTGCAGCGCGACCGTGGAGCCGGTATAGACGAGGCTCACCAGCAGCGAGGTCCAGAAGCGCTCGTCGGAGAGCAGCACCTGGTAGTTCTCGAATCCGACGAAGCCGTTGGTGAACGGCATCGCCAGATCCATCCGGAACGCGCTGGTATAGACCAGAAAGAGCAGCGGAAACGTTGTCGTGGCAAGCAGCGCCAGAAACGCCGGTGCAAGCAAGGTTGCCGCAAACCGGCGCTCGCGCTGCGCCAGGACGCGCCCGAAATCGCTGTGAGGCGCCTCACTCGCGATCCCGGCTGATGTCGCCGCTGTCGTCGCCATGGCTCAGCCGCGCATCATGGGTTCGATGCGGCGCTGCGCATCGTCCAATGCGGCCTTGATCGTGGCTTGGCCGGAGAGGGCCGACTGGATCGCGGTTGCCATGGTGTCGCCGATCGCCGGCCATTGTGGCACGCGCGGGCGCCAGTCGACGTCGGTATCATCCTGCAGAGCGCCCATCGTGGCTTCGACGAAATTCTCGCCAAAGCCGTTCATGAGCTTGATGTATTCCGGATCCTTCCAAACCGAGGTGCGGTTGACGCCGGAGCGCTTGGTCGGGCCTGCAAAACGATGCGCGGTGCGCGCCTGGGTCTCGGCGCTCGCGGCCCATTGAATGAAAAGCCACGTCGCCTTGCGCTTCTTCTCGGGCAGCGCGGAATTGATTGGAAAACCCCAGTTCCAGATCGAGGTGGTGCGCGTGCCCGATGGGCCCTTGGGCCAGCGCGCAAAGGCGACCTTGCCGATGACCTTGGACTTCTCGGGATTGTTGATGACCGAGGCCGAGGAATGCGCGTCGATGTAGCTGGCGACGGTGCCTTGCGAGAAGGCGTCGGCAATATCGGGCCAGTTCCAGTTCGCAGCCGCCGTCGGCGCGTACTTCTTCATGATATCGACGTACCAGGCGAGCGCCGCCTCGGCCTCGGGGCCATTGACGGTGAGCTTGCCGCCCTTCATCCAGTCGCCGCCGAATTCGCGGAAAATTGACGGATAGATGTACATATTCTGGCCGGCACCGGCGACGCCGCGCAGCGCTGCGCCCCAGATGCGGTCGTTCGGCGTGTTCAGCGCCGCGGCGTTCGACATATAGGCTTCGAGCGTGTCGGCCGGCTTTAGACCCTTCGCGTCGTAGAGATCCTTGCGATAAACCTGAATGGTGACTTCGCCGTCATAGGGCATGCCATAGAGCTTGCCGTCGATGCCATTGGCGCTGCGCCAGGCCGGAATGATGTCGTCGAGCTTGAACCATGCCTGGTCGGTCAGCGACTTGTCGTTCAGATAGGTGTCAAGCGGCTCCACCCATTTGTTCGCGGCGTAGAGCGCGTAATACATGGGGTCCGCGGCATGGGTCGCGTAGGTGCCGGTCTTCGAGGTCAGGTCGATGACGCTCTTCTGACGGATCTGCGCCGGCGGAATCTTTTCGAAACGGACATCAATGCCGGTCAGCGCCTTGAACTGCGGCGTAAGCGTGATGAGGTTTTCGAAGTAGCTCGCCGGGATCACGGCGACCGTGATGGTCTCGCCGGAGACCTGCTGCCAGTCGATCTGAGCGGATTTGTAGGGCGCGAGGTCGGTGTCCTGTGCTGCGGCTTGCCGGAGAAAGGCCGGACCAAGCGTCGCAACGGCGGCGGCTGCGGTTCCGGTCTTGAGTAGCGTTCGTCGCGTCGGCTTGAATGACGGCATGCGGTCCTCCCGAAAATCCGGATTTATAATTCCGGTTAGTTAAGACATTTACTTAAATGTTATAACATGTCAACCGCGACCAGCCTGTGTCTGCTTGAGAGCGACTGGCCAATGTCGGCCATTACACTGAATGAGGTCTCAAAGTCGTGGGGTGCGATGCCCGGCCTCGATGACAGCAGTCTGACGGCGGACAAGGGGCTCGCTGCTGGTGCTGCCAGGACCGTCGGGGCTATGGCAAGTCGACCACGTTGCGGCTGATCGCCGGTCTATCGCGAGATCATGGCGGAGCTCCCCAAGCTCAGGCTTGGTGAGTTGAGGTTGTGGAAGGAAGTCAACGGCACGAACCGCAGGTCCGGCCGAAGGATGAGCGATGCGATCTTCCTGAGCAGGAAGGCCCCGGGCCCCCCTCAAGCTCGGCGACAAGAAGGAGCTCGACCGGGCGGAATGGCGAAAGCGCGCGGGTGGAAATTGCCTCCAACCTCGCGCTACGCGCCAAGCTGATTCCGAAATAGGCGGCGTGCCTTGCCGCGCTCTGTGCAGAGTAGAACGGGACAGTCTAACCTGCTGCGCGCGGGAGCATGCCCCTGGTCGTGATCTCCGCCGAGAGTTCTTCGATCGTCTTGCGCTGCTCCATCGCGGTTCTGCGGATCAGGGCAAAGGCGGCAGGTTCGGCGAGCGCATGCGAATGCATCACCTGAAGAACGGCAGCCAGAACGACGCGACGTGATCGCAGGCGCTGTTCGAGCTTGAGAATCTGCTGCTTCAGTTCGCTGGTGCGTTCGTTGCGCTCGAACGCCATGACGACCGCTGCGTAAATGCCGGCCGATCGCAACGGCTTGATGAGGAAGGAAGCCGGATCGAGTTCGAACACCAGCTTGAGGCGGCTTGGCGTCTCGGTGCCGAGCAGGGCGATGACAGGCGATCGCGCGAGGAACGCACGTTGCGCCGCTTGCAGCAGGGGCAGGAACTCGTCGTCGATCAGCGACAGGTCGGGAGCGAAGGTGACGGGCTCCGCAGGCGACCATGCAACCCCCTCGATCCCGAGACGCTCGAACTGGCGTCGCACGATGGTTGCGTCGCGTTCGTCCTTGATGGCGACGAGCGCCTTGCGTCCGCGTAGCGAAAATGAAGACGGTCTGCTCATTTTACAACCCGCAAATGCGGCGCGTTCGGCAATGCGCCGCCCGCCGAGGTTTCTTTCGACGGACTGACGGCGACGTCGAGCTGCGTCAGGTAAGGATCAGGTTTAACAGGCGCGTCGGCTTCCCAGAAGATATCAAACTGTCCTTGCGGATTGGATACCGCAAGCCGCGGTGTAAGGACGCAATGATTGTTGCCACCGTCGATCCACACCGGTCCTTGCGGCGAATTGTAGCGATATCCGGCCGCGGCGCGTCGCACCTCGGAGATGTCAGACGTGCCCGCGCGTTGCAGCGCGCGCGCCAGCAGATAGACTGCGACATAGGCGGATTGCCCGTCGACGGAAGGGCTGCTGTCCTCCCCGTAGCGCGCCCTCCAGCGCGCGACGAAGGCGCGGTTCTCCGGCAGGCGGATGCTCTCGAAATAGGCGGACGACGTGATGCATCCGGTCGATGCCGGCCCGACAATCGCCAGTTCCGGCTCGCACAGGCTGCAGCTCAGCATGGGAATCACCAGCCCCGCGGCCCTGGTGCCGGCGTGAAATGCGCGGATGAAGTCGTAGCTCGAGCTTCCGACCAGTGTGTTGAACACGATTGGCGGCTTGCGGCCAACGATCTCGTCGACGATGTGACCGACGGCGCTCTCGCCGAGCTCGAGCAGCCGCTCGGCGAGGATGTGGCCATCCGCCGCGCTGACCAGTTCACGGGTGACGCGATTGGTCTCCCAAGTCCACACGTAGTTGGAGCCGACGCAGAAGATTTCCCGCGACAGATTGTCGAGCACGTAGCGGACCAGCGGCAGCACGTTGTGATTGGGAGAGGCGCCGACATAGATCACGTTGTCCGAGCACTCGAAGCCTTCGTAGCGGGCGGGATACCAGAGCAGGCGATCGGTGCGCTCCACGATGGGAAGCACCTGCTTGCGCGAGGCCGAGGTGTAACAGCCGATGATGTGCGCGACGCCGACATTTCGAATGAGGTCGTCACAGACGGTGTGATACTCGGAGACGATGCCGCGAGGATCGCGAACATGAGGCGCGATCGCGAAGTCGAAGTCCGTCTGGCTGTTGATCTCGTCGACCGCCATCATCGCGCTCTTGAGGATCTCGCGTCCCATGGCCTGATAAGGCCCGGACTGCGAGCAGATGATGCCAACGGGAACAGACGGCTTTGTCATTGACAGCTTTCGATCAAGTAACGCGAAGATGAAATCATCATCGCGGATGACTGCGCAAGTGGCTTGCCGTTTTGCTGCGCAGCACTCTCGAAATTTAGGCAGACAGCATCGTTGACAACGCGATAGGCAGTTACTTAGACTTTTCTCCTACAGGGCAACCTGTCGAACCTCGCGTGCGCCGATCTGGCCGATGACGTCCAGTTCCTTGCACTAAGTGCTTCGTTCGATCACGGACCCTAAGCGACAGATCATAGCCGCGGCATTTGAGCCATTCGTCGCCTCATTCGGGAGGGACGGGTGGCTTTTTTCGTTTGCCGCCGAAGAAGCTGGCGATGCGTCCGCGTCGCCAGAACGGTGGCGCATGCGCGAGACGGCGGTGTGTCATGTGAGCGGGAGGATAAAGAGCGATGGCGGAAACGGATCTCCACTATCTCGGGCTCGTCGACCTTGGACGAAAGATCCAGGCGAAAGAGCTGTCGCCGGTCGAAGCGACCAAGGCGATGCTCGGGCGGATCGAGAAGCTCGACGGCAAGCTCAAGAGTTTTGCCTATGTGATGGCTGACTCGGCGCTCGCCGATGCCGCCGCGGCCGAAAAGGAGATCGTCTCCGGCAAGATCAGGGGGCCGCTGCACGGTGTGCCTGTGGCGGTGAAGGATCTCTGCTGGGCCAAGGGTGCACCTGCCGCGCATGGCATGACGATCCATGGTGACTTCCGCCCCACCGAGGATGCAACGGTCGTGGCGCGGCTGAAGGACGCCGGCGCCATCATCCTTGGCAAGCTGCAGCAGACCGAAGGCGCCTACGCCGATCATCATCCGAAGATCGACCCACCGAAAAATCCGTGGAACGCGGATCTCTGGCCGGGCGCATCGTCGAGCGGTTCCGGCGTCGCGACGGCAGCAGGCCTCTGCTTCGGCTCGCTCGGCACCGATACCGGCGGCTCGATCCGCTTTCCCTCCGCGGCCAATGGCGTCACCGGCCTCAAGCCGACCTGGGGACGGGTCAGCCGCTACGGCGCTTTCGAACTCGCCGCGACGCTGGACCACATCGGTCCGATGGCGCGAAGCGCGGTCGATTGCGGCGCCATCCTCGGCGTAATCGCGGGGCAGGACCCCAAGGACACGACGGCGGTGCCGCTGGCGGTTCCTGACTATCTTGCCGGGCTGACCGGTGATCTGCGCGGCGTGACCATTGGCGTCGACCGGCGCTGGACCAGCGACGGCACCGACGGCGATGCGGCAAAGGTGCTGGCCGAGGGGTTGCGGGTGGCGGCCGATCTCGGTGCTAAGATCAAGGAAGTTGCCTTTCCCGATCCCAAGGCGATTATCGACGACTGGTTCCCGCTCTGCGGCATCGAAGTCGCGGTCGCGCATGAGGAGACCTATCCGGCACGCAAGGACGAGTACGGCCCGGCGCTGGCGGGCCTGCTCGATCTCGGCCGGCAACAGTCCGGCATGGACTATCAGAAGATTGTGCTCCGACGCGAAGCGTTTCGCGGCGCCGTGCGTGCGCTGTTCGAGACGGTCGATCTTCTCGCGATCCCGGCCCAGGCGTTCGCCGCGCCGACGCTTGCCAAGATGGCAGCGCTCGGTGAGGACGCCTCGCTGATTGGAGGCTTGCTCCGCTTTACATGCCCGTTCGACATGACGGGGAGTCCGACCGTGACATTGCCCGGCGGCTCCGCGGCGAATGGCGGCCCGGTCGGTTTCCAGTTCGTCGGCCGTCACTTCGAAGAGGCCGGCCTCGTTCGCGCAGGCGATGCGTTCCAGCGCGTCACCGACTGGCACAAGCGTCATCCCGCGATCTGAGCCGAGGAGCCGATCTCATGTCCGAAGACTGGTTGAACACATCCATCTTGGCCAGGCGCGCCGTCGCCAAGGGCGCGACCGGCGCGACCCATAGCCTGACCATCGAGCAGCAGGGGGACTTCCATTACGTCTACGGTCCCTATGCCAAGCCGACCCTGTCGATCGACCCGGGCGGGGTGGTCGTCATCGAAACCGAAGATGCGTTCGGCGGCGTGCTGACCAAGGAGACCGACAGCCCCACCGCCAAGCTCAACTTCCCCTATCTCAATCCGCAATGCGGGCCGATCGCGGTGAATGGCGCCAAGAAGGGCGATTGCCTCGCGATCTATATCCGCGACGTCGAGACACGGGGCGAGCAGCCGGCCGGCACGACCTGCATCATTCCGGAGTTCGGCGGGCTGGTCGGGACCGGGTCGACGGCGCTGCTCAATCCGCCGTTGCGGGAGCGCGTGAAGAAGCTGCATGTCGACAAGAGCGGCGTGCGCTGGAACGACAGGCTCACGCTACCCTACGAGCCCTTCATCGGCACCATCGGCGTCTCGCCGGAGATCGAGGCGATCTCGTCGCTGCAGCCGGACTATCACGGCGGCAATATGGACCTGCCCGACGTCGCGCCAGGGGCGATCATCTATTTCCCGGTACATACCGACGGCGGGATGCTCTACGTCGGCGACTGCCACGCGACGCAGGGCGACGGCGAACTCTCCGGCGTTGCGCTCGAGCAGCGTGCGACCGTCACGCTCCAGGTCGATTTGATCAAGAACTGGAGCTTCGCCTGGCCGCGGCTCGAGACCAAGGACTTCATCATGACGATCGGCAGCGCGCGTCCGCTCGAGGATGCGGCGCGCATCGCCTATCGCGAGCTGGTGCGATGGATGGCGGCCGACTACGGCTTCGACGAGATCGACGCCTACATGCTGCTCAGCCAGGCCGGCCGCATGCGCCTCGGCAACATGGTGGACCCCAAATACACGATGGGGGCGTCCATCCTGAAGAATTACCTCAAGCCATGACACCCAGCCGCTTTCCATAGAGGGGACATCACGATGAATTCGGGACGCAAATTACGGATGGTTTTGCTCGGCGCCTTGCTCGGCACAGTGGCGTCGATGAGTGTTGGGCGCGCAGCGGAGCCGCCACTGAAGGTCGGCCTGCTCGAGGACGTGTCCGGCGATCTCGCCTTCATGGGCATGCCGAAGCTGCACGGCTCGCAGCTCGCTGTCGAGGAGATCAACAAGAGTGGCGGTATCCTGGGGAGGCAGATCGAACTGATCCACCTTGATCCGCAAGGCGACAACGCGCGCTATCAGGAATTTGGCCGCCGCCTGCTCAATCGGGACAAGGTCGACGTGCTGATCGGCGGCATCACCTCAGCCTCGCGCGAGGCGCTGCGTCCGATCGTCGATCGCACGACGACGCCGTATTTCTACACCAACCAGTACGAGGGTGGTGTCTGCGACGCCAGCATGATCAGCATGGGCGCGGTGCCCGAGCAGCAGTTCTCGACGCTGATCCCCTGGATGGTCGAGAAGTTTGGCAAGAAGGTCTATGTCATCGCCGCCGATTACAACTTCGGTCAGATCTCGGCGGAGTGGAACCGCAAGATCATGAAGGACCTGGGCGGCGAGGTCGTCGGAGAGGAATTCATTCCGCTCGGCGTGTCGCAATTCGCGCAGACCATCCAGAACATCCAGAAGGCGAAGCCGGACTGGCTGCTGACGATCAATGTCGGCGCCGCCCAGGATTCGTTCTTCGAACAGGCGGCCGCGGCCAACCTCAACCTGCCGATGGGCTCGTCGATCAAGGTCATGCTCGGCTTCGAGCACAAGCGGTTCAAGCCGCCGGCGCTCAACAACATGCACGCGACCGCGAACTGGTTCGAGGAGATCGACACGCCCGAGGCCACCGAGTTCAAGAAGCGATGGCACGCGAAATTCCCCGACGAGCTCTACATCAACGACATGGGGTACAACGCCTATAACGCGCTTTACATGTACAAGGCGCTGGTCGAGAAGGCGAAGTCGATCAAGCTCGAGGACATGCGCAAGGTCATCGCCACCGGCGATGCGTGTATCGATGCTCCCGAAGGCAAGGTCTGCATCGATCCCAAGAGCCAGCACACGTCTCACCGCATGCGCCTGATTTCGGTTGGACCAAAGCATGAGGTGAAGGTCGAGAAGGACTATGGCACGATCCAGCCTTATTGGCTCGGCGAGATCGGCTGCGATCTGACCAAGAAGAACGACAAGGATCAGTACACGCCAAACCATCTTCCCAAGAAGTCGTGATGTTCGGGCACGGATCTTGCTCGTGTTGAGTCTTACGATCCTGAACAAAACCGGCGCCGCAACGACGCGGCGCCGGGAGCGGCGGGGGTGACAGGATGTCGGCTGAAGTGTTCTCGGTATTCTACCAGTTCGCCGACGTCTTCGCGTTCCTCATTCTCTCGGCCGCGGGTCTCGCCATCGTGTTCGGCATGATGGGCGTGATCAACATGGCGCATGGCGAGTTCATCATGTGCGGCGCCTATGTCACCGTTGGCCTGGTGAATCTCGGTGTGCCGCTCGCAATCGCACAGAT
The DNA here is from genome assembly GCF_055811835.1 of Bradyrhizobium sp. WSM4874. Classification (NCBI taxonomy): domain Bacteria; kingdom Pseudomonadati; phylum Pseudomonadota; class Alphaproteobacteria; order Hyphomicrobiales; family Nitrobacteraceae; genus Bradyrhizobium; species Bradyrhizobium sp. WSM4874. The sequence continues at coordinate 211,638 of NZ_JBVVPR010000001.1, forward strand.
CCTGGCCGCGGTCACCGCGGGTCTCATCGGAGTTCTCGTCGAGTTCCTCGTCGTGCGGCGATTCTACAAGCGGCCGCTGGATTCGCTGCTCGCGACCTGGGGCCTCAGCCTTATCGTGACGCAATCGATGCTCCTGATCGTCGGCTCTGCCGTGCGCGGCATCGGAACGCCAGAGGGAAGTTTTGCGATCGGCGGCTATACGTTCTCGACCTATCGCCTGGTTCTGTTCGGTTGCGCGGTGGCCGTGCTGGCCGGCCTCTACATCATCTTTATGAAGACGCGGTTCGGCGTGATCGCCCGCGCGACCATGCAGAATGCGGCGATGGCGAAGGCACTCGGCGCGCGCACCGGACGCATCTATGCCATCAGCTTCGGGATCGGCACCGGCCTCGCCGGGCTTTGCGGGGCGCTATACGCGCCGACCATGACGCTGATTCCGACCATGGGGGCGACGTTCGTCGTCGAGAGTTTCGTCACTGTCGTGATCGGCGGAGCCAATGTGCTGCTCGGAACGGCGCCGGCGGCGGTGTTCCTGGCGATGATCCGGATGGCGCTGAACGCGAGTTACGGCCAGATTATAGGGCAGATCGGCATGCTGGTGGCCGTCATCCTGATCATCCGCGTGCTGCCCGAAGGGCTCTCCAGCGTGCTGGTTCGGCGTGGGCGGTAAGAGGAGATGTTGATGTTCAAGCTGCTGGAAGGTCCACAGACCCTTGGACGTGGCAGGATGTTCTGGTCTTGCTTCCTGGTTGGGTTGGGCGCGGCGCTGACCTACCCGCTGTTCGCCGACTCCTACGATGTCGGCAATTTCGCCTACTTCCTGATCTGGATCTTCATGGCACTTGGCCTCTGCCTGATGTGGGGCTATGGCGGGATGCTCTCGTTCGGCCAGACCCTGTTCTTCGGTATTGCCGGTTACGGTTACGGCGTGCTCGCGATCAACATGGGCGGCGGGAGCGCGACGATTGCCGCGCTCGTGCTCTCCGTGGTGCTCGCGATGATCGCGGCGGGCATCCTCGGCTACTTCATGATCTGGGGCGGTATCAATGGCATCTTCTTCGGCATCGTTACGCTGTCCGCAACGCTGGTGCTGGCCTTCTTCCTCGGCCAGACGGCTGGACCGGAATGGCATATCGGTCCGGCCCGGCTGAACGGCTTCAACGGCATGAAGGGCATGGACCCGCTGACCGTGGGTGACTTCTACATCGAGGGATCGGCGCTCTACTATGTCATGGTCGCGCTGATCGTGATCGTCTATCTCGCGCTGCGGATGCTGGTGAACTCGGGGATCGGCAACGTCATCGTGGCGACGCGCGAAAATCCGCAGCGTGCGGAAATGCTGGGCTATGACGTCCGCAAATATCAGCTTCTGACATTCGTGATCGGCAGCGGCCTCGCTGGGCTGAGTGGTGCGCTGTACACATCCTGGGGGCAGTTCATCACACCGTCCAGCATCGGCTTGCCGGCTGCCGCGATGCCGATCGTCTGGGTCGCCTTCTCCGGGCGCAGCGATCTGACGGCGACGTTGGTCGGGTCGTTCCTGCTGCTGTTCGGCTTTCAGACCATCACCGTCTACAGCCAGCAGGCCGCGCTGGTGCTGATGGGGGCGTTGCTGCTCGCCACGGTGATGCTGGCGCCGCAGGGCTTCGTGCTCGGCATCGGCAAGCTCGTTGCGGACTGGTCGCGCGGACGACGTCGCGGTGACGGTGACGTCATCGCGGAGGCCGGTCGCTTGCAGTCGGAAGAGTCCTGATCATGGCGCTGGTCGAGGTCAAAGGCGTATCCAAGCGGTTCGGCGGATTGACCGCGGTCTCCGGCGTCGACCTCACGGTCAACGCCGGCGAGGTCCACTGCCTGATCGGTCCCAATGGCGCCGGCAAGAGCACGCTGTTCAAGCTGATCGTGGGTCTCTACCCCCCGACCGAGGGCAGCATCCTGTTCGACAGTGTCGACATCACCAAGGAGCGTCCCTATGCGCGCGTGCAGCGGGGCATGAGCATCAAGATGCAAGCCCCGAGCGTGTTCAAGGAATTGCCGGTCCGACAGAACATCCAGACTGCGCTCCAGGAGCGATTGTCCGGCGCGGAACGCATCGCGGAGGAAAATCGCCTGCTGACGCTGCTCAACCTCGCACCGGACAGCGACAAGCTCGCGGGCGCGCTGTCGCATGGCCAGCAGCAATGGCTCGAGATCGGGATGGCGCTGGCGCTCAAGCCGCACCTCCTGCTGCTGGATGAGCCGACGGCCGGCATGTCGCCGGAAGAAACCTACAAGACCGGGGAGCTGATCAAATCGTTCAATGCCGAGGGAATGACGGTGCTGGTCGTCGAGCACGACATGGCCTTCGTACGCCAGGTGGCCCAGCGCGTCACGGTGCTGCATCTCGGCAAGATCTTTGCGCGCGGTGATCTCGAGAGCATCTTGCAGGACGAGAAGGTCGCGGAAATCTATCTCGGCAAGACCCATGCTCACTAAGCCCAAACCCACCGACCGGATTTTGCACGTATCGGAATTATGGGCCGGATATGGTGCGACGCCGATCCTGCAGGGAGTCACCATGTCGGTCGCGCGCGGCGAGATTGTCGGCGTGATCGGCCGCAACGGGGTCGGCAAATCGACCTTGATGCGATGCCTGATCGGCCTGCTGCAGACGTGGCGCGGCACGATACAGTTCATGGAGCAGGACGTCACGGCGCTGGAAGCCGATGCACGGGCGCGGGCCGGCTTCGGCTACATCCCGCAAGGGCGCGACGTGTTTCCACAGATGACCGTCGAGGAGAATCTTCAGGTCGGAGAGCTGATCGGCGGCCCCGGCGGCAAGAAGCTGCCGGAGCTCGTCTATGAATATTTTCCGCGGCTGAAGGAGCGTCGCCGGCAGGCCGCGGGCACCATGTCGGGCGGCGAGCAGCAGCAGCTCGCCATCGGCCGGGCGCTGATCGGCAATCCGTCGCTCATGATCCTGGACGAGCCGTCCGAGGGCATCCAGCCGTCGATCGTCCAGCACATCTGCGAGGCGCTGCGGTCGTTCCGCAACGAGCTCGGAACCACCATCATCTTCGTCGAGCAGAACCTCGACACGATCCTGGCGGTCGCCGAGCGCTGCTACATCATGGAGAAGGGCAAGATTACGCAGTCGCTGGCAGGCGCCGAGGTCAACGAGGAGAACGTCCGCGAACAGCTTCTGCTCTGAATGGCAGCATGCGTGTCTTGAAGTCGTCGATAGGGAGGAAATGAACATGGATCTGGGACTCAAGGGAGCAAGGGTTCTCGTCACGGGCAGCACCAAGGGCATCGGCAGGGCGATCGCCGACACGTTTGCGGCCGAAGGCGCCAATGTCGGCATCTGCTCGCGCAACCAGGCCGACGTCGACAACGCGGTCACCGCGATCAAGGCGAAGGGCGTCGCCGCGTTCGGCAGCTCGGTCGACGTTTCCAACGGCCCGGCGCTCAAGGCCTGGGTAGAGGATATGGCCTCCAGGCTCGGCGGCATCGACGTCGTCGTCGCCAATGTCAGCGCGTTGTCGATCGGGCAGGACGAGGAGAGCTGGGAGAAGGAGTTCTCCACCGACATGATGGGCACTGTGCGGCTGGTCAATGCGGCGATGCCGTATCTGGAGAAGAGCAAGGCCGCCGCGATCGTCACCATCTCCAGCGTGTCGGGCCGCGAGGTCGATTTCGCCAGCGGGCCCTATGGCACGTTCAAAGCCGCGATCATCCACTACACGCAAGGGCTCGCATTCCAGCTTGCTGGCAAGGGCATCCGCGCCAACTCGGTCTCGCCGGGCAACACTTATTTCGAGGGAGGCGTCTGGAACCAGATCAAGGATGGCAATCCCGAGCTGTACAAGGCTGCACTTGCGCTGAACCCGACCGGCCGCATGGGCACGCCGCAGGAAATGGCGAACGGTGCGGTGTTCCTCGCCAGCAAGGCTGCAAGCTTCATTACGGGGACCAACCTCGTGGTCGATGGCGCGCTCACGCGCGGCGTGCAGTTCTAGGGCCGCGAGCGCATCGCGCTTTCTCCCCCCGCCTGCGGGGGAGGATCGGCGAGAGGGTGTCTCCGCGTCGGGAATCCCCAAGAGGAGAAAGCCCTTATCCGTGCAGCGGCGCGACCTCTCCCGCGAGCGGGCGAGGTGCACCGAGTTTGTCGTTCAGTTGAGAATAACACCAAGAAGAAGAGCCTCCAATGTCCACCGATCCAATCCACTACAAGCAGATCACCGAACTCTCCGAACTGTTCCGCCGGGGTGAGCTCCTGCCGTCGAAGGTGACGGAGGCCATGCTGAGCCGGATCGAGAAGCTCGACGGCAGGTTTCACGGCTACGCACTCGTCCTCGCCGAGCGCGCCATGGCTCGGGCGAAAGTTTGTGACGCGGAGCTCGCGAAAGGGATCTGGCGCGGGCCGCTACACGGCGTGCCGATCGGGCTGAAGGATCTCTGCTACACCACCTTTGCGCCGACGGCGGGCGGCACCACGATCCACGCCAAGTTCGTCCCGTCCTTCAATGCGACGATCGTGGACCGGCTCGAGCATGCCGGCGCCGTTACGCTCGGCAAGCTGAAGATGACCGAGGGTGCCTACACCAGTCACCATCCGGACGATCAGGCGCCGCTCAATCCCTGGAACGTCGACTACTGGGTCGGCTCCTCCTCGAGCGGATCGGGCGTGGCGACCTCGGCGGGGCTCTGCTTCGGCTCGATCGGTAGCGACACCGGCGGCTCGATCCGGTTTCCGTCCGCGACCTGCGGGCTGACCGGCATCAAGCCGACCTGGGGACGCGTCAGCCGTCACGGCATCTTTCCCCTGGCGGACTCGCTCGACCACGTCGGGCCGATGTGTCGAAGCGCAGCCGATGCGGCCGCCATGCTTGGCGTGATCGCGGGAGCGGATGTCAACGACCCGACGGCGCTGCAGGCGCCGGTGTCGAACTATCTAGCCGCGATCGGAGACGGCATTCGAGGCTTACGGATCGGCATGGACCGCAGCTACACCCAGAATGGGATCGATCCGCAGGTGGTCGCCGCGCTGCTGGACGCCGAGCGGACGCTTGCGGCGCTGGGGGCCGACATCCGCGAGGTCAAGTTTCCGGCCTATGAGAAGCTCGTGAGCATGTGGATTCCGATGTGCTCGATTGAGACCGCGGAGGCGCATCTCGAGACCTATCCGTCGCGGAAGTCGGAATACGGCCCCGATCTGGCGCAGCTGATCGAGCAGGGGAGGTCAATGAGCGGCGTCGAGATCGCGCAGATCCATCACGAGCGCCTGAAGTTCTGCGGCAGCCTCTCCGCGTTGTTCCGTGACGTCGACCTGCTGCTCATTCCCACCATGCCCGTGCCGATCCCGACGCTAACCAAGATGGGGGAATACGGCGCAGATCCGGGTGTGCTGCTCAGCATCCTGCGCTTCACCGCGGTGTTCGACTTCTCCGGCAGCCCGACGATCACGCTGCCGAACGGCATAGCGTCGGACGGCCTACCGCTGAGCATGCAACTGGTCGGCCCTCATCTGTCCGAGGATGTGCTCGCCCGCTCCGGGCATGCCTTCCAATCGGTGACGGACTGGCACACCCGGCGTGCTCTGATCGATTGAACCTATGTCGGCCCGGCTCAGGGGCCGAACCGTCGCTTTCCGCATCACTGACGGTATTTTGAATTGATACTGTGGCAGTTCAAGAAGTGGCGATTTCCGCCACTTCTGTAGACTATTCGTCGATCGTCTCCGACAGGTAGCCATATCGCCGATACTTCGAACAGCGCAAATTATCCTGTGAATTCGAGATCGAAAATTGCAGCGGATATACCATCGGGATATGTCCGTCAGATGTGGAGATTTGTGCTTGTAGAACAAGGACGAAACTTTCTGCTCAACAATCGAGTGGGGGTAGTGTGGCCGGCGGCTGCCGCGCAATTTGGCTTGGTTTGGCGCGTCGACCTGAGTTGCGGCACCCACTTACCCCCTATCAGGGTGTGAATCCCACAGGCTTACGCAAGCAGCGTGTTGTGGCGCGCTCCAGCGGCCTCCACGAGTTCAACAGGTGTTTTTGTTCTGATGAGCCAATCGCACGTTGCGGCTTCGCGTAACTATCGGTGTGGAGATACTTTGCTGATTGATAGCTAAGCGGCCATTCGCAGCAGATCGAGGATGTCGGCTTCGCTTTTGAATGGCCGCGGATTGGCCAGGACGAAGCGATGATTGATTGCAATCTTGCTAATCTGGTCAAACTTGTCTTCGCCAATCCCGACGTCGGCAAGACGGCCGGGCAATCCAAGTTTCTTGGTGAATTGCGCGAAGGCGGCGGCGGCTTCCATACCGGGCTCGCCAAGGGCCGTCGCCAGGCGTTGCTGCGCATCCTCAGTGAACGGCTTGTTGTAACGAAGCAGGCTCGGCATGATGACCGGTGTGCAATAGTAGTGCGGAACGCCGAACGTTCCGCCGAGCACATGGCCAATGCCGTGACTGGCTCCCATCGGTACCCGCGCCTGGAGGCCGAAAGCGGCGAGCCACGCGCCGTATTGGGACAGTCGGCGCGCCTCCAGATCATCAGGTTGCTGCAAGGTCCGGAGCATTCCGTCGCGCAGGGTGCGGATGCCCGCCAGGACGACCTCGTCGGCGAGCGGGGTGCCGGCAGGGGAGCACAAGGCTTCAATGCCGTGATCCATCGAGCGCGTTCCCGATCCCATCCACAGCTTGGAAGGCGTATGAACGGTGAGCGCAGGGTCGAGAATGATCGCCACCGGCATCATCCGGGGATGAAAGAAAATCTGCTTCAGCCTGTTGCGTTCATCCGTGACAAGCGCTGCTGCATTGTATTCGCCGCCATTCAGCGTCGACGGCACCGCGATCTGTCGAATTTTTGGCGATCGGAACGGTGAGACGGTGACCCCAGGCCCCATCGGGAAGGGATCGAAACCCGCTTCGTCGGCGATGTCATGTTCCATCGCCATGATGACGATCTTGGCGAGGTCGATCGCCGAGCCTCCGCCGACGGCGACGACCAGGTCGGCTCCGGCATCCTTGGCTTGACGGGCAACCTCGGCAGCTTGCTTGCGCGTGGTGTGCTCTGCGATTCCATCGAAGGTCGCGACATGTCTTTCGCCGAGCGCGCGCCGGATCTTCTCGATCTCGTCGGTCCTGGTGTTCAAGGTGCGGCTGACGATCAGGAAGATGCGCTTGGCATCCAGCCGCACCGCTTCATCGTTCAAGGCGTCAGACGCAGCTTTGCCGTATACGACACGATCTATTGCCGGAAAATTGTGTATCCCTGCTTTGCGCATTTGCGTTGTCCCTGTGAGTTATCGAGCACCGGTCCTCAAGCGGCGACAGTGTCGCGAATCTGTCGCGACGCCGTTTTCAGAAAGGCCTGAGCGAGATCGGGATCGTTGACAACGCGTGAGAGTGTCAACGCCCCGACCATTGTCGAAAGAACGGCCATGGCTTTGCTCCTGGATTCTTCGTCGCTCGTTTCAGCGATCAGCCGGCTGAGGATTTCGATATGAGCTTTGATCCCGCCTTCAAACGACGCTTTCACCTCGCTGCTCTGTCTGGCCACATCGGAGCCGAGCGCCACGATCGGGCAGCCGTCCATCTTTTCGTCGCGATGATCCATGCTGAGATAGAACCCCATCACTGCCCGCAGGGGATCCTCAGGGGCCGCGGCGATGGCCGTCGACCACCGAAGTGTGGCGCTCTCCAGCGCGCGCGCCGACGCCTGCGTGGCCAGGTCCTCCTTCGACTCAAACTGCTTGTAGAATGCGCCTTGGGTCAGCCCGGCAGCTTCCATCAGGTCCTTGAGCCCGATGCCGTCAAATCCCCGCGACCGAAACAGGCGGCTTGCGACGTTGATGACGTTTTGCCGGTTTTCCTCAGCTTGATTGCGACTCACTCGCATCACTGGGTCTCCAAATTTGGATTGCGTTCAACATCTATTATTCGATATAGAGCTCGAGCGCAATCTATCTGGTATGAGGCGATCGTATGAGAGCGCGACCCGTGATCGAGCTTGGGAGCGTCCTGATGCGCGGTGGCCGCATTCGTTGCGCTTCGCGCGCCGGCAGCCTCCGCCGTGGGCGACCCGAGACAGGAAGCACCGGTCGTCAGGATCGCGGCCGCGGCGCGGATTACCGGATCGTAGCGTGGCTTCACCGGCATCCATCGGGGCGCGGATACCTTACCGTAAGCTTTCGGCCGATCAAACTTGTTCGGGTGACAGACGAAACGGCCGTGATCTCCGGGTTGACCTCTGGTGATGCGATCGTTTCGCTCGGCGCTCACCTCCCGCAGGAGGGCGCCCGCGTCAGGACCACCGCTGGAAGCCGGAGCAACTGCCTGGTCTCAATCTAACCGCGCTAACCGTTGGAGAAGCTATATGTACAGCTACATTGTCGAGCAAGAAATCCGAAAGAGCTTCGACCATGTCAACAACCATCAGGCCCTGAATGACCGCGGCGGCGTCAACGGACGCAAGATCAACTACATCGCCTATGACGACGGATACAGTCCTCCCAAGGCGGTGGAGCACGTCCGCAAGCTCGTCGAAAGCGACGAAGTATCGTTCATGTTCGGCCAGCTCGGCACGCCCGGCATCTCGGCCACTGCAAAATACCTGAAGGCCAAGGGGGTACCGAGTGTCGCCATCGTCAGCGGCTCGTCCAAATTCACGGATGTCGCCAATTTCCCGCTGATCACCACGGGTCTCGTCAGCTACGACACCGAAGGAAAAATCTACGCCAAATACCTGACGAGGACGTTGCCGAACGCCAAATATGCCATCCTGTATCAGAACGACGATCTCGGCAAAGATTACCTCGGCGCCTTCAAGGCGTTCCTCGGAAAGGATTTCGATCGCAAGGTCGTCAGCGCTTCCTATGAGGTCACCGAACCGACGATTGACTCGCAGATTACCAATCTGAAGAGCTCGGGTGCCGAGGCGCTGGTGATTGCCGGGACACCCAAGTTCGCGGCACAGGCCATCCGCCAAGCTTCCGTGATCGGCTGGAAGGCGACCGTGATCATCAATTTTCCGTCCGGATCGGTCGGAGGCACGCTTGCACCGGCCGGCCTGGACAAATCGGTTGGCGTGATGGTCGGGACGATCAACAAGGATATCCTGGACGAGACATGGAAGGATGACCCGGGCATGCAGGCCTACCGGGCATTTCTCGACAAATATCTCCCGGGCGTCGATGTCACCAACGGCAGTTATCTGACGGGCTATCAGCAAGGCGTCCTGCTCGAGCAGATTCTGAGGCAATGCGGAGATGATCTGTCGCGGAAGAATATTCTGGCACAGGCGAAGAACCTTAAAGATGTCGTCGTTCCCACTGCGCTGCCCGGGATCAAGGTCAACACCAGCGAGACGGAGAACATGATCTGGACGCAGATGCGGCTGCAGCGCTGGACCGGCACGACGTGGCAAGCCTTCGGAGAAGTCCTGGATGCCAGATCCGAGTGAATCTGGCGCCGCCCGCCGTTCTATCCGTCCGCGGAAATTCAGGAGATCGTTTTCGATGTCGACGAGGCCATTGACGTTTGCGCCAAGGGAGCTCTCTGTCGAGCGTCGGATCGACGGCACGCTCATATTGAGGTCGCCGCTCGAATTGGGGCCATGCGACTGGCGCGTCACCGATTTTCTGCCGCGCTGGGCAAGCGCGGTTCCGGACAGAATATTCCTCGCGCAACGCAATGCCAAAGGGGGATGGGACGAGATCACCTATGGCGAGGCATGGGCGCAGGTCCAGGCGGTCGGCCAGAGCCTGATTGATATGGGCGCAAAGCCGACTGACAGGCTGGCCGTGCTTTCGGGCAACTCCATCGAGAATGCGGTGATCTCCTTTGCGGCAATGTCGATAGGCGTCATTCTGGCGCCAATATCGCCGAACTACACGCTGATGCCCGGCGGCCTTGCGCGCCTCAAGGACATCGCGCAGGTGCTGCGGCCAAACTTCGTTTTCGTTCAGAGTGGACGCGATTTTTCTGCAGCCCGTTCCATTCCCGAATTGGCAGACTCGGCCTGGATCAGCGTCGATGGCACGCCGCAGACGACGCCCTTCCGTGTCCTGATGGATCGAACGGACCGTGACGGATTCACGCGTGCGTCGGGTGCAATCTCCAGCGACGCCGTTGCGAAAGTTCTCTTCACCTCCGGTTCGACCGGCCTGCCAAAGGGCGTGCTGAACACGCACCGCATGATGGCGAGCTCCCTGCAAATGGGGAGCCTGCTCGTGTCGCCTCCGGAGGCGCCGGTTCAGGTCGAATGGCTGCCGTGGCACCATACGATGGGCAGCAACGTCATTCTTCACGGCATTCTCAAGAACGGTGGCACGCTCTACATCGATGACGGCCGGCCGCTGCCTCAGCTCTTTCACAAGTCGGTGGCGAACCTCAAGGAGATCTCGCCGACGGCGATGTTCAACGTTCCCGCCGGCTATAATCTGTTGTGCGATGCCATCGAGAACGACGTCGGCCTCGGCGCGAGCATCTTCAAGCGGCTGGATCGACTGAGCTACGCTGGGGCTGCCATTTCACAAGGCACACTCGAAAAACTCTATCGGTTGACCTCGTCGATCACGGGCCGGCGGATTCCGGTGATGTCGGGCTACGGGACGACCGAAACGGCGCCGACAATCAGCACGACCCATTGGGCAACGGATCGGCCGGGCGAGATTGGCCTTCCCGCGCCGGGCGTGCAGCTGAAACTGATCCCTGTTTCCGACACCTTCGAGGCCAGGGTGAAGGGGCCCAACGTCACCCCCGGTTACCTCGGCAGGGACGATCTCACCGAGAAGGCCTTCGACGAGGAGGGGTTCTATCGCATCGGCGACACCGTGTCGTTTATCGATCCCGAGATGCCGGAGCTTGGTCTGCGTTTCACGGGCAGAATTTCCGAGAACTTCAAGCTCGCGAACGGCACCTGGGTTGCGATCGGAGCGATGCGTGCCGCCATCCTGGCCGCAACGTGCGGCGTCCTGCTGGACATTGTCGTTGCGGGAGAAAACCGTGAAGCCTGCGCGCTGCTATGCTGGCTGAACCCGACCGAGGCGGCGCGGATTTCGAACGCGCCAGCTGCTGATTTGACCTGCGACCCCCGAGTGATCGAATTCCTGAGGCAGCGCTTGCGGGAATACAATGAGGCGGTTGGAAGCAGCGAAAAAATCTGCTCATTCACCCTGCTGAAGGATCCGCCCTCGTTGGCCGCGGGAGAAATCACCGACAAGGCCTATGTCAATCAACGTGCTGTGCTCAAACACCGGGCTGATCAAGCGGACCGTCTCCACTGCAACGAACCCGACGCAGCCGTGATTCGAGTCTGAGGATGCGCTCGGTTCGTGATGCCAGTGGCTGGCTCAAGCGGCGCTGCGGCGCGGCTTTGCCTTCGGCTTGTCAGGTGCCGCGATCGTCCGCAGGCTTTGGGCGCCTGGGCCTGGATGGGTATGAACCTCCTTGGCCAGGAGCGGCTCGCCGCATTCAGAGCACACGATGACCGGATCGAAGTCCTTTCCGCACTTGCGATGCTGGTGCAGCAACGGCCGGCCGCGCTCGTCGACCATGTGAGTGTCGCCCCAATGCACGAGTGCCATCATGATCGGATAAAGATCGAGGCCCTTCTGGGTCAGGATATATTCGTGACGCTTGGGCGCCTCCTGGTAGGGAATGCGGCGCAGGATGCCCTGCCGAACCAGCTTCTTCAGCCGTTCGGCGAGGAGATGACGGGTAATTCCGAGCGCCGACTGGAATCCTTCGAAGCGCCGCGTGCGCAGAAAGCATTCGCGCAGGATCAGAAGGGTCCAGCGGTCGCCGATCACGCCGATGGTTCGGGCCATCGAACACGGCTCTTCCTCCAGTTCTTTCCACTTCATCCGTACTCTCCAATCATCCCGGCAAGGCCCGCTCGAATCGCCGCCGAGGTCGCTGCATTTCCCTAACATTCTAGATAGGTACTGAATTCCAAACAATACCCGATGAACTGGTCAAACCAGCACAAATACCGTCAAATTTGACAGTTCGATTTTAGAACTATAGAAGTGAGAACAGGCAAGCCATGCGATTGGATCGCCGGTCCCTGACCATCCAATACGCTCTGCGGGAGAAAGCGGTCATGACCCTCAAGGTTGAATTCCAGTTCGATTTCGGCAGCCCGAATGCCTATCTGGCGGAGGTCGCCATCCCAGGGATCGAGCGGCGGACGGGCGTAAAATTCGAGTACGTCCCGGTCCTGCTCGGCGGGATCTACAAGGCGACCGGAAACATGTCGCCGTTCGATTCGCTTCGCGGGATCAAGAACAAGCCGGAATACCAGGCGCTCGAAACCCAGCGGTTCATCCGGCGCCACAACATCACGAAATTTCGCCAAAACTCCTTCTTTCCGGTCAATACATTGATGCTGATGCGCGGGGCCGTCGCGGCCCAGTTCGAAGGCGTGTTCGAGCCCTATTTCCGTGCCGCCTATCATCACATGTGGGAGGAGCCCAAGAAGATGGACGATCCCGAAGTGTTCCGGAGTGCATTTGCTTCCTCGGGGATCGACATCGACAGGCTGGTCGCGCGCGCGCAGCAGGATGACGTCAAGAAGAAACTGATCGAGCTCACCAATGACGCCGTCAGCCGCGGCGTCTTCGGCTCGCCGACATTCTTCGTCGGCAAGGAGATGTTTTTCGGCAAGGACCAGCTCCGGGACGTCGAGGAATCGATCGTCAAACAGACCCGGCAGCCCGTTTCCAAGACCGGCTAGTTGCCTGTCCGGGCGATCGTGGTGAGGGGGGCAGCGGGAAGAGTTAACCTCAGCCCGTTGGCATAAAAAAATCCAGGGAGAGTGCAATGGCTGGTCCGCTTGGCGGCGTTCGTGTCCTCGATCTGACCGGCGTGGTGTCGGGCCCGTTTGCGACGATGTTTCTGGCAGATCAGGGCGCCGACGTGCTCAAGATCGAGCCGATCGGCGGCGATATCACCCGTCGCAGCCGTGCCACTATCGACAAGGATGGCGAATTCTCGGCGCTGTTTATCTCGTCGAACCGTGGCAAGCGCTCGCTCTCGATCGATGTCAAGAGCACGGCCGGGCGCGAGGTGCTGGCCAAGCTGGTCGCGCAGGCCGATGTCCTGGTGCAGAACTTCCGCCCCGGCACCATGGAGCGCCTCGGTCTCGGCGTCGAAGAGTTGCGTCGGCGCCATCCGCGCCTGATCTACGTGTCGATCAGCGGCGTCGGCGAGACCGGACCGTATGTGAAGAAGCGCGTCTACGATCCAATTATTCAGGGCCTGTCGGGCTTTGCCGATATCCAGTCGCAGCCGGTCACAAACCGCCCGCAGATGATCCGCACCATCGTTTGCGACAAGACCACCGCCGTGTTCACCGCGCAGGCCGTGGCGGCCGCGCTTTACGCGCGTGAGAAGACGGGGCAGGGGGATCATATCCAGGTCGCGATGCTGGACGCGATGATTTCCTATCTCTGGCCGGAAGGCATGATGCAGTACACCGTGGTCGGAGCCGAGGCCGCCGCCGCCGATCCCAACGACCGGCCGGATCTCGTGTTCAAGACCAGCGACGGCTACATCACGGCCGGCACCATCTCCGATTCCGAATGGCAGGGCTTCTGCCGGGCGTCCGGCGATGCCGAGCTTGCCAAAGATCCGCGGTTCGCGACCCCCTCGGCACGTTCGGTCAATGCGACGGCGCGCATCAACAAGATGGCGGAGTATATCGGCCAGCACACGACCGCCGAATGGCTGGAGCGTCTGGACGTCGCGGATGTGCCTTGCGCGCCGATCCTGCGGCGCGGCGAGATCATCCACAATGAGCAGGTCGTGGCGCGCGGGATCATCGCGGAGTTCGATCAGCCGAAGGTCGGCCGTGTGCGCCAGCCCAAGCCCGCGGCCCGCTTCGAGGTCAACCAGGCCGCGATCGGCGGCCCAGCCCCGCGCGTGGGCGAGCACTCGCGCGAGGTACTGCGCGAACTTGGCTACGATGATGGCGCGATCGACGATATGGTCGCTGCTCGCACGTTGCGCGTGGCCGTTTAGGCCGACGCCCTTTCCTCGTCCGGCGATCGGCGATCAAGCCTTGGCAGGCACCGGTGTAATCGGTGCTGCCGGAACATTCGCCGCAGCCGCGTGCTGGTAAGCCTCCCGGCTTCGCATACGCTCGAGATAAGGCAGCGCATTGTCGCAGATGCCGACACCGTAGGCGACCGCCCAGTCCAGGCACGTCGTCAGCAGGATATCGGCGCTGCTGAATCGCTCGCCCATGATAAAATGTCGGCCGTCGGCCAGCGCGACCTCGACATGGCGAAGCTGCGCCCGAAAATATTCGGCGGCTTGAGCTACGACCTCCGGTGCGACGCCGTAGATCGGGCCGAGCGCATCGGCGCTGTGACGGCGCATCACATACAGGCTGGTCGAGTCGAGCTCGGTGACGATGAAGAAGCACCATTCCAGCCACGCTGCATAGTCGCGGGTGGATTCAGGGATCAATGCGCGCTCCGGCGTAGAGTACATGCGCGACAGATAAGCGACGATCGCGGCGCTCTCGCCGATGCGGAAGTCACCGTCCTGCAGCAGCGGAATCTTCTGGCGCGGATTGAGCTTGGTGTATTCGGCGGTCTTGGTCTCGCCGGTCCGTGGGCCGATCGGCTTGATCTCGTAGGGCAGGCCCAGTTCGTGCATCGCCCAGTGCGGCCGAACGGTGCGGCTTGTCCCGACGCCCCACAAAGTGAGGTCTGGACTGTCGCCCATGTCACCATTTCTCCACAGAGGGGCGAAGATCGAGTTCATGGGTCCAGCCGTCGCGGCTTTGCTGATGGGCAAACCAATACGCTTCCGCAATCGAGGAGGTCTTGGTCAGGCTGTCGGGAGGGATTTCACTGGCCTCGATCCCCTTGGCTGCCTTCATGCGCTGATGAATGGCTTCGCTATCGACGCCGGCGTCGATGATGAGATGGACGACGTGAATGTTCTTGGGCCCGAGCTCGCGCGCCATGGCTTGGGCCAGCGCGCGAAGACCGAATTTTGCCGATGCGAACGCGGCAAACCCCTTGCTGCCGCGGATGCTTGCGGTCGCGCCGGTGAAAAAGATGGTGCCGCGTCCGCGCTGAAGCATGACGCGTGCGGCCTCACGTCCGACCAGGAAGCCCGCGTAGCACGCCAGCTCCCAGGCTTTGAAGAAGAGCTTCTCGGTGGTCTCCAGCAGGGGCTTGTTGACGTTCGATCCGGCATTGAACAGACAGATCTCGATCGGCCCGATGTCGCGTTCGACGTCCGCGAACAGCTTCTGCACCTCCGCTTCCTGGCGGGCATCGACGCTGAATGCGTGGATGTCGCAGCCTTTCGCCCTGAGCTCATCCACCAGCGCCTGGGACTTGGCTGCATCGCGCCTGCAGATGCAGACAGTGTAGCCGCCGTTAGCAAACCGCCGCGCAACGGCAGCGCCGATGGCATCACCCGCGCCGACCAGCATCGCGACCCCGCGACTTTCTCCCATGCTCGCCCCTCCCATAAGTTCTTATTTGATACGTTATGCGTAATGGCAGGAAGCTGCGTTGTAAACGGCGATCTCGCAGGTTGGCGATTATGGCAGTGAACTTGCCATTTCCTGATCCGGTTGTGAGAGCAAAATAGCAATTGACGAGTTCTAAAAAAGAACGCATGTTTCGACGCGAGGCGCATTGATGAGGAAGCGTCGATGTTCTTCAGGCGGGAGGTGGTTGGTCGTGGCGAAACTGTCGCAAGCGCTTGGCCTCGACGAGACTGCTGTCGGGTTGCGAGCCGCATCCATCGATCGGCCGGCCGCCAGGCTTCCAAACGCTTGGAGCGAACCACGCCGCTTGATGACTGCGCCTTTGCCCATGGTAACCTCACCAGCGTACTAGCGAGACGGGAGGGGACGAGCGCCTCGTCATCGGCCGCAAAATTGCGCTCCTCGTTCCAGGGCCACTAGAACAGCTTTGCGCACAGCGCGCCTAACCTAACCGGGAGAAGTTCCTTGAAAAAGAGAAATGCAACCGTCGCCGTGATCGGCGCGGGCGATTTCATCGGCGGCGAGATCGCCAAGAAATTTGCCTCCGAGGGCTTTACCGTCTTCGCGGGCCGCCGCAACGGCGACAAGCTGGCGCCGCTGGTCAAGGAGATCGAGGCCGCCGGCGGCGAGGTGCACGCACGTTCACTCGACGCGCGCAAGGAGGAGGAGATCATCTCCTTCCTGAATGACGCTGACAAGCACGCGCCTCTGGATGTCTGCATCTTCAACATCGGCGCCAACGTCAACTTCCCAATTCTCGACACGACCGAGCGCGTGTTCCGCAAGGTCTGGGAGATGGCCTGCTACTCGGGCTTTCTCGCCGGGCGCGAAGCGGCCCGGCTGATGCTGCCGCGCGGCCAGGGCAACATTTTCTTCACCGGCGCGACTGCTTCCTTACGCGGTGGCAGCGGCTATGCCGCCTTTGCCAGCGCCAAATTCGGGCTGCGCGCTGTGGCGCAGGCGATGGCGCGCGAACTCGGCCCGAAGAATATCCATGTCGCCCACTTGATCATCGATTCCGGCGTGGATACCGAGTGGGTTCGGCAGCGTCGCCTGGAAGCACTCGGGCCCAATGCGCTTGACGATCCCGATGCACTGATGCCGCCGGCCTCGGTCGCGACGTCCTATTGGCAGCTCTATCAGCAGCCGAAGAGCGCATGGACCTTCGAGCTGGAAATCCGGCCCTTCGGTGAGAAGTGGTAGGACGCCTCGATGGAACTCGCACTGTCTCCTGAAGACGCCGCCTTCCGCGATGAGGTGCGCGCTTTCATCGCCGAGAACTATCCGAAGGAAATGCGGGTCCCCAATCCGGAGACCGACCTCACCAAAGAGCAATCGTTGCTCTGGCATCGCATTCTCTACAAAAAGGGCTGGATCGCGCCGCTCTGGCCCAGGGAATATGGCGGCCCCGGCTGGTCGATTACCCGACGTTTCATCTTCGAGCAGGAGACGAGCCGGGCCGGCACGCTGCCGCCGTTGGCATTCAGCGTCACCATGGTGGGGCCGGTCATCTACACTTTCGGCAACGACGCGCAAAAGCAGAAGTTCTTGCCGCGGATCCTGTCGGGTGAGGATTGGTGGTGCCAGGGCTATTCCGAGCCGGGCTCGGGTTCGGACCTCGCTACCGTTCGCACCAAGGCCGTTCGCGACGGCGACCACTACATCGTCAACGGCCACAAGACCTGGACGACGTTGGCGCAGCACGCCGACTGGATCTTCTGCCTGGTGCGCACAGATGCGAGCGCAAAGCCTCAGGCGAGCATCTCGTTCCTCCTGATCGACATGAAATCGCCCGGCGTCACGGTGCGTCCGATTATCACGATCGACGGATCGCATGAGGTCAACGACGTCTTCCTCGAGGACGTCCGCGTCCCCGTCGAGAATTTGATCGGCGAGGAGAACAAGGGCTGGACCTATGCAAAATTCCTGCTGGGCAATGAGCGCACCAGCATGGCCGGTATCGGGCGGTCGACGCGCTATCTCGACCGGCTGAAGAAGATCGTGAACGCGGAGATCACAGCGGACGACCCGGCCCATCTCGAATTCCGCAAGGAGATCGGTCGGATCGAGCTCGACGTGCTTGCGCTTGAGGCGACCGAGTTGCGCGTTGTTGCCCAGATGGCGCGCGGCATTGATCCGGGTCCTGCGGCCTCGCTGTTCAAGATCCGCGGCACCGAGATCTTTCAGGGGATCACCGAGCTGACGCACCGTGCCATCGGAAATTACGGGCTGGCGCTTCGCGAGCAGCCGCTGAGCGCAAACCAGTTCATGCCGGGTCCCGATTACGGTCATACCGCGACGGAGAAGTACCTGAACGCGCGCAAGCTCAGCATCTACGGCGGATCGAACGAGATCCAGCGCAACATCATCGCCAAAGCAGTGCTCGGTCTCTAGCAACAGGCGCGACAAGAGGATCGGATGGATATCCAGTTCACGGAAGAGCAGGAACTGTTGCGCTCCAGCGTACAGCGCATGCTGCGCGACCAATACAGCTTCGAGGCGCGCCGCAAGATCGTCACCGGCGAAGAGGGATGGAGTCGGAAGCAGTGGAACGGCTTTGCCGAGCTCGGCCTGCTTGCCGCGCCGTTCTCGGAGGAGAGCGGCGGGCTCGGCGGCGGCCCGCTCTCCACCATGATCGTTGCCCAGGAGTTCGGACGCCACCTCGTCGTGGAGCCGTACGTCGAAACGGTCGTTCTGGCCGGGGGCTTGATCGAGCATGCAGGGACAGATGAGCAGAAGCAGGCGTTGATTTCCGATATCATCGCCGGACAGAAGATCTGGGCGCTGGCCTGGACGGAAAAGGGCGCGCGTTTCGATCTTGCCAATGTCGCGACTGCGGCGCGGCGCGACGGCAAGGATTACATCCTCAGTGGTGAGAAGACCGCTGTCATCGCCGCGCCCTGGGCCGATTATCTCATCGTCTCCGCCCGGACTGCTGGCAAGCGCGACGATCGCGCCGGCGTCAGCCTGTTCGTCGTCGACGCCCGGGCGGCCAATCTCGATCTGCGCAGCTTCAAGACCATCGATGGCCGCCGTGCCGCGGAGATCGCCTTCCGCGATGTGCGCGGCGAGTTGCTCGGCAGCGAGGGCGAGGGCGTCGCCTTGTTGGAAGCCTGCCGTGACAGGGCCATTGGCGCGCTCTGTGCCGAGGCGGTCGGCGCCATGGCCGAACTGAACTCCGCAACTCTGGAATATTCCAAGACCCGAAAGCAATTCGGCGTCACCATCGGCAGCTTCCAGGTGCTGCAACACCGGATGGTCGACATGTTCATCGCTCATCAGGAGGCGCTCTCCCTGATGCAGCATCTCAGTCTCAGCCTGGGCGCCGGCGAGAGCGGCGTCTCCCGCCTAGCGTCCGGCGTCAAGTCGAAGATCGGCTATGCCGGCAGGTTCATCGCCGACCAGGCGGTGCAGCTCCATGGCGGCATGGGCATGACCGACGAATTGAATGTCGGCCATTACTTCAAACGAATCTCCTCCATCAACATCCAGTTTGGCGATCCCGCTCACCACTTGCTGCGTTATGTGCAGCTCGACGCGGCTGCGTAACAAAAGAGGCAAGCATGACGACAGAGGCAGTTATCGTTTCCACCGCCCGCACCGGTGTCAGCAAGGCCTATCGGGGTGCATTGAACAACACCGAGGGACCGAGCATGGCCGGTCATGTCATGGCTGAAGCGGTCAGGCGCGCAGGGATCGAACCCGGCGAGGTCGAGGACGTGGTGATGGGCTGCGCGATGCAACAGGGCACCATGGTGATGAACGTCGCACGCAAGGGGGCGATTCGTGCCGGCCTGCCGGTTACCGTCGCCGGCACCACGATCGATCGGCAGTGCGCCTCCGGCCTGCAGGCCATAGCGGTCGCGGCACGCTCGATCATGCTGGACGGCGTCGAGATCGCAATCGGAGGCGGCATCGAATCGATCAGCCTGGTGCAGAACGAGCACATGAACAGGTTCCACGCGGTCGACGACGAGCTGATGGCAATGAAGCCGGACATGTACATGTCGATGCTCGACACTGCGGAAGTCGTCGCCGAGCGTTACAAGATCGGCCGCGACCGGCAGGACGAATACAGTCTCGAATGTCAGCGCCGTATCGGTGCCGCGGTGCAGGCCGGCCGCTTCAATGATGAGATCGTCCCGATCACGACCAGGATGGCCGTCGTCAACAAGGACACCAAGGAGGTCACCTATCAGCAGGTGACGCTCTCGAAGGATGAAGGCCCGCGCCCCGAGACCACGGCGGAAGGCCTTGCGAAGATCAAGCCGGTGTTCGAGGGCAAGACCATCACGGCGGGCAACGCCAGCCAGCTCTCCGACGGCGCATCGGCCTGCGTGATCATGAGCGACAAGATCGCCGCCAAGAAGGGCCTGAATCCGCTCGGCATCTTCCGCGGCTTCGTCGCCGCCGGTGTCGAGCCGGACGAAATGGGCATCGGCCCGGTAGCGGCGATCCCGCGCCTTCTCAAGCGCCACGGCCTGAAGATCGATGACATCGATCTCTGGGAGCTCAATGAGGCCTATGCCGTCCAGGTGATCTACTGCCGCGACAAGCTCGGCATCGATCCGGACAAGCTCAATGTGAATGGCGGCTCGATCGCGATCGGTCATCCCTACGGCATGACCGGCAGCCGGCTCGCTGGCCACATCCTGATCGAGGGGCGGCGGCGCAGGGCGAAGTACGGCGTTGTGACCATGTGCATCGGCGGCGGCATGGGCGCGGCCGGCCTGTTCGAAATCGTCAACTAATCGGAAAGCGGAGAAGCGCACGTGAAGACAGCAATTACCGAACTGTTCGGCATCAAGCATCCGATCATCCAGGGCGGCATGCATTACGTCGGCTTTGCCGAGTTGGCAGCCGCGGTGTCGAACGCCGGCGGACTCGGCATCATTACGGGCCTGACCCAGCGGACGCCGGAGCTGCTGGCGAAGGAAATCGCGCGCTGCCGCGACATGACCGACAAGCCGTTCGGCGTCAACCTGACCTTCCTGCCGAGCTTCACCGCGCCGCCTTATCCGGAATACATCGCCGCCATCAAGGAAGGCGGCGTCAAGGCGGTGGAGACCGCCGGCCGCAGCCCCGAGCAGTACATGCCCGCACTGAAGGCGGCTGGCATCAAGGTGATCCACAAATGCACCTCGGTACGGCATTCGCTGAAAGCCGAGAAGATCGGTTGCGATGCCGTCAGCGTCGACGGTTTCGAATGCGGCGGCCATCCCGGCGAGGACGACATCCCGAACATGATCCTGCTGCCGCGCGCGGCGGATGAGCTGAGAATTCCGTTCGTGGCCTCGGGGGGCATGGCGGATGCGCGGAGCCTTGTTGCCGCGCTGTCGATGGGGGCCGCCGGGATGAACATGGGGACCCGCTTCGTCGCAACCAAGGAAGCGCCCGTCCATGCCAACGTGAAGCGGGCCCTGGTCGGAGCCACCGAGCTCGACACGGTGCTGGTGATGCGTGCGCTGCGCAACACCGAGCGCGTGCTGAAGAACAAGGGTGTCGATCAGCTGCTCGAAGTTGAGCGCGAGAAGGGCGCCAGCCTCAAGATCGAGGACATCCATGAGCAGGTGGCGGGCGTCTACCCCAAGGTGATGGTCGACGGCGATATGGACGCGGGCGCCTGGAGCTGCGGCATGGTGGTCGGACTGATCCACGACATCCCGACGGTGAAGGAGCTCATCGACCGCATCATGATGGAGGCCGAGCAGATCATCCGGGAGCGTCTGATCGGGTTCCTCGATGCTGCCGAGCACAGGCCGGCTGTCGCCCGGGCGATTGCATAAGGGCTTCCACGGTTGTGCTGCTACCGTATGTCTTGACGAAGTTGCGCACACATGATCGAGCGTGCGTTGATTACTATCGATCAGGCTCGACTGTCGGCAGCCTTGAAGGAGAATGTATGGATCCGGCCGACTTCCACTACTATGAGCCTTCGAAGGGTCACGGACTCCGGCACAATCCGTTCAACGCGATCGTCGCGCCGCGTCCGATTGGCTGGATTTCATCGCGGAATGCGGCCGGGCAGCTGAATCTTGCTCCGTACAGCTTCTTTAATGCGTTTCTCTACGACCCTCCAATAATCGGGTTCTCCTCTATTTCATGGAAGGACACCGTCAAAAACGTCAGCGAGACCCGGGAGTTTGTCTGGAATCTGGTTACGATGGATCTGGGCGAGCGCATGAACACGACTGCGGCGCCTCTCGATCACGGCGTGAGCGAGTTCGAAGCGGCAGGGCTTACGCCAGTACCCGGGCGACACGTCGCTGTGCCGCGGGTAGGCGAGAGCAGGGCGGCAATGGAATGCAAGGTCGTCGACGTCTCTCAGTTGGCGAATGCGCGCGGCGAGAAGGTAGAAGGGTGGTTCGTGCTCGGCGAGGTCGTCGCGGTATACATCGACAAGTCCTTGATCGAGGACGGCGTCTACAACACTGCACTTGCGCGTCCCATTCTGCGCGCCGGCCGTGGTGGAGATTACCTCGAGGTCAGGACGGAAAACATGTTTGAGATGAAGCGGCCGCCGGCAGCAGCAAACCGGAATTCCACGGCACTTGATTGACGCCAATCAAGACCCCCGGCGCCGCGCGTACAGGCAAAGAGCCAGCAGCGAAAACGTGCTCAACACGATGCCTAGCGCCAACATCGCTTGATGCGACACCGTGGCGGCAAGCCATACTCCGATTGCGGCAGTCATCATTTGCGAGAAGCCGAGCAGCGCCGACGCCGCGCCGGCTTTCTCCCCGAATGGAGACAGCGCTCGCGCGGTGGCTAATGGACTGACAATGCCCATGCCGAGGAGAAATACGCTCATCGCGCCTAGAAATGGCAAGAAAGTCGGGTCGACCATCGAGATGAGCAGGATCGCAAGGCTGCTGGCGGCCGTCGCCCACAAGCCTGCCCGGATCGGGCCATCGAGCCCGTAGCGTGGTGCCAATCTCGTTGCGAGTATACCGGCGGCGAATACGATAAAGACGGTTCCGGCGAAGAAGAGACCGAGCTGGATTGGCGTGAAGCGCAGCGCTTCGATGAACAAGCGCGGTGCAGCCGAAAACATCGAGAACAACCCGCCCATGATTAGGCTTGAGGTCGCAGCTGGGATAGCGAAACGACGGTCGCCAATCAGGCCAGCATAGGTCTTTGCGATAGCGAGGGGATTGAGCGGCGTGCGGGTCGAATTGTGGGTTTCGCCAAGGACAATGCTGTAAGCAATTGCGCTAAAAGCGGCAAAGGCCGCGACCAGCACGAATTCGGAGCGCCAGCCAAAACTATGATCGAGTGCGCCACCAAGCAGGGGCGAGAATCCAGGAGCTGCTGACATCACGATCATGATCAGCGCCATCGCGCGTGCCAGCGCCGCGCCACTGAACATGTCGCGGGCGATGGCGCGAGACAGCACGGATGTCGCGCAAGCGCCGGCAGCCTGCACGATGCGGCCGGCCAAGAGATTAGGTAAATCGTTGGCCAAACCGCACCAAATGCTGCCGCCAAAGAACACGGCAAATCCGATCAGGACCGGCCAGCGTCTTCCGTAGCGATCCGAAAGCGGTCCGACCAGAAGCTGGCCTACCCCAAACACTGCAAGAAACGCGGTGATGGCGGACGTGACCGCCGCACTCGTGACATTCAATGAGATCGCAATTTGAGGCAGCGAAGGCAGCAAAATGTTGGTCGCAAGCGTTCCCATGGCGGCCAGGAGGGAAAGGATTGCAATCGGCAGCGCGCCGGAGATATTAACACTCGGCGGCGCGGACTCGATTGCTTCGCACTGGTCAGCCATTTGATCTTTCGCGGTAATAGGGAATAGGCAGACAATGCGGCGAGCATCGCGGTTCGCTCTGCTCGCCGTGCCGTTCACAGAGATGGTCCGTCCTATCGGCGGACAATGCGCTCAACCGCGATGGCGGTAGCCTCACCGCCTCCGATGCAGAGTGCAGCCACCCCCCGCTTGAGGTTTTGGGCTTCGAGCGCATGCAATAGCGTCACGATCAATCGAGCGCCGGTGGCGCCGATGGGGTGACCGAGCGCACAGGCGCCGCCATTGACGTTCAGCTTCTCCCTGGGGATGCCGAGATCCTTCTGCGCCGCCATCGCCACCACGGCAAAGGCCTCGTTGATCTCGAACAGATCGACGTCGCCGACGCTCCAGCCGACCTTGTCCAACAGGTTGCGAATCGCCGGGATCGGCGCCGTGGTGAACCATTGCGGCTCCTGACTGTGGGTGGCGTGGCCCTTGATCTCGGCCAGCACAGGGAGGCCGTCGCGATCCGCCAGCGAGCGCTTTGCGAGAATGAGGGCTGCGGCACCGTCGGCATTGGCGGAGGAGGCGGCCGGCGTGATAGTGCCGTTGGCGCGGAACGCGGCTTTCAGCCCCGGGATCTTGGCGGGATCGACCTTTAGCGGGTGCTCGTCATTGGCGATGATCCGCGGCCCGGCCTTTTCGGACAGTGTAATTGGCACGATCTCGGCCTTAAACGCGCCGCCCTCGACCGCCTTGCGCGCGCGGGTCAACGTCTCGATCGCGTAGGCGTCCTAGTCCTTGCGGGTGAATTGATAGGCCTCCGCAGTCGCCTCGCCGAAATCGCCCATCGAGCGCCCGGTCTCATAGGCGTCCTCCAGCCCGTCCATGAGCATGTGATCGATGATCCGGTCGTGCCCAGCGCGATACCCACCCCTCGCTTTCGCCAGCAGATAGGGAGCATTGCTCATGCTCTCCATTCCTCCGGACAACACGATCTCCGCTGATCTCGCGTTGATGATATCGTGCGCGAGCATAGTCGCCTTCATGCCGGAACCGCAGACCTTGTTAACGGTCGTAGCGCCAGTGGCGTCAGGCAGCTTGGCGCCGCGGGCGGCTTGGCGTGCCGGAGCCTGGCCCTGGCCGGCCGGCAGCACATTGCCCATAAATACTTCGTCGATCCTTTCAGGCGCGAGCTTCGCCCGCTCCAGCGCCGCGCCAATCACGTGAGCGCCGAGCTTGTGGGCGCTCACGGACGACAACTCGCCCATGAACCGCCCAAGTGGCGTGCGAGCGGCGGAAACAATGACGACGGGATCGGAAACGGCGGCCATCGCGAACTCTCCTGCTGATACCTGTTGTTATATGATGATAGTCATATAAGATGGTGGGCATTGCAATGAAATCCTGCCGCAGGCTTCAAGGAAGCGCGGTTCCAGAATTGTTCCGGGGGCGAGTACGGTTGCACAGCCGGTCCTCTTGGGAGCTTGCAACGGAGTGGCGATGCGCTACGGAGAAAACCACAGGCGTCGGACTCACCGTCGGATAGTCGAAAATGCCTCTTACGGTTTGCGCCAGAAGGGCGCCAAAGGGCTTAGCGTCATCGATTTGATGAAGCTTGCGGGTCTGACGCATGGCGGCTTCTACAATCATTTCGAGTCGCGTGAGGCGCTTGTTGGCGAGGCGATCGCCTTTGCAATGGACCAAACGACCGAGCGCTGGAAAAAGCTGACGCACGACACGGCCAACGGCGAACGCTTCGAGACCTTGATTGCCGACTATCTGAGTCCGCGGCATCGAGACAATCCCAAACATGGTTGCGCCCTTCCAACCCTGGCTGTCGATATCGCTCGATCGGGCTCGAGCGAGCAGCAGGCGTTTGCCGACAAGCTGGAGAAGATGATCGACGTCTTTGTCGAACTGCTTCCCGATCAGCCGCCTCGACAGGCCCGCCAAATCGCGACCGGCGCTATCGCAACGTTGGTTGGATCAATCGTGCTGTCGCGTGCTGTTGGTGCTGGGAAGCTTTCCGACGGAATTCTCGCTGCGGGACGCATGACTGCCAGTGGCCGGACTCAAAAGCCTCGGCGTCGGGCGACAACGACGATGCGCTGCGACAAATAACAATACCAGGGAGGTCACGATGACGGCCGGCAAGTGGCTCAAAACAGCCTGCAACCTGTGTTACATCAATTGCGGGATCGAGGTGTTCGTGAACAACGAGCGCCTCGAGAAAGTGCGAGGCGACCGTTCGAGCCCGAAATCACAGGGCTATCTCTGCAACAAGGCGACCCGGATTCCCTATTATGCCCATCACAAGGATCGGCTGACCAAGCCGTTACGTCGGCGCGCGGACGGAGGCTTCGACGAAATCGAGTGGGACGTGGCGATCGCGGAAATCGCGGCGCGGCTGCGCGAGATCGTGGACAAGCATGGCGGAAAGACTATTGCCCTTTACGGCGGTGGCGGGCAGGGCAACCACGCCGGCGGCGCCTATGCCAGCGGATTATTGCGCGCGCTGGGTTCGCGCAGCGTGTTCAACGCCCTTTCGCAGGAGAAGACCGGCGACTTCTGGGTCAATGGCCACATGTTCGGCAGCCAGACGTGTCACACCGCCGAGGATGTCCATCATTGCGATCTTCTGCTTGTCATCGGTGCAAATCCGTGGATCGCCCACGGCTTCCCCAATGCGCGCGATCATCTCAATCAAATTCGCAAGGATCCCGAACGCAAGCTGATCGTCATTGATCCCCGGCGAACCGAAACCGCGGAAATGGCGGATCTGCATCTCGCGGTCCGCCCCGGCACCGACTCGTTTCTCCTTGGCGCATTGCTGGCAACGCTAATCCGTTCCGACAGGATCGACCATGCCTTCATTCAGGAGCACACGATCGGCTTCGCGGACGTGAAGCAGGCGCTGCTGAACATCCCTGTCGAAGAATGGGCCGCCGCTGCCGATATCTCGATTGCGGATCTGGAGCGTTGCGCCGCGATGATTGCGGCCGCGAAGGCCATGGTGGTGCGGGTCGAGCTCGGCATTCAGCAAGGCATCAACTCGACACTCAACTCCTATCTCGAGAAGCTCTTGATCATGCTTTCCGGAAATTTCGGCCGAAAAGGTACAAACCAATTGCATAGCTGGCTTCAACCTCTGTGGGGCAATTCACCGAACCAGACGTTCGCGCCGACTGGCGACGCGATTATTGGGGGCCTGTTGCCTCCCAACATCTTCCCTGAAGCGGTGCTCAATGACCATCCCGACCGGTTGTGTTGCGTCTGGATCGACAGTTCCAACCCTGCCAATACGGCGGCAAACACCGAGGCGGTAGAACGTGCGTTACGCTCGCTCGACCTATGCGTCGTGGTCGACGTTGCGATGACCGAAACCGCGCGGCTCGCGCACTACGTTCTCCCGGCGTCTTCGCAATTTGAGAAGACAGAGTTTACCCTGTTCAACTTCGAGTTTCCGACGAACTATTTCCAGGTTCGTGCGGCTGCCTTGCCGCCGCTTGCCGGCACCTTGCCGGAGCCTGAGATCTACACGCGGCTGGCCGTCGCCCTGGGGCTTCTGCCGGGCGATAATGTGCTCGCGCCGCTGCGCGAGATAGCACGGCGCTCGCGACCGGAATTCGCCGCGGCCTTTCGTGCTTTCATCGGGGAAAACCCTGCGGCAGTGCCTGCCCTTGTGCTCTACCATACGCTGGGGCAGACGCTTCCGGATGGTACGGCGGCCGCGGCGCCTATGTGGAGCGCGGCACTGGCTTGCGCGAAACGAACACCGCAAGCGGTGCGGCGGGCGATCGGCGCATCGGACGACGTGGCGGATGATCAGCTCGGCGACCTCCTGTTCGATACGATCGTGTCCGCCCGGCAGGGCACGGCCATTACACGCCACGACTATGACGAGGTCTGGTCATTGATCGGCCATTCGGATCGCAAGGTCCGGCTGGTCGTCCCGCAGATGTTGGAATGGTTGGCGCGTCTCGATCCGCAAGCCGCGGGCGCGCCAAAGGAGTTCCCGTTCATGCTGGCGGCTGGTGGCCGCCGTATGTTCAATGCCAACCAGATCTTTCGCGATCCCGCGTGGCGTCGCGAAGATCCGGACGGCGCCTTGTTGATCAATTCGAGCGACTTGAGCGAGTTGGGCGCGAAGGATGGCGACTGGGTCGCCGTTGAGTCGATGGTCGGGCGGCTCGTGGTGCGCTGTAAGGTCGACGACGGCATGCGGAATGGGCAGCTCGCGCTCCCGCACGGCTACGGTCAGGCGTACCCCGCGTCCGACGGAGAGCGACTGATCAACGGGCCACGTATCAATCTGCTCACAGAGAGTGGTAACCGCGATCCCATTGCCGGTACGCCCTACCACAAGAATGTTGCGGTTCGTCTGGCCCTGGTGTCTGCGCAGGAAGCGGCCGCCTATCAGTCGCAGTCCGAGCGAATTCATATGAGAGCAGCCGCACAATAGCTCGAAGGGAGCGTCAAATGACCGAGAAACCGATCGCGATCGTGACGGGGGTGGGGCCCGGCACGGGAGCTGCCATCGTCAGGCGCTTCTCCGCTGGCGGGTTCCGTGTCATGGCGCTCGCTCGATCAGCGGAGCTCATCAATCGCCTTGCGCAAGAGCTCCCGGACGTGCACGCGGTGACCTGCGACGTCTCAGATGAGGGCCAAGTGCATGCCGCGGTCTGCGATATAAAGCACCGCTTTGGCGCGGCCGAGGTTCTCATTCACAACGCAGTAGGAGGCGGCTGGGGCAGTTTTCGCGAGATCGATCCGAAGATGCTCAAGGGCAATTTCGAGGTCAACGTAATGGGCTTGTTGTACCTCGCGCGCGAAGTGGCTCCTGACATGATCGACCGAGGCAAGGGCGCTATCCTGGTGACCGGAAACACGTCGTCGATCCGGGGCAAAGCCAATTTCGCCGGCTTCGCGCCGACAAAGGCGGCGCAGCGCATTCTGGCTGAATCGATTGCGCGTGAGGTGGGACCTCTCGGCGTCCACGTCTTTTATGTCCTCATCGACGCCGTGATCGACACCCCTCGTATGCGCGCGCGGATGAGCGACAAACCAGATGAAGTTTTCATCAGGCCTGAAGCGATCGCTGAAGAACTATTTCATCTCTACGGTCAGGGCCGATCGGCCTGGTCGTTTCTTACCGAGCTGCGGCCATTCCGCGAAAATTGGTAGTCCCTGGCTGACGCGAGAACGATCACCCGTAGTGCGCGCTTCGTCATTTGGAGAGCTCTGCGCGAAACTTGAAAGGACATGACATGGCGGATGAATCAATCTCAATCGATACCGGAACGGACGAACTGCTGTGTGTGATTCGGGACCGCGTCGCCGTGATCACTTTGAACCGACCGGCGGCACGAAATTCGCTGTCCGATCATCTCACGCCGGCGTTGCGTCGGATGATCAAGCGCAACGGTGACGATCCGGACGTCGGAGCATTGCTGATTACCGGCGCGGGTACCGCCTTCTGTTCGGGCGGCGACGTCAAAGGGATGGGCAGCAACACTGCAGCACCGGCCATGTCAGTCAGCGAGAAGGTCGAGCGATTAAGGGATCGTCAGCGAACCCTCACCGGCGTACTTGTCTCGGTGCGCAAGCCCACCATCGCGGCTTTGCCGGGAGCGGCGGCTGGCGCCGGACTTGCCATCGCGCTCGCTTGTGACATTCGTATTGCAGCCGAATCCGCCATCATGACGACTGGGTACGCCAAGATTGCGCTGACCGGCGATTACGGCATTTCGTGGCTATTGACCCGGTTGGCCGGAACGTCGCGTGCTCGCGAACTCATGTATTTGTCCGAACGGCTCGATGCACGCCGTTGTGAGGCACTGGGGCTGGTAAATCGCGTGGTGTCCGATTCTGAACTGCAACAGGAAGCATTTGCAGTGGCAAGGATGTTGGCGAACGGTCCGGGGAGCGCATTTGCCTCTATCAAGGATAATCTGGATCTTGCGCTGTCGGCTGATTTCCTGACGTCATTGGATCAGGAGGCCGAGCGGATGGTACTTGCGGCAGGGACTACGCAACACGCCGAAGCCGTGCGAGCTTTCATTGAGAAACGTTCTCCCAGTTACAGGTGAAACCCGCTGAGTGAATTGCGATGCCGGGCGCGAAGGACAATGTCGTCACTGCAGTGAAGCAATAGGTCACCAAACGCATCGGAGGCAGTAACATGACTCAATCCAACCGCGACACCCAGACTTCCGCCCAGCTTGTTGCTCTCATTGTCGGCGGCGGCCCGGGTATCAGCTCGAGTTGCGCCAGGCTGTTCGCGGAAAGCGGCATGCGTGTCGGTGTTGCAGCCAGGAATCCCGAAAAAGCGGTGCTTGAAACTCTCGAGAAGACGTCTGGCGTGCGCCGGTACGCCTGCGATGCAAGCGAACCGGCAGCCGTGGCACGGCTGTTCGATAATGTCGTTCAAGACATCGGAACGCCAAGGCTTGTCGTTCACAACATCGACGGCCGGGTTCCCGGCATTTTCCGCAAGAACGTGATCGAAGCCGACCCGGTCATGGTGCTCGCAACCCTTCGAAACGCGGCGTTCAGCGCGTTTTTGGTCGGTCAACAAGCAGCTCGGCTCATGCTCGGAAATGAACCCGACGGCAACGGCGCGAGAGGAACGATCATCTTCACG
The DNA here is from genome assembly GCF_055811835.1 of Bradyrhizobium sp. WSM4874. Classification (NCBI taxonomy): domain Bacteria; kingdom Pseudomonadati; phylum Pseudomonadota; class Alphaproteobacteria; order Hyphomicrobiales; family Nitrobacteraceae; genus Bradyrhizobium; species Bradyrhizobium sp. WSM4874. Next base: position 241,525 of record NZ_JBVVPR010000001.1, read on the forward strand.
AACGCCAGCGCGGCGCTCAAGGGCTTCCCCTCAAGTGGCGCGTTTGCAATGGCATGTCATGCCAAGTCCGCACTCGCGCAAAGCATGGCAAGAGAACTGATGCCGCAGGGCGTCCACATAGCGAGTGTGCCGATCGACGCCGCGATCGGCTGGACCCAGGAGGACGGCACTCGCGCGCATCGGCTGGCAGGGACGACTGTCGAGGACAATATGGCCGACCCCGACCACATCGCGAAAACCTATCTGCAGCTTCATCGGCAGCATCGGTCGACCTGGGCGTTCGAAGTCGTGCTCCGGCCGTGGGTCGAGAAATGGTGAGTCTGGAGGCGCGAACTCTCAACCCGACGAACGCATGCCAAGTCCCGACAGAAGCTTCTCAAACCTGAGCGGTAGCGCAAGCGTTGGAACCAGGATCAGCAGACTCCGAGCACTGATCACCGCAGCTCCGTTCGAACGGGCACTCTGCTCTTTCGAGCCGGTGCCACCTTGCGGATTCACCGAACGATCTCCGCCGAGAGATAAAAATTCCAAATAGGAATTATGGCATTGCACCAACAGAACTGGTATCTGAGGCGTGTTGCACAGTCGTTCGTGTTGACAGTTCTGTTTTGGAACGATTTACTGATCGGCAGATGGAGTGACAGTGCGGACCCTCCCGTTCGAAGCGGGCCGCTCTGCGCTCTCAAAAACACAGCACCAGGGAGGACGGCATGAGGAGCGTGGACGATATCACTGCGGCCGAGTTGCTGGATGGACTGCCGTCCAGGGTACACGAGGTCTACGCGCCCTTCGTGCGGGACATCCCGGATCATCCGGCCTTCGTGGAAGGCGGGCGTTCGTGGAGTTACCGCCAGTTCTCGGAAGCCGTCGACGCTGCGGCGAACGATCTTTCCGGTTTGGGGATCAGGCCCGGCGATCGCGTGATGATTGCGAGCGAGAACAGCGTGGCTCTGGGCGCGATGCTCTTTGCGACCAGCAAGCTCGATGCGTGGGGCATCGCGGTCAATCCCCGCCTCTCGGCCCGGGAGATCGACCAGATCGGCACGCACAGCGGCGCCAGGCGCGTGCTGTTCAACGCGGCGCTCTCGAAGGAAGCCGCCAATCACGCCAGCCGCATCGGGGCCAAGATCAGCGCCGTGGGGCCGTTTGGCGGAATTGGCATCGGTCCTCTCAATGCCGATGCGAAGCCGGAGCCGGTCGAGAAGGATGGCGCGCGGCAGATTGCGGGTCTTCTTTACACATCGGGCACGACCGGTGCCCCGAAGGGAGTCATGTTGAGCCACCGCAACCTCCTCTTCACCGGGAGGGTTTCGGGGCTGCTGCGCAAGAACGATCCGGCCGACCGCATCTATGGTGTGCTGCCAATGTCCCACATCGTCGGCTATTCGATTCTGCTGATTGCAACGCTGATGCATGGCAGCACCCTGCACGTCGTAGCCAAGGCCGACCCGGCTGCGCTGGCACATGCCATAGCCGAGGAGGGTATTACGAGCCTGTTCGGCGTGCCCGCCACATATCAGCGTTTGCTAGAATACAAGGCTGTCAAGTGTATCCAACGGCTCGAACGGGGCAGGTTGCGGCTCATGTCTGTCGCCGGCGCTCCCCTCGACCTCGATCTGAAAAAGCGGATCGAGGACGAGTTTGGAATCCCGCTCTTGAACAATTACGGCATCACCGAATGCTCTCCGGGCTTGTCGGGTGTCCGTTCAGAGCATCCTGTCACAGACGAGTCAGTTGGCCCCTTTCTTCCCGGTATCGAGCACCGGATCGTGGACATGCAAGGCAACAAAGTCGCGACCGGTGAGGTCGGCGAATTGCACGTCCGGGGCCCCAATGTAATGCTCGGCTACTATCGCGCTCCGGAATTGACGGCGGCCGCGATCGACCACCAGGGATGGTTCAACACGGGGGACCTCGCCCGGGTCAACGGCGAGGGGCATCTGTATATCGCCGGCCGCACCAAGGAACTGATCATCCGCTCCGGCTTCAACGTTTACCCCGCCGAGGTGGAGGCTGTGCTGAACTCGCACGACAAGGTTGTGCAATCGGCCGTCGTTGGACGATCGGTCGACGGCAACGAGGAGGTCGTCGCGTTCGTGCAGCTTCTTCCCGGCGCACGCCTCAGCGCCGAGGACCTGAAGTCGTACTCGGCTCAACAGCTCGCATCGTACAAGCGTCCGACCGAGGTGATCGTGCTCGAGGCTCTGCCATCGGCCTCCACCGGCAAGATACTCAAACACAAATTGCGCGAGATGGCGACCGCGCCGGCGGTCGCAACCAGGTCCGATGTGGCGGCTGCGGTCTGACGCATGCAGGGAAGATAACCAGGGCGTTCAGAACAAGCTTGGATCGCTGGGAGAAGAAATCGAGAAGCGGCGCGAGCCGTCGCCGGGAGGAGAGATGTCGATGTTTGGGAAGATCATCATTGCGACTGCGCTCGCGGTATCTGTAGGGGGCGCGTCGGCTCGTGCGGAAACGCCGGGGGTCACCGAATCCGAGGTGAAGATAGGGGCGACCTTTCCGTTTAGCGGCCCCGCCTCCCCGCTCGGCAACACCGGAAAGGGCATGATCGCCTACGTCAATTCGCTCAACGAGCGTGGCGGCATCAACGGACGGAAAATCAATCTCGCACCTACGATGATGGTTACAGCCCTCCCAAGACGGTAGAGCAGACCAGAAAACTCATCGAGAGCGATGAGGTTGCCTTCCTGTTCGGTCCGTTGGGCACGCCCGGCATCAGCGCCACCATCAGGTACGTCAACGCGAAGAAAGTACCCCATCTGTTTGTCGTGAGCGGAGTCACCAAATTCACGAATTTCGCTGAATTTCCGATGACCACGACTGGATTGCCGAGCTACGACACCGAGGGACGGATCTACGCGAAGTACATCACCCAGACCCGTCCGGACGCGAAGATTGCCATCCTGTATCAGAACGACGATTTGGGTAAGGACTTCGTCAACGCATTCAAGGGCTACCTGAAGGACGATTTCGACAAGAAAGTCGTCGTGTCCTCCTACGAGGTGACCGAGCCGACCATTGATTCTCACGTCGTGTCGCTGAAGTCGTCAGGCGCAGAGGCCTTTTTGGTGGCCGGCACGCCAAAATTCGCAGCGCAGGCCATCAAGAAAGTCGACGAGATCGGTTGGAAGCCGCTGTTCCTGATCAATCTCGTTTCGAGCTCCGTGTCGTCGACCATCGTCCCGGCGGGACCGGAGAAGGCCATAGGCATAGTCGCTGCGACCATCTTCAAGGACCCGAATGACAAGAAGTGGGCCGACGATCCCGGCATGAAGTGGTACCGCGACTTCTTTGCCAAATACCTGCCGGGCGCCGATATTGGCGATAACAATTATCTGTTTGGTACCCAGCAGGGACAGATCCTGGAGCAGGTGCTCAAGCAGTGCGGCAACGATCTCTCACGCGAGAATATCGTCAAGCAATCGCGGAGCATACGCGGGCTGTCGCTTCCCACTCTCATGCCGGGCGCTACGATCAACACGGGCCCGGAAAGCAGCATGGCGTACACTCAGCTGCAACTGCAGCGTTGGAATGGCACCACGTGGGAGCAATTCGGTAACGTACTCAGCGCCGAGACCAAGTGAATTGGCCGTTTGAAGGCGCAATGCGGGTGATCTGCGCCCGCAAGGCGACCAGCCGAACTATGGAGGACCAATGTCCAGCGACGTTCTTTTCCGGCCTTTCAAGCTGAAAGGCCTGAACCTGCCGAACCGGGTCGTGATGGCGCCGATGACCCGCTCGTTTTCGCCGGGCGGAATTCCAACCGAAGACGTCGCGCAGTATTACCGCCGCCGTGCCGAAGGAGCAGTTGGGTTCATCATATCGGAGGGGACCGGCGTGGATCGTCCGGCATCCCTGAACGATCCGAATGTTCCCCGCTTTCATGGCGAGAAGGAGTTGGCCGGGTGGCGGCGCGTGGTAGACGAGGTGCATGGTGCGGGGGGCCTCATGGCGCCGCAGCTATGGCACGTCGGGGCCGTCCGCACGCGTGCCCAGAATTGGTCGCCTCCTGCAGCCTACGACAGCCCGTCTGGTCTGGCTCGACCCGAGAAGAAGTTCGGGGAGCCGATGAGCGAAGAGGATATCGCGGACGCTATTCGCGCGTTCGCCGATGCCGCGCTTGCCGCGAGGCGCCTGGGGTTTGATGCCGTCGAATTGCATGGGGCGCACGGTTATCTGATCGACCAGTTCTTTTGGGAAGGTACCAATCGCCGCGAGGATGCCTATGGAGGCAAGGATCTGCCAGGCCGGGCCCGGTTTGCCGCTGATATCGTCCACGCGGTGCGCCAAGCCGTGGGACCAGACTATCCGATACTGCTGCGGATCAGCCAGTGGAAGCAGCAGGACTATGAGGTGAAGCTCGCCGACACGCCTCGGGCGCTGGAAGAGTGGCTAAGACCATTGGTCGACGCCGGAGTTGACGTTCTGCATTGCTCACAGCGGCGCTTCTGGGAGCCCGAGTTTGATGGCTCGGATTTGAACTTCGCGGGGTGGGCCAAGAAGGTGACGGGTGTGCCGACGATCTCGGTCGGATCGGTCGGCCTGACCGGCGAGTTCATCGCAGCGTACGGCGGAGAGAGCTCCCGTCCGGCATCCCTCGACGAGTTGATCCGCCGCCTCGATCGCGAGGAGTTCGATCTCGTCGCGGCGGGGCGGGCGCTGCTTCAGGATCCGCAGTGGCTGCTGAAGATACGCGACGGACGGACGGAAGAACTGATGGCTTTTGAACGGACTGCGTTTGCGGCGCTGAGCTGAGCAAATTGACAGGTTAATCCTGCGCAACGTCGCGCAGTTGCCTACGAGCATTCGGAGACTAGCAAATGATCGAGACGACGCAAGTCGGTCAGATCCGTACCGTGGTGCATGGGCATGTGTTCAAGATCGTCATCGGCAACGTGGCCAAGAGGAATTCTTTCAGCCCGCAGATGATGGCTCAGATGTCGGATGCGATGACGCTTCTCGACCGCACCGACGACTATTGGGTCGGTGTGCTCTGCGCCGACGGCCCGGACTTCACGGCAGGCCTTGATATGCCGAAGTTCTTCGGACCCACGGCCGAAATACCGAGATCAAGCCCGGCAACATCGATGCGTTCGCGCTGAAAAGCCGGTGTCGTAAGCCGATCGTGACGGCCGTGCAGGGGATCTGTTTCACGATTGGCATCGAAATGATTCTGGCCGGCGACATCGTTGTGGCCACCGACGACGCCCGGTTCTGCCAAATGGAATCCAAGCGCGGGATCGCGCCGCTCGGTGGCGCCCATTCCGGTACGTGACGCGGGCAGGATGGGGGGATGCGATGTATCACCTGTTCTTGTGCGACGAGTTCAGCGCGGCGCGGGCGTACAAAATCGGGTTTGTTCAGGAAGTCGTCGCTCCTGGTCAGCAGATTCCCCGCGCGATGGAAATTGCTGGTCTGATCGCCAAGAACGCTCCGATCGGCATTCAGGTAACCAAAGAGGCCGCCCTGAAGTACATTGAGGCTGGCGAAAGAGCGGCGATCGATTATATCCCCAAGATCAAGCACCGCGTTTTCAGCAGCGAAGACATGAAAGAAGGCATCCAGTCTTTCGTGGAGCGTCGCCCGGCGGTGTTCCGCGGAAAATAATCCCGCTGGCCACACCGATAGACGTCTGTTTGTGGGTCGGCGAGGTCGACGGCAGCGGCATCAAGGGAATATTCATCTTCTCGGCAAGAACGCCTTTGTCTGTGCGGACCGAGCGAGCGGCCGAGCGCCTTTCCAATCTCTGACGGTATTTGAATTTACACCGCGCCAGTACGCGCACTGCCATCTTCGCTACCTAGGCAGAGCCGATCAGTCGATTGACCCCGATAGGTACCCGGACCGCCAGCGCTGCGAGCGGCTCGAATTTTTCTGTGAATTCAAGACCGAAAAATCGCAGCGGGTATATCGTCGGGGGTTGTCCGTGACGCGTGGAGAATTTTGCTTGCAAATCAACGACGAAGCCGCGTTCGAAATGATAAAGTGGGAGTTGTGTGGTCGTCGGCGGCTGCCGCGCAATTTGGCGTGTTTGGCGAGAATGTTCGCACTTCCTCTCATAGCGTCGACCCGAGTTGCGGCTTCCACTAAACCCCGATCGGTGTGTGGATTCCACGTGCTTCCGCGGGCAGAGTAATATGGCGCATTATAGCGTGCAAAACGGCCGTAGCCACGCGAGGCGAAGCCTCCGATTCACATCGGCTCGATGCCAATCTTTTTGATGATCGTCGCCCATTTCGCGGCCTCCAAGGTCATAAAATCCTTCAGACCTTGCGGGTCCATCACCAGCGGCTCGGCCCCTTGTTCGACGAAGAGGGCGCGCACCTTCGGATCGTTCACGGCTTCGACCATGGCTTTGTAGAGCTTGTCGATGACAGTCTTGTCCGTATTCGCCGGAGCAAGCAGCGCTAACCAAGCGGCACTTTCGTAATCCTTCAGGCCGGCCTCGGCTGCGGTTGGCACGTCCGGCAGGGCCGTCATGCGCTTGTCGCTGGCGACCGCGAGCGGACGCGCATCGCCGTTCCGGATCAGGCCGATGACGTTCGGCAGCAGCTGGAAGCCGAGCGGGACCTGACCCGCGATGAAGTCCGGCGTGTATGCGGCGATGTTGCGATAGGGAACGTGCGTGATCTCGGTGCCGGTGAGCTGCTCGAAATAGGCGGCCGCCAGGTGCTGCGACGAGCCGACGCCGACCGTTCCGTAGTTCAGCTCCCGAGGGTGCTCCTTGGCGTATTCGATCAGCTCGCGCAGGGATTTCGGCGGCAGCCTCGAATTGATCACGACGACATTCGGTAGCGCCGCGAACAGGCCGATCGGGGCGAGATCCTTCAGCGGTTCGTAGGGAAGCTCCTTATAGAGAGACTTGTTCGCAGCCAGTGGGCCGGACGTGCTCATCAGCAACGTGTACCCGTCCGCGGCAGCATGCGCCGCGGCCGCCGTGCCGATATTGCCGCCGGCGCCAGGGCGATTGTCCACCACGAAGGCTTGTCCCAATGACGTCGACATGCGGTTGAGAAGGATGCGCGTGATGACGTCGCTGGCGCTGCCGCCGGCGAAGGGCACGAGCACCTGGATTGGACGCGCGGGATAGTCTTGCGCTTGCGCAGGATGCAGTCCGGTGGCGGAGAGAGCCGCGCCTACGCCGAGCGAGAGCAGAGACCTGCGGTCAGGATGAAATCCCTCAACGTGCCGCCTGGTGCCGCCCGTGATCTTGCTGTGACCGAACCTTGCCATCTCGGACCGAATCTCCCGACGTGTCTTGTTCTGCGAACCTTGGGAGCGTCGTGACAAGAATAGTCCGGGAGGAGCGCAAGGCCGCGATTTTCTGCGCCTGGACCGTAATCAGCGACTTGACGTGACCGTCATGCTGGCTCGTCTCGAAACTTACCAACCCGTCTCATTTTAGGATGAGCGCGACATCTTGTCCGAGCGGCGTTCGGAATTCAGGAAATCGTCTTCCTGCGTGGCCGTCTGCCGCTGGAAGCGGGCTCTACGAACTCTCTCACCACTGCTGCGGCCTGTGCCAGATCGTGGCTGATGACGTCGAGCACGGCTTTGGCCGCGACCGACACCGCGCGCCGCGGATGATGCACCCAGGCGATCGAACGCACGATCCTTTGTTCGTCGAAGCGATGGGCCCGGATGGTCCCGCTCGCAAGCGATTGCCGGAGCGCGATGGTTGGCAAAACCGTAACGAAATCGGTGGTCGCGATTACGTCGCAGAGCGCGGGCAGGGTGTCGAGCTCGAGCCGCGGCCTCAGGTCAATGCCGGCGGCGGCGGCGTGCTCGTCGAGGATGAGTCGCAGGCCGTGACGCTTCGACGGCAGCACCAGATCGAACCTCGCGATGTGGTCGAAGCGCAGCTTGGCTGGCGGCCTGTTCGGGCTGTCCTTCCGATAGGCAAACACCATCTCCTCGTCCATCACGTGATGCGCGGCGAGGGGCGTTTTCCGGCGCGGCACGTTGATCAGCGCGAAATCGAGCTGACCGGTGTTGACCCAATCGACCAGCGTCTCGGTATAGCCCTCGCAGGCCGACAGCGTGATCTCGGGATAGCGGCTGGCGACGGTCGCCGACGAACTCGCCATGGTGCTCTGCGCCACCGAGGTAATGAGGCCGACCGAGACGCGGCCCGAGATGCGGCCGCCGAGCTGGGCCATCTCCTGCCGCGCATACTCGGCATCGCGCACGATCGGTGCCGTCAGCCGCACCAATACCTCGCCGGCGCTGGTCAGCGTCATACCCTGGACGCTGCGGTCGAACAGTTTTTGGCCGAGTTCGGCCTCGAGCTTCGCGATCTGCATGCTCAGCGCCGGCTGCACGATGTTGAGCTGGCGCGCGGCGCGGGTGACGTTCTTCTCCTCGGCCAGGCACAGGAAATATTGCATCTGCCTGAGTTCCACGGATCCGTCCTTCCTCGCCGGTCTTGCTCCCCGCACCATCATCGCGAATGATGAATGATATAATCAATCATTATTTGTGATGATGGATGGGATTGCCTAGTCTCGCGGCGGACCCGCGTGACCCCGGGAGCGAAACCATAAATATGCAGGACGCAACGCCCAAGCGGATGATCATCGGCATTTCCGGCGCCTCGGGCGTTACCTATGGCGTGCGCCTGCTGCAGCTGCTGCGCAATGCCGGCGTCGAGACCCATCTGGTGATGTCGAAGACGGCCGAGCTGACCTTTGCCTATGAGACCGACCTGAAGATCGCGGAGGTGAGGGCACTCGCCAATGTCAACTATGCCATCGACGACATGGCTTCGGCGATCTCGAGCGGGTCGTTCCGTACCGCAGGGATGATCGTGGCGCCGTGCTCGATGCGCTCGATGTCCGAGATCGCCTCGGGCGTGACCACGACGTTGCTCACCCGCGCGGCCGATGTCGTGCTGAAGGAGCGCCGGCGCCTGGTGCTGATGGTGCGCGAGACGCCGCTGCACACCGGCCATCTCAGGACGATGACGGCACTCTCGGAGATGGGCGCGATCATCGCGCCGCCCGTGCCGGCCTTCTACGCCAAGCCCGAAAATCTCGACGACATGGTCGAGCACACCGTCGGTCGCGTGCTCGACCTGTTCGACATCGATATCGGAATCGTGCGCCGCTGGGGCGAAGATGAAGCGCTCAAGCGCCGCTCGCCGTCGCTGCGCAAGATCGCGCCCTGACTTTGAGACAAAGGAAAGAACCGTCATATGCGAATGGAGAATGTTGCCGCGAAAGGTGTGAGCTCGCCCGCCGATCTGCGCGCCTGGCTCGCCCATCTCGCCGAACGCGGCAAGCTTGCGATTGCCCGTGAGGGCATTGGGCTGGCTGACGAGCTCGCCGCAATCGCCAAGCGCCTGGAGCGCGACAGCGCGGTGCTGTTTCCGCGCCCCGATGGGCACGATATTCCCGTCGTCGCCAACCTCTTTGCCGGTCGCGACTGGGTCGCCGATTCCATCGGTGTGACCGAGGACCAGCTGCTGCCGCGGTTCCTGGCCGCGGCGAATAACCCGTTGCCGACGCATGAGGTCGCGAGCGGGCCGGTGCAGGAGGTCGTGCACGACGAGGTCGATCTGCTCCGTCAGCTGCCGGTCCCCAAGCACAATGAGCGCGACAGTGGTCCCTACATCACCGCCGGTCTGCTGATCGCCCGCAATCCCAAGACCGGCGTGCAGAACGTCTCGATCCACCGCTGCCAGATCAGCAGCAAGAACCGCATCGGCGTGCTGCTGCTGCCGCGGCATACGTTCTCCTATTATCGCATGACGGAGGAGATGGGACAGGCGCTGGAGATCGCGATCGTGATCGGCGCGCATCCGGCGCTGATGCTGGCTTCGCAAGCGATTGCCGCGCTCGACGAGGACGAGATGGCGATTGCGGGCGCGCTGCTCGGCACGCCCGTGGACGTCGTCAAATGCCGCACCAATTCGGTGCGAGTGCCCGCCCATGCGGAAATCGTGATCGAGGGGCGGATTCTGCAGGGTGTGCGCGAGCCGGAAGGTCCGTTCGGCGAATTCCCTCAATATTACGGTCCGCGCGCCAATCGCGAGGTGATCGAGGTTGATGCCATCACGCATCGCATGGCGCCGATTTTCCACACCATCGTCGGCGGCGGTTTTGAGCATCTCATCCTCGGCGGCGTGCCGCGCGAGGCGACGCTGCTTCAGCACTTGCGCCGCAGTTTTCCAAATGTGCTCGACGTCCGCCTCACGCGCGGCGGCACCTGCCGCTATCATCTCGCGATCAGAATGGACAAGACCAACGATGGCGAGCCCAAGAACATCATGATGTGCGCCTTCGGCGCGCATTACGACATCAAGCAGGTGGTCTTGGTCGACAAGGACGTCGACATTTCCTCATCGGAGGAGATCGAATGGGCGGTGGCGACGCGCTTCCAGGCCGACCGCGACCTCATGGTCGTCGCCGGCGCGCTCGGCTCGAAACTCGATCCGACCACCGACAATGGCATCAGCGCCAAGATGGGCCTCGATGCGACCGCGCCGGTCAGCGCGCCCGAGCTCGCCTTCAAGCGCATCCGCGTCAAGGGCGAGGAGGAGGTCGATCTGGCCACCGCTCTGCAAGCTGACCCGAGCGCCGCGGTCGCGCGCCTCCTCGCGGAGACGCGGACGTGAGCCGGTTTCCGCCCGCGAGCAACTTGCGTCCTTGTGCGCGGTTGGAATATGTAGCCGGTGCTGCTTATAGTGCCGCGCCAACAAGCCAATCATTTTGGGGCGCAATGCCGGGAGGAAGGAACTGATGTCGACGGCCCTGCGCATCGCTCATGGCGCTTTCGGCAGGGTCGCTCTGCTCGACATGGACCGTTCGCTGGTCCGCCACGCCCATCATCACTGCCATGTCCTGCTCAAGGTCGAGGGCGCCGATACCCAGTTTCTGGTCGGCGACCGGGTCACGCCGCTCACGGACACCGCCGCCGTGCTGGTCGACGGCTGGAAGCCGCATGCCTATGTGCACGACGCCAACCGTCCGCGCACACTCATCATGGCGCTCTACATCGAGCCGGAATGGCTGAAGGAGTTCCGTCCCGGCTGGGCCGCGAGCGGCGCGCCGGGCTTTTTCGAGCGGCCGTCAGGCGAGGTATCGCGGCGCATCCGCCAGCTCACGTTGCATTTGGCGGCCGAAATGATGGCGAATCCGGATGCGGTGCGCACCCATGAGCAGACCCTGTCGGATCTCATGATCGCGGTGATCGAGCGCTTCACGCCGTGGCGCAGCTTTCCGGTCTCGATCCGCGGCATGAGCGCGGTGAGCTGCGACTGGCGCATCCGCCGCGTGATGGACGTGATGCGGACGCACGATTCCCATGCCAACGTCGATCAGTTCGTGAAGGGCGCCGGCCTCTCGCGCGCCCAGTTCTTCCGTCTGTTCGAGACCTCGCTCGGCGTCTCGCCAAAGCTCTATCTCAACGTCGTCCGCATGGAGCGCGCGCTCGATGCGGTGATGCGCGAGGAGACGCCGCTCGGTGAGCTCAGCGAGCGTTTCGGCTTTCCGGAGCCGGCGCATTTTACGCGCTTCTTCCGCGATCATGCCGGCGTCAGCCCGCGCGAGTTTCGCAACGTCTCGCGTCTTGCGGGCTGATCTTGCGGGCTGATATTGCGCTGCACGCGCTCGAATGAGACGATTTGGTAAGTCGTGAGAGCGGGCGGTATGGCCCGCGCACCTGCCGTCCTGACATCTGTCACCGCCGCGTCATAGAGCGCGTCGGGAGGTATGCCGGGACATGTTACAGGCGGTCAAATCCGCAAATCCGGGAAGCGGCGATGAGCCATGGGTCGGGCGCTCGATCGAACGCGTCGAGGATGCCGCGCTGCTCAGCGGCCATGGCCGCTTCATCGACGATCTCGGCGTTCAGCCTGGCACGCTTCATGCGACCATCCTGCGCTCGCCGCATGCGCACGCCGATGTTCTCTCCATAGACGTTGAAGCCGCCAAGCGCCTGCCGGGCGTTGCGGCCATTCTGATCGGCAGTGACGTCAAGGCCGTTACCACCAGCCTCGTCGTCGGCGTGAAGGCGCCGGTCGAATGCTGGCCGATTGCGATGGACCGTGTACGCTATGTCGGCGAGCCCGTGGCTGTGATCGTAGCGAGCGACCGCGCCCGCGCCGAGGACGCAGCCGAGCTGGTCAATGTCGAATATCGCCCGCGCGCTGCTGTCGTCGATCCGCTCGGCACGCTGTCGCCCGGCGCACCGCTGCTGCACGACGGCTTTCCCGGCAATCTCGCCAGCGATCGCCACTTCAGCTACGGCGACCCTGAAAAGGCCTTCGCCGATGCGCCGCATCGCTTCTCCATCGATATCAAATACCCCCGCAGTTCCTGCACGCCGATCGAGACCTATGGCGTCGTGGCCTCGCATGACGCCGGCGAAGATGCGTTCGAGGTGCTCGCCAATTTCCAGGGCCCGTTCAGCATCCACACGGTGATCGCGCGTGCGCTCAAAGTGCCTGGCAATCGGCTGCGGCTGCGCACGCCGCCGGATTCCGGCGGCAGCTTTGGCGTCAAGCAGGGCGTGTTTCCCTATATCGCGCTGATTGCGGCGGCCGCACGTGTGACGGGACGGCCGGTGAAATGGATCGAGGACCGGCTAGAGCATCTCACCGCATCGGTATCGGCCACCAACCGTGCAACGACGCTGGCCGCGGCGGTCGCGACCGACGGAAAGATCCTCGCGCTCGACTGGGACCAGGTCGAGGATTGCGGCGCGCATCTGCGCGCGCCCGAGCCGGCCACGCTCTACCGCATGCACGGCAATCTGACCGGCGCTTACGACATCCGCCACGTCAAAATCCGCAACCGCGTCGTCGTCACCAACAAGACGCCGACCGGCCTCAACCGCGGTTTCGGCGGACCGCAGGTCTATTTCGCGCTAGAGCGCCTGGTGCAGCGGATCGCAATCGTGCTCGGCCTCGATCCGCTCGATGTCATCAAGCGCAATCTGATCGATGCCGGCGCGTTTCCCTATCGCACCGCGACCGGCGCGCTGCTCGATTCCGGCGACTATCAAGAAGCGATCACGCGCGCCGTCGAGCAGGGAAGGCTCGCGGAGCTCAGGGCGAAGCGTGACGAGGTGCAGGCGCGTGGCGGCCTCTACGGCATCGGCTTCACCGCCGTGGTCGAACCCAGCGTCTCCAACATGGGCTACATCACCACCGTGCTGACGGCGGCCGAGCGCCGCAAGGCAGGCCCGAAGAACGGCGCGCAGGCGACCGCCACCGTCGGGCTCGATCCGGTCGGCAGCGTCACCGTCCACGTGGCGTCGGTGCCTCAGGGGCAGGGCCATCGCACCGTGCTGTCCCAGGTAGTCGCCGATGTCTTCGGCCTTCAGCCAAAGGATATCCGCGTCAACACCGAGATCGACACGGCGAAGGACGCCTGGTCGATTGCATCGGGCAACTATGCCAGCCGTTTTGCTGCGGCCGTCGCCGGTACGGCGAAGGTCGCGGCTGAACGCGTTGCGGGCCGTCTTGCCCGCATCGCGGCCAGCCAGCTCAACGTCGAAGCTGCGGACATCGTGTTCGCAAGGGGCTTCGTTTCTTCGAAACACAATCCGGAAAACCGGATCGCGTTCTCGCGCGTCGCGGCCCTCAGCCACTGGTCGCCCGGCTCGCTGCCCGACGATGCCGTCCAGACCATCCGCGAGACCGTGTTCTGGACGCCGCCGGAGCTGACGCCGCCGGACGAGGACGACCGCATCAACTCCTCGCTCTGCCACGGCTTCATCTTCGATTTCTGCGGCGTCGAGATTGACCGCACCACGCTGGAGACGCGGATCGACCGCTACGTCACCATGCACGACTGCGGCACGATTTTACATCCCGGCATGGTCGACGGCCAGATCCGTGGCGGTTTTGCCCAGGCGCTCGGTGCTGCGTTGTACGAGGAATATGCCTACGCCGAGGACGGCAGTTTCCTCACGGGTACGTTCGCCGACTATCTGCTGCCGACCACCACCGAGGTGCCGGAGCCTGAGATCATCCACATGGAGACGCCGTCGCCGTTCACGCCGCTCGGCGCAAAAGGCGTCGGCGAGGGCAATTGCATGTCGACGCCGGTGTGCATCGCCAATGCGGTCGCGGACGCGCTCGGTGTTGCCGACGTCACGCTGCCGCTGGTGCCGGCGCGGCTCGCAGAGATGGTGCGCCGTGCCGAACCGCCGCCGCCCGCTGGCGGTGCGGCCGCGGCGCCCGTGCGCGAGGGCGACCGGCGGCTGCGCGGCGAGGGGCAGGCCTCGGTGCAGGGCGCGCCGGAGCAGGTCTGGGCGATGCTGCTCGATCCGGATACGCTGCAATCCGTCATTCCCGGCTGCCAGCGTGTCGACAGGATCACCGACACGCATTTCCGCGCCGATGTCACCCTCGGCATCGGCCCCGTCAGCGGGCGTTATCGAGCCGATGTGGAATTGTTCGATCTCGATCCGCCGCGCGCGGTGACCGTGCGCGGAGGGGCCACCGGCGCGCTCGGCTTCGGCAAAGCCGAGGGACGGATCACGCTCGCGCCCGACGGCAGCGGCGGAACAAAGCTGACCTACAGCTACGACGCCGCGATCGGCGGCAAGGTCGCCAGCATCGGCGGCCGCCTGCTCGATGGTGCGACACGCGTCATCATCGGCCAGTTCTTCACGGCGCTGGCCCGCAAGGCCGGCGGCGGTAGTGCAACTGGCGGCGGTTTCTCGCTGTTCGCGGTGCTGACGAAACTCGTCAGCCTGTTCGGGGGGCGCCGATGAAGCCGCCCGCATTCGATTATCTCCGCGCCGAGACTGTCGGCGACGTCCTCGAAGGACTCGCGCAGCAAGGCGGCGACGCGCGCGTGCTCGCCGGCGGCCAGTCGCTGATGGCGATGCTCAATATGCGGCTCGCCAAGCCAAAACTCCTGATCGACATCATGCGCCTCGAGGAGCTGCGCAAGATCGATCGGAAGGCCGATGCCGTCGTCATTGGCGCCGGCGTGCGCCAGGCCGATCTGCTCGCCTGGCCGGAGCTGGCCGAGGCGCTGCCGCTGGTGGCGCTGGCGCTGCCATGGGTCGGGCACATGCAGACCCGTAGCCGCGGCACCATCTGCGGCTCGCTCGCGCATGCCGATCCTAGCGCTGAGATGCCGCTGGCTCTGGTCGCGCTCGGCGGCGAGGTGCTTTTGCGCAGTGCCAAACGTCGGCGCCGCGTCGCGGCCCAGGACTTCTTCGCCGGCATGATGCTGACGGCGCGCAGCGACGATGAATTGATCGAGGGCATCTCGCTGCCTGTTATCCAGGGATCGCGCGTTGCCTTCCGCGAGGTGGCGCGCCGTCACGGCGATTTCGCCATCGTCGCTTGCGCCGCGATGAAGACCGCCACGGGCGTGCGCCTCGCCGTCGGCGGTGTCGCCGACGTCCCGACCGCGCGGGATTGGCCGCCTCTGCAGGGCGGCGCGCTCGACGATGTCCTCAACGCCTTCGCCTACGAGCTCGGTGCGCGCGACGACGTTCACGCCACCGCACGTTACCGCCGCGACCTCGTCCGCATGATCGGCCGCGACCTGATCGGCGAGGTGCTGCAATGACCCGCCTCAAGGCAGATGCCCGCCATTCCGTCCGCCTCACGCTGAATGGCAAGCCCGTCCAGTCGGAAGCCGAGCCGCGCATGCTGCTCTCCGACTTCCTGCGTCACCAGATTGGTGCGACCGGCACCCATGTCGGCTGCGAGCACGGCGTCTGCGGCGCCTGCACCATCGTCGTCGACGGCATGCTGACGCGGTCCTGTCTGACGCTCGCAGCGCAGGTCGATGGCTGCGAGATCCAGACGGTCGAAGGGCTGGCGCCATCGGCGGACCGGCTCGGCGTGCTGCAGCAGGCGTTCCGCCGCAACCACGCGCTCCAGTGTGGCTTCTGTACCGCAGGCATTTTGATGTCGCTCGACCACTATCTCGCCAGGAACCCGGCACCGACGGAAGCGGAGATCCGCGATCTCCTCAGCGGCCATCTGTGCCGTTGCACCGGCTACACCCCGATCATCCAGGCGGCGCTGGAAGCCGCCGCCCAGCTTGCTTCATCCAAAAAAGAGACGTCCGATGCTTGATCTCGCCAGCAGCTTCATGGCCAGCGCCGCGCGCGATCCCCACGCCATTGCATTGGTCGACGGCGATCTCCGCCTGACCTACCGGCAATGGTACGACAAGATCTCCGCACTCGCGGCATCCTTCGACCGCCTCGGCCTCAGGCCGGGCGATCACGTCGTCACGCTGCTGCAGAACCGCTGGGAGGCGGCGACGCTGCACTGGGCCTGCCAGTTTGCGGGTCTCGTGATCACCCCGATCAACTGGCGGGCCAAGGCCGACGAGCTCGACTATTGCATCGAGAACGCCGAAGCCTGCGCGCTTGTCTATCAGGATATTTCCGCGGAGGCAGTGCAGGGATCGGCGCTGGCGGGCAAGCTGCTGCGCGTGTCCGTCGATCCTGGCACAGGCGGAGCGACGAGCTTCGCCGATCTGATCCGGGACGCCGCGCCAGATGCCGAGCCGCGCATCGGCGCGGACTCCTGGTCGATCATGCTCTACACCTCCGGCACGACGTCGCGGCCAAAGGGCGTGCCGCGGCGGCATCGCGCCGAACGTGCCGCGGCGATCGCCCATGTCGCACAAAACCTCTACGGCCGCGGCGAGCGCACGCTTGGCGTGATGCCGCTCTATCACACCATGGGGGTCCGCTCGCTCCTGGCGATGTCGCTGATCGGCGGCAGTTTCGTCTGCCTGCCGCGCTATGACAGCCGCCAGGCGCTGGCGCTGATCGAGCAAGAGGCGATCACCAATCTGTATCTGGTGCCGACGCTCTATCACGACCTCGTGCATCACGAGGCCTTTGCTGGGACCAACGTGTCCAGCGTCCGCAAGCTCGGCTTCGCCGGCGCGTCGATGACCGACGGACTGCTGAAAAAACTGAACGAGGCGTTCAAGCCGGACCTGTTCGTCAATCACTACGGCAGCTCGGAGATCTACACCTTTACCATCGACCAGAACGCCGCGGCAAAGCCGGGGTCGGCGGGCAAGGCCGGGCTGAACCAGCACATCAAGGTGGTGCGCATAGGCGCGCGATCGGTCGCGGAGCTTGCGGCGGTCGGCGAGGAGGGCGAGATCATCGCAACGCTTGCCGGCGACGAGGCGTTCGAAGGTTACTGGCGCCGTCCTGAAGCGGATGCCAAGTCGCTGCGCGAGGGCTGGTATTTCACCGGCGACACCGGCTTCGTCGATCCCGACGGCGACCTGTTCGTCACCGGGCGCGTCGACGACATGATCATCACCGGCGGCGAGAACGTCTCGCCGGTCGAGATCGAGAGCTGTCTGTCGCTGCATCCGGCGGTCGACGAGGTCGCGGTGGTCGGCGTCACCGACGAAAAATGGGGCAAGGTCGTCGCGGCTTTCGTGAAACGCAACCGTCCGGTGTCGGATGTCGAGCTCGAGCAGTTCTGCCGCACCTCGGGCCTCGCCAATTTCAAGCGGCCGCGCCGCTACGTATTCGTCGACGCGATTCCCAAATCGCCGGTCGGCAAGCTGCTGCGGCGACTGCTCGTTGCCGGAGAATACGAGGCCGAGCGCCAGCCGCCGTCGGACGCCGCCTGATCATCACGCACTCAACAGAAGGAAGCCAACATGCCGTCACCCTACACATTCGCCGATGCCCGGCTCGCTAAGCTCGACGGGTTCAAGGTCGAGATCGACGAGGCGCATGAGCGCGCCGACATCATCCTGGGCCGTCCGCCATACAACGTCGTGGCAATGCCGCAGCGCGACCAGCTGCGGCTGACCTTCGAGACGCTCGACGAGGATCCGCGCGTCCGCACCATTGTGGTGCGCGGCGAGGGCGAGCATTTCTCCAGCGGCGGTAATATCGGCGGCTTCATGGAGGCGAGCCCCGAGCACGTCTCCAAGCTCGCCTGGAACATCGCAGCACCGGCGCGCTGCGCCAAGCCCGTCATCGTCGCCAACCGGGGCTATTGCTTCGGCGTCGGCTTCGAGCTGTCGCTCGCCTGTGACTTCCGTATCGCATCCGAGACCACGCAATACGCATTGCCGGAGCAGAAGCTCGGCCAGATCCCGGGGTCGGGCGGTTCGGCGCGCCTGCAGAAGATGGTCGGCATCACCCGCACCAAGGACATCGTGATGCGCTCCAAGCGCATCTCGGCCAAGCAGGCGTTCGATTGGGGCATCGCCACCGAATGCGTGCCGGATGCCGAGCTGGAGAAGGCGACCGACAAGCTGGTCGACGAGCTCCGCACGTTCTCGCCGCTGGCGCAGCGCACGGCGAAAAAACTCCTCAACGACACCGAGGATTCGACGCTCGCCATCGCCATCGAGCTCGAAGGCCATTGCTACAGCCGCCTGCGCCAGTCGGAGGACTTCAAGGAAGGCGTCGAGGCCTTCAACGACAAGCGCCCGCCGAAATTCGCCGGCCGCTGATACGCGGGAAGAACTGCTGCGGTTCGCAATGGCGCGGACCGCGGCTCTATCAAAACGGGGGAGGTAAAACAACATGGCTGAGATGGATATGCCGGTCGCGGGTGCGCGAAGCTCGGCGGACAACAAGCAGATGGTCAATGCGATCATCGCCTCGGTGCTCGGATGGGCGCTCGACCTGTTTGATTTGTTCATTCTATTATATGTCGCGCCGGTCGTCGGCGCGCTGTTCTTTCCATCGAGCAATGCGGCGCTGTCGCTGGCCGCGGTCTATGGCTCGTTTGCCGTGACGCTGTTGATGCGGCCGCTCGGCTCGGCGGTGTTCGGTCACTATGCCGACGTGCACGGCCGCAAGCAGGCCATGCTGATCGCGATCGTCGGTGTCGGCATCAGCACGGCGGCCTTCGGCCTGCTGCCGACCATCGCGCAAGTCGGCGTGATCGCGCCGGTGATCTTCCTGATTCTGCGCCTGGTGCAGGGCATCTTCGTCGGCGGCGTCGTGGCGTCCACCCACACCATCGGCACCGAGTCTGTGCCGGCGCACTGGCGCGGCGCGATGTCCGGACTGGTCGGCGGCGGCGGCGCCGGCATCGGCGCACTGCTGGCGTCCTTCATCTTCCTGATTACGTCCTCGATCTTCCCGGGCGATGCCTTCGCCGTGTGGGGCTGGCGCTTCATGTTCTTCTCCGGCTTGCTGAGCTCGCTGCTCGGCTGGTTCATCTTCCGCAATCTCGAGGAGTCGCCCTATTTCAAGGAGCTCAAGCGTCAGCAGGGCAACAAGCAGGCGAAGGTCTCGAAGGCGCCGGTCAAGGACGTGTTCTCCGGCGAGTATCGGGGCGTCTTGTTGGTTAATTTGCTGATCACCTTCGGCGGCGGCGCCGGCTACTATCTGACCTCGGGCTATCTGCCGAGCTTCCTGAAAGTCATTAATGCGGTCCCGAACCAAACCTCATCGCTGATCCTGATGGGCGCGAGTGTCTCGGCGTTCTGCTCCGCGGTGCTGGTGGGGGCGCTCAGCGACCGCATCGGCCGTAAGAAGACGTTCCTCATCATCGGCGTGCTGGCGGCGGTGCTGCTGCCGCTCTGCTATCTCAACCTGGCTGCCACCAAGGACACGACGCAAATCACGCTCTATGCGTTTGCCATCGCCTTCATTGGCAATGCCGGATACGCGCCGGTGCTGATCTTCCTCAACGAGCGTTTCCCCACCGCGCTGCGCGCCAGCGGCACGGGCCTGTCCTGGAACATCGGCTTCGCGCTGGGCGGCATGATGCCGACCTTCGTCTCGCTGGTGAGCGGCAGCCCCGCGGAGATTCCGATGTCTCTAGCCTACTTCGCGGTGGGGGTGTTCGTGATCTACCTGATCGGGGCGATCGTGATTCCCGAGACCAAGGGCAACTTTCGCTAGATTATATCGGCGCGGCCGCAACGGCCGCGCCGATCCATCGAATTGCAAAACGAGATGGGAATGGATGAGCTGCATTTCGACGATGTGATCGTCGGCGGCGGATCGGCGGGGTGTGTGCTCGCGAACCGGCTTTCTGCGGACGTGAGCCGCCGCGTGCTTCTGATTGAGGCCGGGATGGACACGCCGCCCGAAGCGACGCCGCCGGAAATCCTCGACAGCTATCCGATGCCGCTGTTCTTTGGCGACAAATACATCTGGCCGGGCCTTTCGGCCGTAGCCGGCCGCAATGCCGAGGGCAAGCCGGTCGTCCGCGCCTATGAGCAGGGCCGGGTCATGGGTGGCGGGTCCAGTATCAATGTGCAGTCGGCAAATCGTGGCCTGCCGCGCGACTACGACGAATGGCGCGATCTGGGCGCGCATGGCTGGGGCTGGGCGGATGTGCTGCCCTATTTTCTCAAGCTCGAAACCGACCTCGATTTCAACGGCCCGCTGCACGGCAAGAGCGGACCGATCCCGATCCGCCGCGTCGCACGCGAGGCGATGCCCCGGTTTGGCAAAGCCGTCGGAGAAGCGTTGTCGGCAACCGGCTTGCCGTTCCGGAAAGACCAGAACGCCGAGTTCGAGGATGGCATTTTTCCGCCGGCCTTTTCGAACCACAACGATCGGCGCGTCTCGTCCGCTGCCGGCTATCTCGATGCGGCAACGCGGGCACGGCCGAACCTGACGATCTGGGCCGAAAGCGAGGTGGCGCAGCTTCAGCTTGAAAGGCGTCGCGCGACGAGGGTCGTGGTCGCGCGCGGCGGGCAGAAGCTTGCCGTTAGCGCCAGCCGCGTGATCCTCACCGCAGGCGCGTTGCAATCGCCGGCAATCCTGATGCGGGCGGGAATCGGCCCGGGCGCTGCGCTCCAGGCGCTCGGCATCCCCGTGGCCATTGATCTCGCGGGCGTGGGTAGCAATCTACGCGATCATCCAGCTCTGACGTTCTGCCAATATTTGCCGCGCCGGCTGCGACTGCCGCTGGCGCGTCGCCGCCCGAACTTCGCCGCGATGCGCTTCTCGTCGGGACATCTAGGCTGCGATCCCTCCGACATGTACATAACAGCATCGGCGCGCGGCGGCTGGCATGCTCTGGGCACCCGGCTCGGCCTCTATTTCCTCTGGTGTAACCGGCCGTATTCGAGCGGATCACTGAAGCTGGCAGCGCCCGATCCCAAGACCTATCCCGTTGTCGATTTCGACCTGTTGTCCGATCCGCGTGATCTCGAACGGATGATTGCGTCCGTGCGCCTGCTTGCGAGCCTCGTCGTTCACCCCGCGCTTAATCCTGAAGCCGCCGACTTCTTCCCGGCCTCGTATTCCCCGTGCATCAAGCGGCTGAGCCGGTATGGCACGGCCAACCGCATCGTCGCGTCCATCCTCGGGCCGATGCTCGACGTACCCGTTGGCCTCCGGCAGCTCGTGATCCGGCTCGCGCTGCTCAATGGTACGACCTTCCAGGCCACGCTTGCCGACCACCGCGCGCTCGAAGCTTTCGTGCGGCAGAGCGTTTTCGGCGTCTGGCACCCCGTGGGGACCTGCCGCATGGGCGATCCCACCGACCCTATGGCAGTGGTCGATCCAGAAGGGCTGGTGATCGGCAGCGATAATATCTTCGTGGGGGATGCCTCGATCATGCCGCGGTTGCCGACGGCCAATACCAACATCCCCGTGATCATGGCGGCCGAGAAGATCAGCGATGCGCTTTTGCTTCGAAGTTAGCTGTTTTTGATGCGCCAACCGCAGACGCGCGCAAAGAGCGTCAAGACCGCCCGGCGCGCCACCGCACTTCCGGATCACCCAGACTGGATAACCACAAACAGGAAACGGGACTGTCAATGGGTTGTGGCCAATGACCGCTGACGATATCGCGCGTCGAGAGCGCCAACTGGACTCCTAGCCTTCCCAGATCAGTGGACACCTATAGCTTAAGATTTGTGGTGGCGGCACGTGAACCATCGAACGACTGGACTAGCGCGCTCCTAATCTCTGACGGTATTTGAACAAGCGCCCAACTAGGGCGGTAACGTCCGTTTGGAGCCATGCTGTCGAAGGTGGTGCCGCGCACCCGCCTGCATGACATGTGGCGGTTGCCGGCGGAGCTTCTGGAAGAAGCCCAGGACGATGCCACCATCGTCGCGATCCGCGACATGGAGCGCGCCGGGATTGACATCGTGACCGACGGCGCGATCCGCCGCGAGAGCTACTCCAATCGTTTCGCCACCGCGCTCGACGGTATCGATGGAGACAATCCCGCGATGATCGTGGCGCGCACCGGCAACACCCCGACGCCGGTGCCGCGCGTCGTTGGTCCCGTCAAACGTCGGGCTCCAGTGGAGCTGCACGACATGCAGTTCCTGCGTGAGAATACCGACCGCGCCGCCAGGATCACGTTGCCGGACCCGTTCACCATGAGCCAGCAGGCCAAGAACGAATTCTACAAGGACGACGAAGAGCTCGCGATGGCTCTCGCCGAGGCCGTCAATGCAGAGGTGCTCGACCTGCAGAGAGCGGGCGCGGACGTGATCCAGCTCGACGAGGCCTGGGTGCGTAACAATCCGGATTTGGCCAAGCGCTACGCCGTGAAGGCGATCAACCGCGCGCTAAATGGCATCACCGTGCCGTCGTCCATCTCTGCTTCGGCCATGCGGCGGTCGTGCCGGGGTCAAACAAGCCGGCCGGCTATTCGTTCCTGGCCGAGCTCGACGACACCATTGCCGACCAGATCTCGATCGAGGCGGCGCAGCCGAAGCTCGACCTCGGCGTGCTCAAGGATTAGTCGAAGAAGATCATGCTCGGCGTGCTCGACCTCGGCAATCCGGCGATCGAGAGCGTCGATACCGTCGCCGACCGCATTCGCAACGGCCTCAAATACGTGTCGGCCGATCGTCTTATCCCGGCGCCGGATTGCGGCATGAAATACATGCCACGCAGAACTGCCTTCGGGAAGCTGAAAGCCATGTGCGATGCGGCAGTTAAGGTGCGGCGTGAGGTTGGTTGAAGAGTTTTGAGAGGCTTCTCGAATGTTGATGTCGGAGCAACGGAAGCGACTACTTTGCGGAAAGGAAAGTCGGCGCAATTCATGTTGCTCTTGATCAACTCCGCCGTCCTTGGGTGGAGTTAGCCCAAATTGGCCCATGATGGACTGGAGCGAGACCGCGGGCCTTTCAGTCGGTTAGATAATGGCGTGTGCATGACGTGTGCACCGGGAGGTCAAGAGAGATCCACACGGCAAGTTGGAATGACTGCGAAGCCGACCTTCTTAGGTCATCCCGCAAGGAAGCCGCCATCTACGGCAAGAACAGTGCCGGTGGCGTATTGGGAGGCCGGCATGCAGAGGAAGGCGACCGCACCTGCAATGTCTTCCGGCTTTCCCCACCGTTTGAACGCAATGCGATCAGCAATGCGCTGATAGTGTGCACCATCGGTGCGGCCCGCGGCGTTGATGGCCGTTTCGATATAGCCGGGCGCCACCGCATTGACGCGGATGCCTTCTTCGGCCCACTTCAAAGCCAGCGCCTTGGTCAGCATCACGACGCCACCTTTGCTGGCGCAATAGGCGGGGATCCGCGGCAACGCCAGCGTGGCGTTCATCGAGGCGATGTTGACAATCGAGCCCTTCGTCTCCGCGAGCAGGGGGTGGAACGCCATGCAGGTCCGGAACGTGCCGGTGAGATTGACGTCGAGCACTTTCATGAAGGTTTCGATCTCGAATTCCTTGTCGCGCGCGAGAATTCCGGCGCAGTTGACCAGCGCGTCCACGCGCTTGTGCTGCCGGGCACAGGACGTGACGGCGTTGTCGTCGGTGACATCGAGCGCCGCGAGCGAGAGCCCGGCACGTGGCTTAAGGAGAGTGCGGGCGAGATCGGCGTCATTGGCGCCTGTTGCCGTCACCGTTGCACCGAGATCGCAAAATTGATTGCTGATCGCGGCGCCAATGTCGCCAGCGCCGCCGATCACGACGGCATGAAAGCCCGGTTTGAGGGAAAAATTCGAACTCATCGGAAGGTCTCACTTCAGGGATTTCGGCGGTGAGGCCGTCGATTCGCGGACCACGAGCGAGAAGTCGATCTCGCGGTGCATGATGGTCTGCTCGCCGGCGAGGCTGCGCACCAGATATTCGCCGGCGCGCTGCCAGGTTTCTCCGGTCGGAACATGGATCGTGGTCAGGCTCGGCCGCAAATGCCGGCTCCAGTCGAGGTCGTCGAAGCCGACCACTGAAAGGTCGCGCGGCACGGCGAAACCGTCGCGCTCCGCCTCGAGCAATACGCCGTAGGCGATGACGTCGTTGCCGCACACCACGGCCGTCGGACGGTCCTTGAGGTTGAGGAGATAGCGTGCCGCCTCGCGCGCATCGTCCAGCGTATAGGGCACCTCGACGTGCCATTGCGGAGGAAGCGCGAGGCCGTTTTGGGTCAGCGCGCGGCGAAAGCCGGCGACGCGGGCGCTGGCGCGGTCGTTGTTTCGCTGGAGCGCCGAGACGATTCCGATACGGCGGTGACCGAGCTCGATGACATGTGCGGCGGCGCGGTGGGCTGCGGCTTCGTTGTCGGTGCCAACGCAAGGGTAGGGCCTGTCGGGCTGGTAGATGCCGACATTGATGAAGGGCACCTTGTTGTCGGCAAGCAGCTTGCGCAAGGCCTCATGATGGCAATCGCCGCGCAGCACGAGGCCATCGACGCCGCGGCTGATCAGATTGCGCGCTTGCTGCAATTCGACATCGAGATCATATCCGCTCGTGGTGAGGAACAGCATGTACCCGACTGACGATAAATATTGCTGGAGCGAGGCGATGCCGCGCGCGAACATCGTGTTGTCGATCGTCGGCACGATCGCGCCAAGCGTGCGTGAGCGGCGCGACGACAGGATCCGCGCCGGCGCATGCGGGATGTAGCCAAGCGCGTCGATGGCCTGCTCGATTCGCGCGCGCAGGGACGGGCTGACCGCGTTCGGATTGTTCAGGGCGCGCGACACCGAGGCGGTCGACACGCCGGCGCGCGCCGCGACGGCGCGGATGCCCTGCTTGACGGACTTGACGTTGGTCAATCTCATGAGTGTAACGTTACATTCTGCGTCGCGAGCCATATAGTAGTGGCACACGCCTAAATTTGTCGTAGATTGCGCGATCTGTCCATCGCTTGACACGGCGGATGTGAGGTCTATTTTGTAACCGTTTTCAAGTGACGCTCAACCATGTTCAAAATGGTCCGCCAGCTTAAGGCGGCCGGCCGGGAGGAGACTTCGATGAAGGCCAGGATGCTCGCGACGCATGTCGCGTTGCCCGTTCTCGCGATTGCCGTCAGTGCGCAGGCGCATGCCGCCGATTTTGACTGGATGAAGTTCAAGGGCAAGACCGTCGCCTTTCTCGCCAACAACAATCCGGTCGCGCAGGCACTGCTGACCTACAAGGCCGATTTCGAGAAGCTGACCGGCATGACCCTGAAGGTCGATGGCTATCAGGAACAGCAGATGCGCCAGCGTCTGGTCACCGTCATGAACGCGAACAGCGACGAGGTCGACGTGTTCATGACGCTGCCCTCGCGCGAGGGCGAGCAGTTCGCCGCTGCCGGCTGGTACGGCGATCTCACCGCGATGGCCAAGAACGACGTCGCCAAGGACTACGATCCGAACGGGCTGAGCCAGGCCCTGCTGAAGGCCGCGACCTTCAATGGCAAGCTCACCAGTATGCCGATGAATCTCGAAGGGCCGATCTTCTATTACCGCACTGACATCTTCAAGAAGTGCGGTCTCGAGGCGCCGAAGACCATCAAGGACGTCGAGGCCGCCGCCGTGAAGATCAAGGCTTGCGACAGCGCGGTGACGCCGTTCGTCTCGCGCGGCCTCAAACCCGCGGTCGCCTACACCTTCAGCAACATGCTGCACAATGTCGGCGGCAGCTATATCGCCAACGGCAAGTCGAATCTCTGCTCGGCCAAGGGCAAGGAGGCGCTCGACACCTATAGCCGGTTGCTGCGCGATTTCGGACCGCCCGGCGTCGTCAACTACAGCTTCCAGCAGATTTCCGCGCTCTATCGCAGCGGCCGCGCCGCGATGGCGTTCGAATCGTCGAACGAACTGCGCACAGTGATGGAAGGCGGCGCGCGCCTGAAGGATACCGGCCTGCTGCCGTTCCCGGCGGGTGAGGCCGGCCAGGTGCCGACCACGATCGGCTGGGGCATGGCAGTCTCCTCACACAGCAAGCAGCCGGAAGCGGCCTGGTATTTCGTGCAATGGGCGACGAGCCCCGAGGTGCAGAAGAAAATGGCGCTCCAGGGCATTGCCCCGCCGCGTCCGTCGGTCGCCAAGGATCCCGAATATCGCAAGTGGATCGATGAGGAGCCGGTGCGCAAGCAATGGCAGGCCGCGCTCGACGTGCTCGCCAGCAAGGGCTCCTCCGAGGTCGGCTATCCCATCGTTGCCAATCCGGCATCGCGCGAGTTCATCGGCCAGGCGGTGCAGGACCTGATCCTCAAGCAGAAGCCGATCGACCAGGCCTGCGCGGATGCCGACAAGGCGCTCGATGCGCTGATCGCCCAGAAGTAACGGCTTCATGCCGGCAGGCTCGCTGCCTGCCGGCATTTCCCCACACACTGAGGACGCGAACGGATGTCTGACTCGGCTGCGACACTCACGCAGGACCGGCAGAAGCTGGAAATGGCGGCGCTATCGGCGCCGGCCGTGATCTTCACGGTCGCAATGATCGCGTTTCCGGTCGTCTATACGATCTGGCTTGGCTTCCAGACATTTTCCTCGACCGGCAAGCAGTCCTTTGCGGGCCTTGCCAATTATTCCAAGCTGATCTCCGATTATGAGTTCTGGCACGGGCTGTGGATCACCATCGCTCTCTTCGTGCTGTCGCTGGTGCTGCAGCTCGTGTTCGGCGTCTGGCTGGCGCTGGTGCTGTTTCACGCCAAGCGGTTGCCGGGCATTGTGCGCTCGCTGTTCATCTCACCCTTCATGATGCCGCCGGTGGTGGCCGGCATGATGTGGCTGGTGATCCTCGATCCCTCGCTGGGCGCCGCCAATTATATCCTGCAATCGTTCGGTCTACCGCCGTCGGACTGGCTGGCCTCGCCGTCGCTGGTCATTCCGACCGTCGCGCTGATCGACAGCTGGCAGTGGACGCCTTACGTCGCCCTGATCGTGCTGGGCGGCTTGCAATCCCTTCCGACGAGTGTCTACGAGGCCGCGCAGATCGACGGCGCATCCGCGTTCAAGACCTTCCAGCGCATCACGCTGCCGCTGCTGCTGCCGACCATCGTCACCGCGGCGATCCTGCGCAGCGTCGATCTCCTGCGCTTCTTCGACATCATCTACATCACGACCCAGGGCGGCCCCGGCAACGCCTCGAACACGCTCAACATCTACGGTTTTCGCGTCGGCTTCGAGTTCTTCAACATCGGCTATGCCAGCGCTCTGATGCTGACCTTGACGGCGATCGTGTTCGGCGCCGTGCTCGCCTTCAACCGCCTGCGCGGCGCAGTGGCGTGGTGATGTCATGAACGATGCCGCCAACACCGAGCGCTGGATCCACCGCCTCAACACGGTGCAGCTCGTGCTCGCCGGCATCATCATCATGGCGCCGACGGTCTGGATGGTGCTGTCCTCGTTTAAGCCGTCCTTCGAGGTCACCGCCTATCCGCCGACGCTGGTCTTCACGCCGACGCTGGAGAATTACGCCGAGCTGACCAGGACCACGCCGTTCCTGAGCTACGCGCTCAACAGCCTCATCGTTACCGTCGGCTCGACCGCGCTCGGGCTGCTGTTCGGGATTCCCGCCGCCTTCGCCGTCTCCTGGACGCGGATTACCTGGCCGGCGATCCTGACGCTGGCGGCGCGGATGGCGCCCGGCACGCTGTTCCTGCTGCCGTGGTACGTCATGTTCCGGCAAATCGGCATGATCGGCTCCTACACCGCGCTGATCCTCAGCCACGCCGTCATCACGCTGCCGATCGTGATCTGGGTTTTGCTGCCGTCGTTCGATGTCATCCCGCGCAGCGTGTTCGAGGCTGCGCAAGTCGATGGATGCAGCTTCACGCGTATCCTCTGGCGCATCGCGATGCCGCTGGTGGCGTCGGGCGTCGCCGTCTCGGCGATCCTCGCCTTCGTCTTCTCGTGGAACTACTTCCTGTTTGCGCTGGTGCTCTCCAATGGCGACACCAAGACGTTGATCGCGGCGGCCTTCAACTTCATCGGCGAAGGCTCGACGCAATGGGGCGCCCTCATGGCCGCGGCGACGCTGATCGCATTGCCGCCGCTGGTGCTGGCGGCCTTGGTTCAGCGCTGGCTGGTGTCCGGACTGACGCTCGGCGCAGTGAAAGGCTAGGTATCTGATGAATATGTCCCCCAGTCCGAATTCGATCATGCAGGCCGCGGTCTTCCACGGCAATGATCGCATCACCATCGAGCGTGTGGCGATGCCCGAAATCGGCGCCGGCGAGGTGCTGGTCCGTGTCTCGCGAACGGCGCTGTGCGGCTCAGACTTCAAGCTCTGGCACAAGGGCGCCGAGTTCACCGCCGGCCACGAGATCTTCGGCGTCGTCGAGCAGCCAGGCCACGGTCTGTATGGCCGCCGCTGCGCCGTCTACATTCCCTTGCACTGCGATCACTGTGCCGCCTGCAAGCGCGGCGATACCCAGATGTGCCTCGAGGTCTCCAGCCTGATCGGCTGGAACAGGCCGGGCGGCTATGCCGAATACGTGCCCGTGCCGGAAAATTGTTTGCTGCCGGTACCCAATGATATCGAGGACAGCCTCGCGCCGCTGTTGCTCGACACCATCGGCACATCCGGCCACGCCGTACGGTTCGTCAGCCGCGTGGTGCCGGCGAACGAGGCCGGTCCGGCCCTCGTGATGGGGGCGGGGCCTGTCGGTCTCGGCGTCGTGCTGGCGCTTCGCGCGCTTGGCTACAACGACATTCATGTCGCCGATCCCAATGCGGCGCGGCTGAAGATCGCACAGTCCTTCGGCGCGAAGGCGCACCCGGTCGGCGACACCTCGAAGCGCTTCGCGCTCATCATGGAATGCTCGGGCGCCCATGCGGCGCGCAATCTCGGCATCGAGCTCGTGTTGCCGCGCGGCGCGCTGGTGCTGGTCGGCGAGAACGCCGCGCCATGGACCATCGAGGAGGGCAAGGTATTCCGCCGCAAGGATTTTTACATGATCCGGACCTTCTACTTCCCGGTCTCGGATTTCGAGCAGAATGTCGAGCTGCTGCGCAAGTACAAGGACGAATACCGCGTCCTCGTTGACGGCGAGTTCGGTCTTTCGGATCTCCCTGAAAACTTCGCGCGGTTCGCCAACGGCGAGCTGATCAAGCCTGTGCTGGCGCTGGACTAAGCGATCATGGCCTCGATCTCGATCCGCAATCTCACCAAGCGCTACGGTAATTTCACCGTGATCCCCGATCTCAATCTGGAGATCGCGGACCATGAATTCGTGGTGTTCGTCGGCCCATCCGGCTGCGGCAAGTCGACCTTGCTGCGCATCATCGCGGGCCTCGAGCCTATTTCGGGTGGAGACCTTTACATTGGCGACAAGCGCGTGAATGGCGTGCAGGCGGCCCAGCGCGATATCGCGATGGTGTTCCAGGATTACGCGCTCTATCCACACATGCGAGTCTACGACAACATGTCGTTTGCGCTGGAGCTGCGGGGAACGCCGAAAGCGGAAATCGACGCGCGGGTGAAGCGCGCCGCCGCGCTTTTGCACATCGAGCCTTATCTCGACCGCAAGCCGAAGGAGCTGTCCGGTGGCCAGCGCCAGCGCGTCGCCATGGGCCGCGCCATCGTGCGCAATCCCAAGGCGTTTCTGTTCGACGAGCCGCTGTCCAACCTCGACGCCAAGCTGCGCGGGCAGGTGCGCGCCGAGATCAAGGCACTATCGCAGCAGTTGAAGACCACCATGGTCTTTGTCACCCATGACCAGATCGAGGCCATGACCATGGCCGACCGCATCGTGGTGCTTCAGAGCGGCACGATCCAGCAATACGACACGCCGGAGACGGTTTACGAGCGACCCGCCAACCAGTTCGTCGCCGGCTTTATCGGCTCGCCCGCCATGAATTTCTTCGCGGTCGAGTGGCACGACGACTGCGCAATCCTCTCCCAAGGTGGAACGGCGGTGCCGGTGGACGGCGAGATCGCGAGTAGTCTGCGCCGGGCCGGCAATGCCTTACTCGGCATTCGTCCCGAACATTTCACTGTCGCCACCAATGCTGCCGATGGCATTGCCATCGAGGTCAAGCTGGTCGAGCCGCTCGGCTCCGATACGCTAATCCATTTTGATCTCGCCGGTGTCTCCGCGATCGCGCGGATCGACCCGTCGCTGCGACCGAAAGTCGGCGACCGCCTCGCGCTGCGCCCGCAGTCGAGCAAGACGCATCTGTTCGACGCCACCAACGGACAGGTCCTGCGGTGAGTACGTCAGCCAACATCGGTGATCTCTCAGCGCTGGCGGGCGTCGGGTCCAAAGCCCGACCCGTGCACGTGATCTGCCTCGGGCTCTCGGCGCTCGATCAGGTCTGGCGCGTCGATCGGCCGTTCGCGGGTGGAAGCGAGAAGATCAAGGCCCTCGCGTACGGCACGCTGGGCGGGGGCATGGCCGCCAATGCGAGCGTGGCGGTGGCGAAGCTCGGCGCGACCGTCGCGTTCTGGGGGCGGGCGGGGAATGACGCCGCCGGCCACGAGATGAGATCCGCCTTCGCCGCGGAAGGCGTGGATGTCGAGAATTTCCGGCTGTTTCCCCATGGCCGCTCGTCGGTCTCCGGGATTATTGTCGACAGTAGCGGCGACCGGCAGATCGTGAACTTCCGCGGCCTTTTTCCTGAAGCCGCGGATTGGCTTCCGCTCGAAGCTGTAGCCCGCGCATCCTCCGTACTAGCCGACCCGCGCTGGGTGGAGGGCGCCGCGACGCTGTTCCGCGAGGCGCGCTCGCGCGGCATTGCGACGGTGCTCGACGGCGACATGGCAGATGCCGAAGTGTTCGAACGGCTGCTGCCCCTGACCGATCACGCCATCTTCTCCGAGCCCGCGCTCGCCGTTTTTGCCGGCTCCGCCGATGATGAATCCCTCGCGTCCGTCGCCCGCTTCGGCTGTCGCGTCATGGCCGTCACGCGCGGCGAGGGTGGCGTGAGCTGGTACGAGAACGGCCAGCTTCACCGGCAGGCCGCCTATTCGATTGAGGTCGTCGACACCACAGGCGCGGGTGATGTCTTTCACGGGGCCTACGCGTTGGCGATCGGCGCCGGCCTGGAGGTGCGCGCCGCCATGGCATTTTCGGCGGCGACGGCCGCCATGAAATGCCGCCACGCCGGCGGCCGTAACGGAATCCCCGATATCAACGAGTGTCTTGCATTCATGAGGACGAAGCCATGAGAACGATTGGAAAGAACCGCGGCCTGGCACGGCTTGCTGATGCGGATGGCCACTTTCGCATGGTCGCGCTTGATCAGCGGCCACCCTTGTTCGATGCCATCGCGAACGCAAAAGGCATCACGCGGGACCAGGTCGAGTATTCCGACGTCACGGCGGCCAAGCGCCTTCTCGTCGAGAACCTTGCGCCGCATTGCAGCTCGATGCTGTTCGACCCGAACTTTGCCGTGCCTGCCGCGATCGATCTGCTGCCGCCGCGCTGCGGCCTGATCATGACGCTGGAAGAGCATCGCGTCGAGGAGACCGCGGGCGGTCGCAAGTCGCGGGCCATCACCAACTGGAGTGTGGAGAAGATCCGCGCCATGGGCGGTGACGCCGTCAAGGTGCTGGCCTGGTACCGGCCAGACGCCGATGCCGCGGTGAACGAACACCAGAAGAAGTTCGTGCGCGAGATCGGGCAGGACTGCGCCCGTCACGACATTCCCTATGTTCTCGAGCTGCTTGTTTATCCCTTCCTGGGCAGCGCCAATCACACCGCTGATTATGTCGAATCGCCGGGCAAGCTTCCCGGTCTGGTCATCGACAGCGTGCGCGAGTTTGCCAAGCCCGAATATGGCGTCGATCTCCTCAAGCTGGAGAGCCCAGTCGCGGCCAACAGCCTGCCGGCCCGCGATGGCAGCGCGGAAGCCAAGGCCGCGCAGAAGGAGTTTGATTCGATCGGCGATATCTGCCGCGAGCGCAACGTTCCCTGGGTGCTGCTGTCAGGCGGCGCTGCACCGGAGAAGTTCGAACGCGTGCTCGACTACTCCTATGCTGCAGGGGCCAGCGGCTTCCTGGCGGGCCGCACGATCTGGCTCGACGCCGTTCTAAAGAATTTTCCCGATCGGGCCGCGGTGTCTGCAAGTCTGCGCAAGGACGGTCTCAACGTGCTCGAACGGCTCAGCCAGATAACCACAGCCAAGGGCACGGCCTGGAAACCGCGCTATCCTGTCTTCACTGATATCAAGCAGGAGGGTGACTTCGCGCGCGCTTACTGTTCATTCCGTCTTGAAGTTCAATCCGAACCCACGCAGAGCTATGTTGAACCGCTAAATCCGTGTCGAGAACCGATCGAGTGATGTTATCGTCCGCCATACGATATCTAGGTCGTCCTGGCGGTAAATCTCCTTCGGAGAAAATCGAGCTCGGCCTCGACAGCATCGGCGTCGAGGTACCAGGCTTTGGGGCGACCATCGGTACCGTCGTGCCACCGATAGCCACGTTGCTTGAGAGTGTCTTTCAATGCGAACGGCGCGCCATCGGCCCAGATGCGGTGCTGAGGGCGATGCGCGCGATCGAGCAGAGCCGCAAGTCTGGATTGCTCGGTCCCGGGAAGATCGAGTGCCAAAATCTCAAGTACTGCACGACAATCATCCAGCGCCCGGTGAGCGTCGTGGAAAAGGCCGTATTCCGAGAGCAGGTAGGCGGGGCGGGCGCCGAGGCCATGGGCTTTCCAGTCGATGCCGGTCGCTGAACAGGCACAGTGACAGTCCGCGAAGACCGGCCAGTGCCGTTCCGCGACCTTGCGGTCGAAGGCAGCGTTGTGAGCAATTACGATGTGTGCGTCCGCTACGAACTGCTCCAGCGCCGTGTTATCGATATTATGCCCGTCCACCATTGCATCCGTGATGCCGGTCAATGCGGTGATCGCAGCCTCAATCGGCTCCGACGGCTGCTGGAATCCTTGGAAGGTGCCGATGACGGAAGTGTTCCGGTCGTCGGCGTAGCCGAACTTGATGGCGGCGATTTCCAGGACCTCGTTGCGCGTGGTATCGAGGCCGGTCGTTTCCAGGTCAATGATCAGGCCGATTCGACCAGCCGCGGGGCGAGGCTCGGCAGTCCGTGGGGCAAGACGGCGAAGGATTTTGTAGTTGCCGGTGGCCTCGAGCATGCGCGCCATCGTCTCGGGCGTTCCCGTATCCTCGGACAGAACAATCTCCGGCTGGCTCGGTACTTGGGTGGCGACTTCGACTAAAGGATTCGCCGGTTGTCTCCAAGGCAGGCCGAACGGGAGGTTTGGTGACTTGTACATGGCGGTACGGCTCATCAGTTTCGGGTCGCGTTGGCGTCGCGATCGCGGAGGATAGCCTCGACGATGCGACGGAGGAGCCGGACCGAGCCGCCGTGCCAGCTTTGC
This sequence comes from Bradyrhizobium sp. WSM4874, assembly GCF_055811835.1. Lineage (NCBI taxonomy): Bacteria > Pseudomonadati > Pseudomonadota > Alphaproteobacteria > Hyphomicrobiales > Nitrobacteraceae > Bradyrhizobium > Bradyrhizobium sp. WSM4874. The sequence goes on from NZ_JBVVPR010000001.1 coordinate 274,959, forward strand.
GCGGCGGCGATGTGTTCAGTGCCGTCGAGCGGCGGAACCCAGTGGGTGTCGAGGCCGCGATCCTTCGCAAGGTCGGCGATGATCGCAGGCAAGAGCGCGTCGAGATCAGCGGACGTGGGGTTCGGAAATCTCACGACCCGAAAGCGGTCGCGGATCGGCGAGGGCAGAGGATCGACGCTGTTGGCGGTAGCGACGTAGGAGACGTGCGACAAGTCCAGATTCGTCTGCAGCGCTGGATCTGGATAGCGACTGTTCGTCTCGAATTCGAGGAAGCCGAGGAGGCAGTCCCAGAGCCGGCCATAGTCATTCCGCGTCGCGCTTTTTTCGATCTCATCGATAATCACCAGTGGGTTGGCGCTCGCGCCCTGCGCAACCGCAAGAAAAGGATGGCAAGGTTCGGCGGAATACCACCGGCGGTCGGTGCCGCCGAACGCGGCGCCATCAGCGCGGCTGGCATCAGTGCGCCAGACGTTGACGCCCAACAACTCAGCCAGGCGCCGTGCGAATCTGCTCTTGCCGCCGCCGGATTCGCCCACGAACAGTAGAGGACGTAAGCGAACTGTTGGTCGGCCGACAAGATCGGCGAGCGCAAAATCAATCACTTCGGCGGCATAGGGGAATTCAAAAAGGAGGGCACTACGCACGACATGCAGAGGCGGCGCCTCGACAAGCGGCATGGCGACGTTGACGATACCTTTGAATGGCCCAAGAACGTCTTTGAGCTTGGTGTTCTTCATCTGCTGCTCAGAGAGCTGTGCCACAACGACGCTGCGCTCCGGCGCTGAAGGCGCCAGAGGTTTCTGCAACTCACTCGTGGAGGCGGTCTCGGCATCCCTCTGCTGCCGTCTTTCTTCCTCCTCTTTCAGCTTGCGACGCAGAGCTACCTTGGTCGCTGTGAGGCGGTGCTCTGCCGTGAGGGGGCCAAGCCTGGCGGCGCCGGCGGCGGCGCTGCCATGCCGTGAAACCAGATCGCTGCACGCCGGCAGCGCGGCCCAGCCGAAGACAAACTCTTCCAGCTCAGCACACAGGTTCTCATCGGCGTCGTGGCAGACCTTCCCAAAGCTTGCGATCAAAGCTTTGCCCACCCTCCGATAGTCATCGAAGAACTCTGCGCTGCAGGGTAATGGCAGACTAAAAACGCGAACGCAGTCGGAAAGGCTGCGTAAGGCGGGCTCGTCCTGTTTGACGGCTCGCCGGTCGAGCTCGGCGGCGAGCTCAAGACCGGCGGCCGAGGTCTGCGTCACGATCCAGGCCGAGGTCTCGGCAAGACCAGGACAGACCTCATTGATCTCTCCGACGAGTCGCTCCTGGGTGTGCTCTTCGCCTTTGCTCGAAAGCAATGCGTAGCGCAGGAGGCGCGGCAACTTTTTCAGTTCTTCATCGAGGTCCGAAGAATCGGCCGCGGCTCCAGTCGACGCAGCATCGTCCTCGACTGTGTGATCGAAATCATCGGAATCGTCCGAGGTCGTCATGCTTCGTGCTCCCAGCCGCCGTGTTGGCGGGAGCCGGACATCATCTGAGAAGCGTTTGGGGTGGAGACCAGCACCGCGTCCGTCACCGCGATCCGGAACGGTCGAGTTCATGGAAGGTCTTCAAGAGCACGGTCTCGGCCTCGCGGAATTTGCGCGGATCACTCGCGTAGCGCAGTCCGTGCCTGTACCAGGACATGGCAAGTTCGATGGACAACCCGTGATCGAAGTTGGTCAGGCCGATCACTTGCGCCATGACCAGCGCCGACGCCGCGTGTCGCGCAAGCGCGCAACGGCAGAGCGCGGTCATCCCGATGTCGATGGCCAGCGTGGTCTTCTCGATCGGCATCATCGAGAACGCCATGTTGATGGCGGCCGCCGCGTCGCCGGCGAGCGCGGCTTTAAGATCATCGACCGGATGGAGCACGCCGATTCGATCCAAGGTCGTCAGCATGAGGGACTGCTCGGCGTCGCGAAGCGCATCTGAGGGCAGCGTTCGCCACCATTGTAACGGCACGACATCGGCGGCCTTGAAAGGCCAACGGCGATCCGGCTGCTCCTTGACCGGCCAGACGGGGCGGTGGCCGCAAGCGTCGGGGGTCGATCGCCGATCGATCGCGACCACGGACCCAGCTCCGTCAACTCGGCGGTCATCCTCATGCCGAGCATTGGACGCGGGCGCATTGGTGTTGTCAGTCATGTCTTGGACGTCCACTTCCGTCGGGTTTGATTAGCGCCGCCGACGGGCCGTCGGCGGCGCCGATGGATTAAGCCGCGCCGATCTTGGCGGTCACGGCCGGTTTGCGCGGTCCCGGCCCGGTCGGGCGCGCGTTGGCGAAATGAACGACGGGCGCTTCGGCCCGCAACGGATCAAGATCGGGCATCAGCCCGATGCCGCAGGTCGTCTCATCCTTCTTGGCGTTCTCGCGGATAACCCCCTCGATGACGGTGGAGAAGAGGTGCGGCAGTTCGGCGAGCAGCGCCTTGCGAAGGCACGAGGTGACCGTGTCCAGCGTCTCACGGACCGGGACCTCGAAGTGCGAATCGAGCTCCTCGCGACCGATCTTGAAGTCCTTGGTGAAGCCGGTGTTCCCGTAGTAGTCGATCACGCCCGCCGTGACGCGCAAGATATTGCGGTAGCCTCGCTTCGCGAGATAGCTGGACAGCACCATGCCCGCCGCCCTCAAGTCATGCTCGGTCGGCCGCCGGGTGCGGCCGTCGACCGGGCCATTGCCCCGCTTGAAGTCGTAGACGCCGGCCCAGCCCACCTCCGGATCAACCACCACGAGATCGACCGTGACGATGCGCTCGGCAGACGCGTCGGCCCGGATATTGATCCGAGCAAGGTCTTCCGCGGCATTGCGGGCGAGCAGCAATTCGCTGGCGGCGTCGACGATCGGGATCGCGATGTCGACGAGGACGTCGAACCGGCCGCTGGCGGCGAGCGCATTGGCCGTCGTGCTCTGGAGCAAAAGGCCGTGGCGCTTCACGACGGAGCCCACCACCGAGATCGCTCGGCTGAGATCCGGGCCGATCACCGGGTCTTCATTGAAAGCCGATGCGACGGCGTTGGCAACGAGCGTTCGAGCGCTGCGCGCGAGCGCGGCCTCGGAAATGGACTCACTGAGCGACTCAACTTCCATGTAACGATCTCCTTTGGTTGACAATCGTGCTACTATAGCACGAATTAAGGAGGCCGCAACGTTTTCATGCCGAGGTACTCCGATCCAGCCGTGTTAACCTTAATCGCACCCTGAGGAGCGATTCGGTGACGGAGTTGGACCGGGAGGAGATGCTGACGTCGGCGATGATCCGTGCAGCAAGGGGACTGCTCGGTCTCGATCAGGCAGGAGCAGCCAAATTGGCAGGGCTCAGCCAGCGGACGATCTCGAAATTGGAAGCCGAGGACGACCTCTCCTCCAAAGATCTGCGCCGAAGGAATGCCCTGAAGGCCATCAGATCTGGCTTCGAGAAAGCAGGCATAGAATTCATTTTTCCGGACGAGAAGTCCGGTCAGGGAGTTCGGATTAAGCTCGCCTCCAAATAGTCGCTCAGGAAGACGGGAATATGCGAACGGGCTAGATCGCCAGGCGCTGTTTCATTGTGATGCTGGCGAGTTGATGGGACCTTCTCGGATCGGCGAATCGAAACGGACACCGGTCGGGGTCTCGATGACATCTATTTTGCCGGCAAAGCTTAAGCCACCAAGGAATCGCCGATCGGCGTCTCCATGAAATGATGACCGCTGGTCATGATCGCGTGGTATTGGCGGCCGTCGGCCTCATAGGTGATCGGCGTGGCCTGGCCGCCGGCAGGAAGCACGTCCTTCCAGATGGTTTTTCCGGTCTTAATGTCGATGGCACGGATCACATTGTCGGTCGTCGCTGCGATGAAGATCAGGCCGCCGGCGGTCACGACGGCACCGCCATTATTTGGCGTCCCAATTCTGATCGGCAACATCGACGGGATCCCGAACGGGCCGTTCGTCCGGGCTTCACCCAACGGACGATCCCACAGCGTCCTGCCGGTCTTCAGATCGATAGCGCGAATTCCGCCATAGGAGGCGTCGCTAATTTCGTGCGGAGGTTGGGTCGGGAGCCGAAAACGTTTGGTCGCTAGAAAAGATTGCAAATCGGCCAGGCGGATCGTGACTGTGCTCTCGCGATTGGCGTTGTTTCACGCGCCCCTACGCGCGGAATCTGCGCGGCCCCTGCCTTGCGCGTCTCCGATCACGGCCGCCACTCCGAGCCCAGTTGACTAGCGTCCTACAGAGATGGCGAATTCCTTTAAGGCATGCCAAACCCAAGCCCCTCGTCGGAGTTGTCATTGCCACGGGGCGTCAGCGTTTCACCCGCTGCGGTTGGGTCATCCGGGCGGGGCTGGTTCAAATTAGCGATCAATGGACGTTCGACCGGCGCGGTCGCATCGATAACCTCTCGTTTGCTGGTCTCGGCCCTGACAGCGACTGCCGGGCGAATGAGCGTCGTATTGTTACGCAACGAGATCAAGGCCGTCAGATCGGGGTCTGGCCGGGCGCAAGCAAATTTGGCCGTCCAACCATGGCGGCCGCCCGCGTAATGATTGCGGGCTGTCTTGATCGAGATATGTCCAGCTAGGGCCGCGATCTCCGCGGCGCCGAAGCCGGCGCGCTTCCAGTTAGCCATGGCTACGTGCCGTGTGGTGTACAACGACCACCTACGGATGCCCAACCGCGCACAAACCCTCGCCAGCCTCTCGCCAAGCCGCCCGAGGAGCCGCCTCCAGTTTTCTTCCAGTCCATAGAAAAGGCGGCGAAGCCCGGCGATCAGCTGCTCTACTAGATGCGTGATACCCTCCGGAAAGTTGTCGAGCAGAATAGTGCGGGTCTTGCCTGCCGATCGCCCGTTGGTTGATTTCGCGTTGGCAACAATCATTTTGTCGCCAAGGATCGTCGTGTTTAGCCATTCCTGGGGACGGAGCCCGAGGTAGGGGCCGAGGGCGATCATCAGGGACAGAACGGTATCGGTCTCGTCCAGCCCGCCGGCGAGCCTCCAGCGGCGATTGAAATCACTGCAAATCTGGAGGTATTCCGCTTTGGTCGGCGCCTTGAGTTTCGCTCCTGATGTACGCTTCCGGCAGGGGCCGCGGCGGTCCTTCAGCAGAGTCGTCAGGTCGGCGAGGCCGGACACTGCGCGATCATGGGCCAGTTCTCCTTTATTGAGCTTGTACTCAATGACCGCACGTACCTGCTGCTTGTACTGCCGCGTTGTTGCCGCCCGGAGCACGAGTGTGGGATCGGAAAACAGATGCATGAGGGCATCGATAATGTCGCCCGGCCTGGTCAGTTTCTTCTGCGCACGCGCCAGTAGCAACCATCCGCCCTTCAAGTATGAGCGCTTCGTGTCCTGCGTATGGGTCGGTTTGATCTTGCTGCCAGGAGGTTGTTTGGGCATCGCTTATGCTCCCGCTTGCGTTAGTCCATGCCCTGTTCCCTATACCCGCGGTTGGCAAGCCGGAAATTTGCCTGATCCGAAGCCACGGCGGCGCCAGTCTGGCACCGGAAAGTTTGCCCTCAGCAGGCGAGCGCAATGTTGTCCCGACAAAGAGGCGCACGAAGCTTGCATCCGGTTGGGTTTGTTCTTGTTTTGTTCTTTTTGAAAAAATGAGTGCCGTCGCCAGTGGCCTAAGTTGAGTTTGGGAATGGTCTTATACCCGCGCCAACGTTGCCAGCCTGGCCCTGTGCGTCGGCATGGGCTGCATGGAGCTGCACGACCGCATCATGGTCGGCGTGCGCACCGAGCGCCTTGCCTTGAGCTTGACGAGTTGTGGAGCTTCGTTGGCAAGATGCAAAAGAACGTCCAGTGCCACGAGATTAACGCCAAGGGCGATCAGTATGTTTTCATCGGCATCGCCGGAACGCAGAAGGCAATCATCAGCTGGGGCGTTGGCAAGCGGAGCGACGAAAGTACTTTGGAGACTTCCTACGCGACCTCCGCAACCGGGTTATTGGTCAGCCTGAGATTTCGACGGACGGCTTCCACCCCTAACGCGTAGCGATCCGCGACGCCTTTGGCCCGAATGCCTCACATGGCGTGATCGTGTAACGCATCTGGTAAAGGAAACGCAGGGCCGGTACTCGCCCGCCGCCGTAGTAGCTGTAAGCCGTGACGTAGTATCGGGCGACCCGACCAGTACGTTTCGACCTCCTACGTCGAGCGCCAGCACCTTTCGCTGTGCCTGGCCTCGCGTCGGTTCATGCGATTAACGAACGGCTTTTAGCAAGAAGCTTGACAACCACGTTGCAGCCGTCGCGCTGTACGTCGCTCACTACAATCTATGCCGTAGCCAAGTTCTTCTCCACGGCGAGTTCGACATCGCGCTTGGGGCCATCGGGCTCACGGTGCTTGCGGAGCATCTCAGCCCGCGTTCGCTGAGTTTCGAGGCATCGTTTGCGCCAAGCAGCTGTTGCACGTCGGCGAGTTGTCGTCCCGTATTCGGTTCATATCTTTAGGGTCTTCAAAATAGATGTTGGGGCTTCCGTGGGGTCCTGTTGCATTAGTGTAGCCCAGCGTAGCCCAAGAAGCTATCTGCGGCGATGAGCTGAGATAGGTCGGGGCTACAAATCAGGGATAAGCTGTTGTAAACGCTGGTGCCGGCTGAGGGGATTGAACCCCCGACCTTCGGTTTACAAAACCGCTGCTCTACCGCTGAGCTAAGCCGGCGACGCCTGAAAAACGGGGCAGGGCCGGCGTATGCCGGGGCTGTCCGCCCGTGCGCGCCGCAATACCAGACTTGCCCGGAAAGTGCCAGAACCCGCGATCCCCCTGCAGATATGAATCAGGCGGCCCGAAGGCCGCCTGATCAGTCGCGTTCGGTTCAACCGCCTTACTGGCAGATGTGGCGGCGCCCGTCTTGGCCCTTGAACCAGGTGCCGGGCGTGCAGACGAAGCCGTTGCGCTGGGCGTAGGTGCGGGTGTCCCAGCCGCGGTTGTCCCAAGAATTATTCCACGAATTATCCCAGCCATTGTCGTAGGCGTAGGCGTCGTTCGTGGCACGGAACGGGGCGGTTGCGATTGCGCCCGCAGTCCCGATGGCTGCGCCGGCCACGCCGGCGGCTGCTCCGACCGCGCCAGTGGCTACGTCGGTCGGCCAGAAGCCGGTGCGGCTCCTGTTCCAGTCGTTATTCCAATCGCCGTTGTTGGTCTGGCGATAGGACACGCGACGATGCCGATAGCCGCTATCGGTGTACGGATTTCCCGGTCCGACGTTCTGACAGTTGGCGTTGGGGAATTGCGCCGCGCACCGGCCCGGATTGGTGATCACGGCCTGCGCCATGGCAGAGCCTGTCACCAGGGTCGCCGCAATCGCCGTGGCTCCGAGAAGTTTGATATTCATGATTGTTTGGCTCCCGTTTTGTTGACGGGGGCTAAACGCCGAAGACGCCGGACGTTCCGCTGAAACCCGTGGATTTTCGTCAGCGATATTCAAACGGAAGTGAGCACGCACCATGGTTCCCGACTGCACCGTCCGGCGGCGTTAATGCTTCGCTAGTTCGCCTTGCAGCATTTGAGCGGCGCGCAATCCTTACACATTAGGCTTACCAGCAATTGGTGAGAGGGCCTTAACCCTCTCTGCGTCGCTATCGGGTAGGTTGTCGCCGAATAAATGGGATCCCCTCATGCGCGCATCTGCGCTCGCTGCGTTTCTGATCGGACTGCCCGCGACGGCGTTTGCCGGCGGCGGCTTCGATATCGTCGTCCCCGGCCGCCCGGGCGTGCCCATCATCATCAACAACATCGACGCGTCCTATGCCGTGGTCGAGGGGACCTGGGGCCTGGGGAAGAACGTCCAGGTGCAGCCCACGATCTATGGCGGACGTTACGTCGCCGAGCGCCAGCCCGCCGACGTCGGCCATTACTACCCGACGCTGGGCCTGCGGCCCGGCTATGGGCGGCTCGAGGTCGAGCCGCCCGCGAACCGCAAAATGCCCAAGCCCGCCGAGAGCTATTACCAGAGCTGGGGCGCGCAATCGGCGCCGCTGCCGCCGCAGATGGACGTGCCCGTCAATCCGCCGCCGGTGATCCTCGCGCCTGAGATCAACGACTATCCGCGGCGTCCTCGGCCGCGGCCGCGTGCAGAGATGCCCGGCAGGCCGCCGGGTTAAGAAACGAAAACAACAAACGAAAATCAACAGGAGAGAGTAATGCGTCAGATGATTTCGGGACTGGTCGTGGCGGCTGCCGCGATGTTCGTGGCTACCGCGCCCGCCGCGGCCTGCGGCTTCAATCCGTGCCAGCCGGTCGCGCCGGTCTATTCCGGCTGCAACACCGGCTGCGGCGGTTATGGGGCCGGCTACGGCTACGGTTATGGCGCCTATGAGCGTCTCGCCGAGCCCACCACGCAATATTATCACGTCAACCAGGGCCCGACCTATACCGGCCCGGGGGCCTTCGCGCCGTATCCGACCTATCGTGAGGACGCGGTGGTTGCGCCCGCCAATTACGGCTACGGCCGTGGCTATGGTTACGGCAACGGCTATGGCTATCGCGCCGCCGCGGTCGAAGCGCCGGCCGCCTATCCCTACCGCCGCCCGTATTACCGTCCGTATCGCTACGGCTACGGCCCGCGCGCCGGCTATCTGCCGCGCACGCATTACGGCTACGGTCCGCGCTACGGCTACGCTCCGCGCCATGCGCCGTACTATGGCGGCCACCGCGTGCTGCGCCGCTATTACTGATCGCTTGATCGGTTGAGCCAACGAGACGCCCGTCCGCGATGCGGACGGGCGTTTTGTTTTGCTTTGTTACCGCTTCATCAGCCCGAGCCGGCTGGCGCCGACATAGAGCGAGAGCACGGCGGCATTCGAGACGTTGAGGCTCTTGATCTCTCCGGGCATGTCGAGCCGCGCCACGACGCTGCAGGTCTCGCGCGTCAATTGCCGCAGGCCTTTGCCTTCCGCGCCCAGCACCAGCGCGAGCGGCTCGCGCAGGGTGACCTCGGAGAGATCCGCGCTGCCTTCACTGTCCAGCCCGACGGTCTGGAAGCCGAGCTCGTTCAGCGTGGTCAGTGCCCGGGCGAGGTTTTGCACCGTCACCATCGGGACGAGCTCCAGCGCGCCGGAGGCGGCCTTGGCCAGCACGCCGGTCGCTTCCGGACTGTGGCGCGCGGTGGTGACGATCGCCTTCACCGCAAACGCTGCCGCCGAGCGCAGGATGGCGCCGACATTGTGCGGATCGGTGATCTGGTCGAGCACCAGCACCATGCCGTCCTGCTCCAAATCCTCGATGTCGGGCGAGGGCAGGGGATCGGCCTCCGCGAGCAGGCCCTGGTGCACGGCGTCGGGCGACAGCAGCCGGTCGATCTCCTGGGGCCGGACGATCTCGGGCGTGACCGGGATTGCGATGTTCTCGTCCGCCAGACGCCTTGCGGCGTTCTCGGTCAGGGTCAGCTTGCGGATCTGCCGCTGGGGGTTGGCGAGCGCCATGGTGACGGTGTGCCAGCCATAGAGGATGACAGGCCCGTCGGTATCCGAATCGCGATCGCGCCGGGCCGGCCGACCGGCCGATTTTCCGGGCCTGTTGAAGGGCTTAGACCCGCCGCGGGGGCCCCTGGGGTTGAATTTTCGATCCTTCATGGGCTCGCTTGTGTCACGGGTCCCCGAATATGGCAATTTGGGTGGCTTCGGGGGCGATTTTAGCTGTTCGCCTCGGTTGACTTTACCCCACCGCTTCGCCGATAACCGCGCCCGGTCGCGCCCCCATCCGGGCTGTCGCGGCCTTCACGTTCCATGGCCGTCTTCGGTCGCCGGCAAGGTCCGGCCCGATTGTGCTGCCGTCGAGCGGGGGAGTGTCCCGAGTGGCAAAGGGAGCTGACTGTAAATCAGCCGCCTTATGGCTTCGCAGGTTCGAGTCCTGCCTCCCCCACCATCCTGCTTCGCGCTGACGCGCTTCGCAGGATTTGCAGCCTTTCACTGCGCGAAGCAGGATGCCCTCCGAAGCCTGGGCGAAGGAGGGCGGCGTCATGCACTATGTCTATCTTCTGGAGAGCGAAGCTTCCGTGGGCCAACGCTATATCGGGCTGACGAAGGATCTCAAGCAGCGGCTAGCCGATCACAACGCGGGTAAATCGCCGCACACGTCCAAGTACGGTCCGTGGCGACTGGTGACCTATGTGGCCTTTTCCGACATCGAGAAGGCTAGAGCCTTCGAACGCTATTTGAAGTCCGGTTCGGGCCACGCCTTCGCGAAGAAGAGACTTTGGTGAGCGAAAGCGAAGACGGACTGAAGCGGATCCGATCGCCTCACCCCATCATCTCCCGCACCATCGGCACCACCTTCCGCCCGTAGAGCTCGATGCTCTTCATCAGCTTCTCATGCGGCAGGGGGCCCGCCGAATATTTCAGCTGGAAGCGCGAGATGCCGAGTGCCTTTGCCGTCTTGGCGATCTTGCGCGCGACCGTCTCCGGCGAGCCGACATAGAGCGAACCGTGCTCGGCCTCGCTCACGAACTCGTCGCGGCCCATCGGGGGCCAGCCGCGTTCCTTGCCGATGCGGTCGCGCATCGCCTTGTAGTCGGGCCACAGTTCCTCGCGCGCCTGTTCGTCGGTCTCGGCGACATAGCCGGGCGAGTGCACGCCGATCGGCTGGGCCGGGCGGCCGAATTCCTTGAACGCGCGGTGATAGAGATCGACGAAGGGCGCGAAGCGCGCCGGATCGCCGCCGATGATCGCGAGCATCAAGGGCAGGTCGTAATGCGCGGCGCGCACCACCGATTTCGGACTGCCGCCGACGCCGATCCAGGTCTTCAACGTGCCGTTCTCGACCGGGGGATAGACCAGCTGACCCTTGAGCGGCGGACGCAGCTTGCCTTCCCAGGTCACCGGCTTCTGCGACAGCAGTGCTGCGAACAGATCGAGCTTCTCCTCGAACAGCTCTTCGTACTTGCCCAAATCAAAGCCAAACAGCGGAAAGGACTCCGTGAACGAGCCGCGACCAAGGATCACCTCGGCGCGTCCGTTCGAAAGCGCGTCCAGCGTGGCAAAGCGCTGGAAGACGCGGATCGGATCATCCGAGCTCAGCACGGTCACGGCAGAGCCGAGATGGATGCGCTTGGTCCGCGATGCGACGGCGGCCAGCACGGTCTCAGGGGACGAGATCGCGAAGTCGGCGCGGTGATGCTCGCCGAGGCCGATGAAGTCGAGGCCGAGCTCGTCGGCGAGCACCGCCTCGTCGACGACGTTGCGGATCACTTGCGCGTGCGGAAGCATCGCGCCGGAGGCGTCCCTGGTGACGTCGCCAAAGGTGTCCAGTCCGAATTCGAGCGGTGCGGTCATTGATGAGATCTCTGCGGGCGCGGCATGCGCGTCTGTCAATGTGGGGGGATTGCTTTGCGTTGCAGCTAGGCAGTGAAGACCGCTGCAACCATACTGCTTCTAGAAACCCATGGTTTCCGCATTTTCATCGTGACAGCCCTTGCGCCCGCGGCTTCAGTCAGACCTGGCAAACATCTCGACCAGGGTCTCGCGCAGCCAGCGCTGCGCCGGCACGGTGTCGTTGCGCTGGTGCCAGAACAGGCTGACGATGCGCGGCGGCGCCTTGAGCGGAAGCGGCATCGCGTGCAGGAACGGCGCGTGCCGGGATTGCGAGCGCAGATCGCTCGGCAGCACGGCGATCAGGTCGGACTGGCGCACGACCTCGTAGGCGGCGCTGTAGTGATTGACGGTCGCAACCAGGTTGCGCGACAGCCCGCGCGAGGCGAGGAAGAGGTCGTAGGACGGCAAGGTCTTGCCGGCGAGGCTCACATCGACATGCCCCGCGTTGAGGAAGCTGCGCGTGCTCAGCCGCTTCATCGTCGCGAGGGGATGACCGCGCCGCATGAAGCAGGCGTAGTCGACGGTCCACAGCGAGCGCGAGCGGATGGCGGCCGGCTGCTGTGCTTCGTTGACATAGACGCTCAACACACAATCAACGCGATTGTCCTCGAGCTGGTCAGCGATCTCCACGACGGTGTTGGGGACGGTATGGATTCGCGCCTTCGGCGCGACACTGCCGAAATGGTTCAGCAGGTTCGGCATCACCAGCGAAGCGACATAATCCGACATGGACAGGCTGAATTCGGTCTGCGCACGGCGCGGATCGAACACCTGCTCGTCGAGCGCGCCGCGGACGGTTTCGAGCGCTTCGCCAATCGGCTCCCACAGCACCACGGCGCGCTGGGTCGGACGAATGCCGGTGCCGGACCTGACGAACAGGGGATCGCCGAGCGCGTCCCGCAGGCGTGCGAGCGCGTTGCTGACCGCCGGCTGCGTCATCAGAAGCGCGTTGGCCGCGCGCGTGACGCTGCCCTCGGTCATCAGGGCCTCGAAGACTTTCAGCAGGTTGAGGTCGAGCTTTCGGAACGACAGAACATTCACCACGGTGATGTACTAGATCATGATTATAAATTATGACGATAATATCTCTTTGTCTATGGTTCCCCAGAGACGAGCGGTGTGCCGGGCCGCCAGACACGAGGGGACTTTCATGTCGATGATCTCGGCGCGCATCGAGCGCCTTCCATTCGCGCGCTTCCACGGGCATCTGCTGCTGATGGGCGGGCTCGGCTACATGTTCGACGCGATGGACGCAGCCGTGCTGGCGTTCATCCTGCCGGTGCTGCGCACGACCTGGAATCTGTCGAGCGTGCAGATCGGCGTGCTCGGCAGCAGCACCTATATCGGCTTCCTGTTCGGCGCGCTGCTGGCGGGCACGCTGGGTGACCTGATCGGCCGTCGTGCGGTGATGATGTCGGCGCTGGCGCTCTATTGCGTAGCATCCATCGTCAGCGCGGCGGTGAATGACTGGTCGTCCTTCTTCGCCGCCCGCGTCGTCGCGGGCATGGGCACCGGCGCGGAGAGCGCAATCATTGCGCCCTATCTCGCGGAATTCGTCGCAAGGCGTTACCGCGGCAGCTTTACCGGCGCGCTGGCCGGATTTTTCTCCTTCGGTTTCGTCGCGGCGGCCTTGCTCGGCTATTTCATCGTGCCCGCCTATGAGAACGGCTGGCGCATCGTTCTGGTGATCACCGCGGTGCCGGTCGTCATGCTGCTGTGGTGGCGCAGGGCGCTTCCGGAATCGCCGCGCTGGCTGGAAAGCCGGGGTCGGGAGAAGGAAGCCGAAGCCGTGCTGGACAGGATCGAGGCCGGTTTTGCGAGCCAAGGCCGCGTCCTGCCGCAGCCGGTCCTCGAACCCACGGCGCCTGCGGTGACTGCTGTTAGGCGCGCTCACCGTGGTGCTGATGGGGGTGCCGACGCGCGGCCGTTCGCTGGAAGAGATTGCGGCGGGTGAAGTCGCATGAGGGAGACGAAACGCCGGTCCGATCCGCTGCTCTGCGCCGTGGCGGCCGCGCAGGGCAGGGCGGATCAGCCGGATGCCCTGTACTCGGCGCTGGACGACGCCTTGAAATCGGCGATCGGGCACAAGCTGTTCACGATCCTGACCTATGACGACGACACAAGGGAAGCAGCGCGGGTGTATTCCAATCTCCCCGGACCTTACCCCGCGGGCGGACGCAAACGCCTGGCGCCGGGACCGTGGAGCGAGGCCGTGCTCGACCGCGGCGAGGCCTATATCGGCCGCACCCGGGACGATCTGCGCGAGGTGTTTTCCGATCACGAGCTGATCGCTTCGCTCGGCTGCGAAAGCGTGCTCAACATGCCCGTGCGCTGGTGCGGGCGCACGCTCGGCTCGCTCAATCTGCTCCATGAGGCAGGCTGGTACGGCGAGGACGATGTCGCTGCGTGCCTTCCATTCGCCCAGCTCGCCTTGCCCGCGTTGCTCACCTGATAAGACAGGAAGTCGTCATGTCCCGTGTGCTCTTCAAGAACGCCGCTCTGCTCGATCCGCTTCAGCCGGACCTCCTGGAGGGACATCATGTGCTGGTCGAGGACAATCTGATCAAGGAGGTCTCCGATCAGCCGCTCCAGGCCGAAGCCGATCGCACCATCGATCTGAAGGGCAAGACGCTGATGCCCGGCCTGATCGACCTACACGTGCATGCGATCGCCGTCGAGCTCAACCTGGCGCAGCAGGTGCACATGCCGAACGTGCTGGTGACGCTGCGCTCGACGCTGCTGCTGCGCGGCATGCTGCGGCGGGGCTTCACCACCGTGCGCGACGCCGGCGGCGCCGGCCATGCGCTGAAGCAGGCGATCGAGACCGGACTCACCGACGGTCCGCGGCTGTTCGTCTCGGGACGTGCGCTCAGCCAGACCGGCGGGCACGGCGACATGCGGGCGCGTTCGGATTACCTCGCCAGCGATGCACCGTGCCCCTGCTGCGTGCGTGTCGGCGCGCTGGCGCGCGTTGCCGACGGTGTCGACGGCGTGCGCAGGGCGGCGCGCGAGGAGCTCCAGATGGGGGCGGACCAGATCAAGATCATGGCCTCAGGCGGCGTCGCTTCACCGACCGATCCGGTCGGCGCCTTCGGCTACTCCGAGGACGAGATCCGCGCCATCGTCGAGGAGGCGCGCGGGCGTCAGACCTATGTGCTCGCCCACGCCTACACCGCTGCTGCCATCGAACGCGCGGTGCGCTGCGGGGTACGCACCATCGAGCACGGCAACCTGGTCGATGCTCCGACCGCGCAGCTGATGGCCGAGAAGGGCGCCTATGTGGTGCCGACGCTCGTCACCTACGAGGCGCTGGCCAACGAGGGCGCCCAATATGGCCTGCCGCCCGAAAGCGTTGCCAAGATCGCCGATGTGCGCGACGCCGGCCTGCGTTCGCTCACGATCTACCGCGATGCGGGCGTGAAGACGGGGTTTGGCAGCGACCTGCTTGGGCCGTCCCAACGGCTCCAGAGCGACGAATTCCGTATCCGCGCAGAGATTCTCGGTCCGCACGCCGTCATCGCCAGCGCGACATTGGTCGGCGCCGAGGTGCTCGGCATGGAGGGCAAGCTCGGCCGCATCATGCCGGAAGCCATCGCGGACCTGCTGGTGGTCGACGGCAACCCACTCCGCGATGTCGCCTGCCTGCTCGGCCAGGGCGAGCACATTCCGCTGGTGATGAAGGCAGGCAAGGTCCAGTTCGACCGGCTGAACGCTTAGCTGCCGCCACATCCCGCGCGCCGGTGCGGCCTATTTCGAGATGCGCACGACCATCTTGCCAAGCGCCCCGCGCGTTTGCATGGTCCTGAACGCTTCCCGGAAATCATCCAGCGCGAAGACGCGACCGACCACAGGCTTCAGCTGGCCCTCGGCCAACCAGGCCGCCAGCTCCGACATCAGGCGCTTCTGCACCTCGGGCTCGCGGATCGGAAGCTGCGCGAGGTCGACGCCGAGCAGGGCGCCGCCCTTCAGCAGCGGCAGATTGAACGGTAGCGCGGGGATCGCGCCGGCAGCAAAGCCAACCACGAGATGACGTCCGCGCCAGGCGATGGAGCGAAAGGCCTGCACCGAGACCTCGCCGCCGACGGGGTCGAAGATCACGTCGGCGCCGTGTCCTCCGGTTAATTCCTTCAACGTATCGCGCCAGTTGATCTGCGTGTAGTCAACCACAGCATCGGCGCCGTGCTGTCGCGCGAACTCGCGCTTGTCTGGTGTCGATGCCGCTGCGATCACACGGGCGCCGAGCAGCCTGCCAATCTGGACAGCCGCGATTCCCGTGCCGCCGGCTGCGCCCAGCACCAGGAGCTGTTCGCCTGCGCTGAGCGACGCGCGCGCACTCAGCGCATAGAGGGCTGTCGGGTAATTGGCACGAAACGAGGCGGCGACCTCGGCCGCGACGCCGTCCGGCAGGGGATAGAGCGCTTCGGGGGTGACGACGATCTCTTCGGCAAGCGCGCCCGAGCGCGTCATCCCCATCACGCGCATGCCGGGTTGATAGCCGCCCGGTGCACCGGGCGCTTCGTCCACGATCCCTGCGAATTCAGTTCCGGGTATAAAGGGCAGGGGATCTTTGGTCTGATAGCGCCCCTCGATCTTCAAGCCGTCGACAAATCCGATCCCTGCGGCCTCTACCCGGACGCGCAGCTGTCCGGGCTCGATGCGCGGAGACGGAACGTCCTTCAGGGCGATTTGATCGATGGGCGCGTATTGTTCGACGACGACCGCTTTCATGTCGGACCTCTGTTGTTCCAGTTATCCTGACAGGCCCCGACACCAGCCTCTTGTGTCTTACCGCCACATTCCCCGCATCCGAGCGCCGATGTCGACCTTCGGGCCTTGCGCGGCAGTGCGCGCTGCGCTTGCCCCGGCCTTCGGCCAGGCAGTACGCTCGAACAGATAGACGAGCTGCTCCGGGATGAAGCGGGTGCGCGAGGCGTAGACGTGGCGGTCGCCCTTGGCGGCCTGGCCGTGGACGAAGAAGCGCTGCGGCACCACGAGGTGCAGATCGTCCTTGGCGCGCGTCATCGCGACATAGAGCAGGCGGCGTTCCTCTTCGAGCTCGGCGCTGGTGCCGGCGCCGAGATCCGACGGCATGCAGCCGTCGACTACGTTGAGCACGAATACCGATTTCCACTCCTGGCCCTTGGCGGAGTGGATGGTGGAGAGGATCAGATAGTCCTCGTCGCGCAAGGGTGGTCCGGATTTGTCGCTGGTCGCATCCGGCGGGTCGAGCGTGAGCTCGGTCAGGAATTTCTCGCGTGAGGCATAGCCGCTCGCGATCTGCTCGAGCTGCATCAGATCGGCG
The DNA here is from genome assembly GCF_055811835.1 of Bradyrhizobium sp. WSM4874. Classification (NCBI taxonomy): domain Bacteria; kingdom Pseudomonadati; phylum Pseudomonadota; class Alphaproteobacteria; order Hyphomicrobiales; family Nitrobacteraceae; genus Bradyrhizobium; species Bradyrhizobium sp. WSM4874. The sequence goes on from NZ_JBVVPR010000001.1 coordinate 291,580, forward strand.
CGGCGCGTCTCGGAATCCTCGTGCAGGCGATCGAGATGCGGTTCGTACCAGAGCCGCACGCGTTCGAGATCGGCCGGCCATTCCGAATAGCGCAAATTTTCGATCGTGCGGACGAAGCCGGTCCAATCCGCGCCGGTGCGCGGCGGCACCGGGAGCTGGCCGAGCGCGGCGAGCGGATTGGAGCTCTCCGCCATCTGGTCGAGCACACGCTGCGCCGTCGCAGGTCCGATGCCCGGCAACAGATGCAGGATGCGAAATCCGGCGACGCGGTCGCGCGGATTCTCGGTGAAGCGCAGCAGCGCCAGCACGTCCTTGACATGCGCGGCATCGAGGAATTTCAGGCCGCCGAATTTCACGAAGGGGATGTTGCGGCGGGTGAGTTCGATCTCAAGCGGACCCGAATGCGAGGACGTCCGGAACAGCACCGCCTGGTGCTTCAAGAGCGCGCCTTGCTCACGGTTGGCCAGCACCTCCTCGACGATATAGCGGGCCTGGTCGGTCTCGTCGTGCACGGTGACGAGCTGCGGCTTTTGCGCGGAGGTACGGTCGGTCCAGAGATTTTTTGTGAAACGCTCGCGCGCCAGGCCGATGACGCCGTTGGCCGCCGCCAGCACGGGTTGCGTCGAGCGGTAATTGCGGTCGAGCGTGATCATCTCGGCGCGGGGCGAGAAGCTCTGCGGGAAATCCAGGATGTTGCGAACAGTGGCGGCGCGGAACGAATAGATCGACTGCGCGTCGTCGCCGACGACGGTGAGGCCGCGTCCGTCCGGCTTCAGCGCCAGCAGGATCGAGGATTGCAGGCGGTTGGTGTCCTGATATTCGTCGACCAGCACATGATCGAAGCGGCCGCCGATTTCTTCCGCGATCAGCGCATCGCTCATCATCTGCGACCAGTAGAGCAGGAGATCGTCGTAATCGAGCACGTGCTGGGCCTGCTTGGCCTCGACATAGGCCGCGAACAGGCCCTTCAGCTCGGCCGTCCAGCCCGCGCACCAGGGATAGTGCGCCCCTAACACCTTCTCGATCTCCATCTCGGCATTGACGCAGCGCGAGTAGATCGACAGGCAAGTGCCTTTGGCGGGAAAGCGGCTCTCCGTCTTCGACAATCCGCGCTCGTGCCGGACCAGGTTCATCAGGTCGGCGGAATCCTCGCGGTCGTGGATGGTGAAGGCAGGATCGACGCCGATCCGCTCGGCATATTCGCGCAGCAACCGCGCGCCGATGCCGTGGAAGGTGCCGGCCCAGCTCAGCGCGTCGCGCATGATCGCGGCATTGTTCTCGCCGAGTACTTTTCGGGCGATGCGCTCGACCCGGCCGGACATCTCGGCCGCGGCGCGGCGCGAGAACGTCATCAAGAGGATGCGGCGCGGATCGCTGCCCGCGACGATCAGGTGCGCGACGCGATGGGCCAGCGTGTTGGTTTTGCCGGAGCCCGCACCGGCGATGACGAGCAGGGGCGCGCCCACGGTCGCACCATCGGCCACGCCATGCTCCACGGCGCGGCGCTGCTCCGCATTGAGCGTGTCCAGATATGTCGCCACGAATCGCCCCGGTGAAACAGCCAGAGTCGGCGATCCCGCTGCGAATCGCAATGCGTCTGGACGGGACCGATGTTAAGACCTAGGGACAAGACGGCCCAAGGTTCCATTCCGAAAAGAGCGCGCCCCGGCATGACCGAGCTCAAATCCGACCAGTTCGAGATGCGACGGCTGGAATCGCTCAGCAACACCATCTTTGGCGTCGCCATGACGCTGCTCGCCTACGACCTGCCCAAGGCTGCGGTGTTCACCAGCGCGCCCGACTGGAACGATCTCGCCCGGGTCTATTCCGGCAAGCTCGCGGGTCTCGCGCTCAGCTTCATCATCGCCGGCGTGTTCTGGATCAGCCATCACCGGCGGCTGGCGCGCCAGCCCGTCGGCAGCCGCGGCGCGGTGATCCTCAATCTGTTCTTCCTGCTATCGATCGTGCTGCTGCCGGTGACCAACGGCCTCTACACCAACTACCCCAGGAGCAGTGCGGTCGCCGTGCTCTACGGCCTGCACCTGACTGCGATCGCCGGCCTCAATGCTTGGCTGTGGTGGAGGATCCTGGGCGGCTGGCGCCACGAGATCATGGCCTCGCTGTTTCCGCTGCTGGTGTTCATCCCGGGCACCGTCGTTGCGGCGTTCGCGCCGCAAGTCGCGCCGTTCGTGTGGTTCATCGCCTTCGGCGGGCTGCTGATCCAGCGCTTCTATATCGGGCCGACCGGGACGGACAAGTAGGCCTGCCGTTCATTCGCCGGAAGGCGTCGCGCCGAACCCGTCGGCCGGCACGTAAAGCTTGACCGGGCGGATTTCGTAGACCGCTGACGGATTGACCTGCCGCAGCGTCCGCGCGGCCGCGATCGCCTCCTCGTCCGTGTCGTATTCGACGAGGTGGAAGCCCAGAAGCTGCTCTTTGGTCTCGGCAAACGGGCCGTCCAGCACGACGCCCGCGCCGGGGCCACGCAAGGTGCGGGCCTTTCGGGTCTCATCCAGGCGGGCGGCTGGGCCAAAGTGCCCGCTTGCCCGGAGGGGAGCCTGAACCTCGATGACTTTGGCCACGACCGCGGCGTCCTTCTCGGGGGTCCAGGACAAGATCTCGTCTTCCACGTGATAGGCCAGGATGGCGTAAAGCATCGTCACCTCGTTGATTTTCGCTGCGCGCGTCCGAAGGACGTATCACCACCGTCGCAGCCGACAATGGGGTTTGGGAAAATATTGCGTCGCGGCGTGCGGCGACGAAACATTCCCGAAACCCGATTGCGGCCGAAAGATGTGAACGCCGTCCGAAATCGGCGCGACTGATTGCCACCAAGAACACTTCGGAGGCGGCCATGTCGACCATCAAGATCATCTGCGACGCGCGTCGGGCGGGAAAGTCGGACCCGGCGGATCTGCACGACCAGAGCGGCCACCACCGCTATTATGGCAGCTCGGCCGAGAGCGGCGGCGAGCGCATCGTCGAAAGCCGGCGCGGCAAGCGCCCGCGCGCAATGAACGTTTGCGGCTTCTAAGCCCAACGCTTGCGAAACAGCGTGCGACAATGAACGCCGTGCAGATATCGATCGCCGCGATGCCGTTTCTGTTTTCGCTCGCGAGCAGGTCCGGCAAGGCGATCGCGCCATGCCTGCTTGCGGGCATCTTCACCGTGCTTCTCGGCAGCGAGCCGCCGCGGGCCGCCATGGCCTGGTGCGTCGGGCTGTTGATCGCCGCGGTAGCGGTGCGGGAGCGGCCTCGCACGAGCTGACCGCTTGTCACATCCCGCTCAGCACCTGCTTGATCAGGGATTCCCGCAACCGGGCGAGTTCGCCGCTCGCCTCCATCTGCTCGATCATCCTTCCGACCTTCGGCACGAGATCGCGATGCCCTTCATGCAGATGGTGATAGATGCTGATGCGCTCGAGTGGCGGTGAGAGCGGATGGATCCTGGCCTGGAGATTGAGTTTCCTCACCGCAGCCAACCCGCTGAAGAGGTCGGCGACCATCACGTCGAAGCGGTCGGCATCGAGCATCTTGACCATGTTGTCGAGGCTTGTGGTCGCCGTGACCCGGGTCATGCCGCGCGTACCGGCTTCCGACGAGCCGACGCCGCGTACGATGCCGATGCTGTAGTTCCTGATTGAATTCCAGCCGGCGACGTCGAACTGCAGTTTCGTGGTGAAGACAGCGGGCTCGATGTAATTGATCGCAGGTGTCACCTGGATCAGCGTCGGGTAGTCGCGAGAGAGCGTTCCGATCCGCTGGACCTCTCCGTCGACCTCGCCGGTGCTCGACAGCGCGAGCGCGCGCTTGCCGGGGACATCCTCGAATTCGAGCTTGATGTTGAGCCTGGCATAGACCGCGCGGAGCATCTCGCCGCCGACATATTGATCGGGGATATCGGCGATGCGTGCCAGCCGGATGACCTCTTGCGCCTGCGACGGGCTTGCCGCGAGCAGCAATAGGCAGACCACGACTATCCGCCTCATGACGCATCTCCCTGGCCATGCCTTTTGGGCGTGCCCTGCTACCATCGGATTGCGGTGCCGCGCGATCTACCGGAGATGGCAGCTGTGCCGGCCCGCAACGTTTGCAGCGCGTTCCCGCTGTGCGGGCGGCTCCGGACTTTCACCGATGTCATTCTAGCATGCGAGGTGGTAGTTTGCCCGGGGATCCTGTTGCTGGGCGCAAGATATGACCCCGTCGAGCTCAAGCCGCCCAAGGGCCAACAGGATCATCGGCCGACAGGATCATGGGCCGACAGGATCGCCACACGTATCGCCTACTGAGGCAGGGTCTCGACCGTTCACTTTGCTCGCGGCTGCGACCGCTAGGCTGAGCAGGTGCCGCCATTTTCGGGGACGTGGTGCATGGGCAACGCAGGCGACGACGATAGCAAGCGCGGCCGCGCCATTGCGCCGGTGGCTGCGAAGCAGGATTTGACCGGCATTGGCGCCGCGCTCGCGCCTCCCATGTTCGCGGCGCTCCTATCGCGGATCTTCAACTGGTCGCGCAGCGGCGTCGGGCCCCGGCTGCTTGCTGCCGTGCTGCTGTTCTCATCGGTCGTGACGCTGACCCTGACCGTGCTCCAGCTCTATCTGGATTACAATCGTGAGGTCGGACTTATCGAGACGCGGCTGGACGAGATCGGCCGCAGCACCACGGGCAGCCTCGGAGAGAGCCTGTGGAATCTCGACCAGAACCAGCTCAAGCTCCAGCTCGATGGCATTCTGCGGCTGCCTGACGTTCGCGCGGCGGAGGTCCGCGAGATCGCCGATCGGCCCGATCCTATCCGTGTCGAAGTCGGCGAGCGAAACACCCGTTCGATCATGACCCGGGAATTTCCGCTGACCACCATGGTGCAGGGGACCTCGCGCGCCATCGGCACGCTCCGGGTCGAGGCGACGCTGACCGACGTCTATCAGCATTTGCTGAACAGGGCCCTCGTCATCTTGGCAAGCCAGGCGGCAAAGACGTTCCTCGTCTCGTTGTTCATCATCTACATGTTTCATCTGCTGGTGACGCGGCATCTCGGCGCCATCGCCGAGTACGTCGGCAAATACAGCCTCGGACGGCCGCCGCCGCCTCTGCGCCTGGAGCGCCGGCCACCTTACGAGGCCGACGAGCTGGACAAGGTGGTCGTTGCTTTCAATGCCATGTGCGCCAACCTCGAACATGCCTATGGCGAGCTGCGCGAGGCCAATGGGAATCTCGAGCGTGACCTGAAGATCCGGCAGCACGCCGAGGAGAACGCCCGCGCGAGCGAGCAGCGCTTCCGCGATTATGCCGAGACCGCATCCGACTGGTTCTGGGAGACCGGCCCGGATCACGTGTTCACTTACATTTCAGAGCGGGCCGATGCTTTCGGCATGGACCCGAGGGCGCTGATCGGGAGGCGCCGTTCAGACGCCGCCTTCGACCACGATGCCGAGCCGCAGAAATGGCGCGCTCACCTGGCGACGCTGGATCGCCACGAGCCGTTCCGGAAGTTCGAGTATCGCGGCCGCGATGCGGCTGGGCGCGCGCGCCATTTCAGCGTCAACGGCCAGCCGGTGTTCGGCGCCGACGAAGGCTTCATGGGATATCGTGGTTCGGCCACCGACCTGACCGAGCAGCACGAGACCGAGGAGCGGCTTCGCCAGTCGCAGAAGATGGATGCGATCGGTCAGCTCACCGGTGGCGTCGCGCATGACTTCAACAACGTGCTCACTGTCATCACCGGCACCATCGAGATCGTTCGGGAGGGGCTGGCGGACAAGCCCGACCTCGCCGCGATCGCCCAGCTGATCGACGATGCGGCGGCGCGAGGCGCGGAGATCACCTCGCAGCTCTTGACCTTTGCGCGTCGCCAACCGCTGGAGCCGCGCGAGATCGACGTCAACGGCCTCGTGCTTGAGACGGCGAAGCTGTTGAAGCCGATCCTGGGCGGAAACGTCGAAATCGTGACCCACCTCGCGGACGACGCCTGGCCGGCGATGGCCGATCCGTCGCAGCTGTCGTCGGCGATCATCAATCTCGCCGTCAATGCGCGTGATGCGATGCCTGGCGGCGGCACGCTGACGCTCGAGACCGCAAACCGCGAATTCGATGGCGCGGATGGTGCTGGTGACGGCGACGCCACACGCGGCGCCTTCATCATGGTCGCGGTGACCGACACCGGCCATGGCATCCCCGCCGATATCCGCGACCGCGTGTTCGAGCCGTTCTTTACCACCAAAGGGGTCGGTCGCGGCACCGGGCTCGGCCTCAGCATGGTCTACGGCTTCGGCAAGCAGAGCGGCGGCAGCGTCGCGATCGAGAGTGAGGAAGGCCGCGGCACCGTGATTCGGCTGTTTCTGCCGCGATCTGCGGGCGGAGCGCAGGCGAGGGTCGGGTCGCTGCAGGCGCCCGCGGCGGCACGCGGGCACGAGACGGTTCTCGTCGTCGAGGACGATCCGCTGGTGCAGGGCTATGTCATCGCCCAGCTCGGCAGCCTCGGCTATCGCACCCTCGTAGCCGGCGACGGCGCAACCGCGCTTGCGCTGGTGCAGCAGGGCGCCCAATTCGATCTGCTGTTCACCGACATCATCATGCCCGGTGGCATGAACGGGCAGGAATTGGCCGAGGCCGTGCGGCGCCTTCGCCCGGGGATCAAGGTGCTCTATACGTCCGGCTATACCGACAACGCCCTCGACCACGAGGGCCAGCTCGGTCCCGGCGTTGCGTTGCTGAGGAAGCCGTACCGGAAGGCGGACCTGTCACTGAGGGTCCGCGAGGCGCTCGCCGGCGAGCCGCCCGCCTGAGCAGCAGGCGCGTGACCAACGAAAAGGCGCGGCGGGGAAGCCCCGTCGCGCCCGATTTCTTGCTCGCTGGTCCAGGGCTGAGAGCGCCCCGATGCCAAGCCTTTATTCAAAGCTTAGCGGGCGATCCCAGCGAGGTGACAGCGCTTGGTAAAAGACACTGGATCACCTCCTTTCGTTGGTTACGGAAGACATCAATATAGGCGGCAATTCCGGTGTTGTTAAGGGGAGGCGGGTCCGGAGGAACCAGCGGCTGTTCGCAGGGCAAGGACGGCGCTGGAAGCCGTCGATTGGGCAGTTGATCCTGGGCAGTTGAGACCGCCGCCCGGCCGTGTTAGGGAGCCCCTGTCGCGGGTGTAGCTCAATGGTAGAGCAGCAGCCTTCCAAGCTGAATACGAGGGTTCGATTCCCTTCACCCGCTCCAATGTTTTCATGTCCGGCCCGTTGAAGACGGCTGTGAGCATGGTAAGGCCGAGATGCTCAGCACGACGTTCTTGCAGCTGCACTCGGAGGTGTGGCTCGTGTGTCGAATACCGGGACCGGTAAGTTGAAGACAAAGGCGAGCGCTCCCCGGAAAAAGCGGCGAGCTGCCTAGCTATGCGCCTCTTCGCCGTAGGTCCAGCGCCGAGCGAAGGACACCACGAGCTCAATTGGTTCGGTCGCTGGACCTGGCCTTCTTGGGTGAAGCAACCCCTCGCTCCCGGCGAGGCTTCGCAGCAGCTTCAGGTTCGATCCCGTTCTGGCGGTCGAACTTCCTGATCCATGATTGAATGTAGCCCGGATCGTCCGGACAAAGCTGCTCAAGTAAACGAAGGTTCTGCGCTCTGAATTCCACTAGGGTTTTCGGCAATTGTGCCTCCTCAAAACCCTGCCCATATCTAGGCTGCTGCATCGGGAAAAAGTGGTCAAGCCAAAAGGGCGCTTGAAAAGATCGGTGCGTTGATGCAGCGCGCGACAGCGAAAACCCCGCCTGGGGGAAGCGGGGCTTTCTGGTAGGGGTGAAGCTTAGGGACGCTTCGACAGTATGACGCGCGGATCGCGGAAAAAGTTCAAAGCTAAAAAGCGAACCACGCCAATACTGCAATGATCGGGATGATTGCCACGCCGAGAAGCACCAAGGGTGCAGGTTCATTGCCCGTCCTGTCGCTCAATGCTGATCTCCTCCAAAGTCCGGAGCGTATCGAAAGCAATTGCAACATTCGTTTGCGACCGCCCCTGTTCGGAACGTTCAAACGTCACGTTTTCGGACTTGGCTGCGGCGTAGGTGCGGCTTGAGGAGAAGGTGTCGGATTGCTCTGCTGCGGAGGCGCTGCGGCCTCGCCGCCTGCGTGAGGAACGCAGGTACCGATGTTGCTGAGCAGCCGTTTGGCCTGGAGGTCGCGCACCTTTGAGTATTCGCGTCGTCGCTCGATATTGGCCGCGGCCCATCGGTCCCAGGCCTCGAAAGCGTCCGTGTAGTGCTTTCGCATCTGCTCCTCGGCGGCAAGGCAATCGACGAACTTGTCGAAAACCAGGTCGGTGTTGACCGGGGTCATACCTCCTACCAGGACAACGAGCATCCATTTCATCTTGCCGATCGCCTTTTGCGCCGGGCGAATTCTCCGCTAACGCGAAGATTCCGTTCGCGGTGGTTAGATGGCCCGGCGGCTCCGACCGGCCACAAAACCGTAGACGAGAAGCACGATGATGGCGCCTACCACGGCCCCCACCAGTCCTGCGCCTTCTCCTGGCCGGTACCAGCCGAGAGATTGGCCAAGATAGGTCGCAACGAACGCGCCCACTATTCCCAGGATCGTGGTCAGGATGAAACCCGAGGGCTCGTTGTCGCCAGGCATGATGAACTTCGCGATGACGCCTGCGATGAAACCGATGATGATCGTCCAGATGATGCTCATATCTTTTCTCGAGTCTTGAGGAGTGCCTATCCCACGGATTGCGCCGGAAGTCGTCCGTCCGGGGTGTATTTGTCCACCGCTGCCGGAAGCTCGCGCGACAATCGGTCGAGGATCTCCTGCTGCGACAGGCCGGTCTGCTGCTCCAGCTTTTGAAGAACGTCCGGACCGATAGCCTGCTGGAGTTCGGGCGGGGTGACTTCGCGATTTGGCCCCTGATTGATCCAGGATTGAGCCGCATCGCCCTGTCCGTTCTGCTTGAAGTGCTCGAGCAACTCGCCGATCCCGCCGTTCAGCAGCGAACCGACGCCGCCGCCTCCCACAAGGCCGCCAAGATTGCCGAGCATGCCGCCCAGGGAATCCTTGGCACCCGACGGCTGACCGGAGGTAGCATTGCGAAACATGTCGGCGAGCTTGTCCCGATTTTGATATCCGGCGATTGCGAGCATACCCAAGAGGGCGGTCATCGATGGCATTCCGCGGCTCATTTCCGGCTCCTGAGTTCGATGATGGGCATCGTGCGTAAGCAATGGCGGCCCGCCTTGTGCTGGCCGCCGCATCACTCATCGCCCACAACATACGCGGAGCTGGGAAGTTCCACGTTCCCCAGAACCACGTTTCCAAAGAACGATGGGCTTGTCAGTCACTGCCACTCCCGAACCAATTAATGCATCTCGCTTGACCGACTTGGCGTCTCCGGGAGGCCTCGTCGGAAATCAGCGCGTGAAACTCGCCTGGACGATCAGGGACAATCCAATCGAAAGACCGGCGGCGAGGCCAGACAGCACGATGGCCCACCATCGCCGCTCCAGCTCCGGCTCATCCTCGGTGCGGATCGTCTCGTGGATGAGTGCGGCGTTCGGCCGGCTTTGGGATTCGATCTGCTCGGTCTGGCGCCGCGAGACGCCATCGAGCTTCGAGGCGGATTGAAGGAGGCGCCGTCGCCAGGCTGGTCCCACTCCGTAATCTCCTGATGGGCGGTTCATTTCAAGGCCGAGATCAAGGCTCGTAGCGGCAAGGGGTTCCTCGTGAGTGCTTGGACGCCGCAGCGCTGTTGAGGCACCGCGGCGCCGTGGTCCACCATCAGGAACCTTCGCTGGAAGCGGGTGTTTTCCACCGGGGAGGGGCGGCGATCTGACAAGAGGCCAACCGTGCAAGACAATTTGCGTGTGCGCTCGACCGCGCAAATCGCAGGCCATCCGATTCATCCGATGCTGGTGCCGATCCCGATCGCTTGCTTCATCGGAGCGCTGCTGACCGACATCGCCTATGTCGTCAGTGCCGAGATCATGTGGGCGGATTTTTCCGCCTGGCTTCTGGTGGTCGGCGTCATCTTCGGCGTGCTCGCCGCCATCGCCGGCCTGACCGATTTTCTCGGCAACCGCCTGGTGCGGGCGCAGCCGCCGGCCTGGCCGCATCTGATCGGCAACGCGCTGGCGCTGCTCCTCGCCATCGTCAATGCATTGATCCACACGCGCGATGCCTGGACCTCGGTGTGGCCGACCGGGCTCATTCTGTCAGCCATCACCGTATTGATCCTGCCGGTCACCGGCTGGCTCGGCTGGGCCATGGTGTATCGCCACGGCGTAGGAGTTGCGCGATGAACTCCGCAATCGCTCGGGCGCTGTTGTGCGCCTCGCTGCTGTGTCTCGCCGGCTGCAATGACGGCAGCGGCGATCCGAAGGCGCAAATCGGCGCCAACCCGACGCTGCCCGACATCCAGCAATACCTGCTGCCGCCGATGCACATCGCGCGCATCGTCGGCTGGAAAAAGGACGAGACCCCGGCCGTTGCGCAGGGCCTGCAGGCCAAGGCCTTTGCGACCGGCCTGCAGCATCCGCGATTCCTTTACGTGCTTCCCAATGGCGACGTGCTGGTGGTGGAATCCAAGGCGCCGAAGGGCGCTCCGATCAAGCGGCCCAAGGAAATCGTGATGGGATACATCGAGTCCTGGGCGACATCCGGCGGCGACACCGGCGAGAGCAACCGCATCACGCTGCTGCGCGACAGCAACGGCGACGGCGTGCCAGATACGCAAAGCGTCTTCCTCGACCATCTCAACTCGCCGTTCGGCGTCGCGCTGGTCGGCAACGATCTCTATGTCGCCAACACCGATGCGATCGTCAGATATCCGTACACGGAGGGTGACACGAAGATCACCGCTCCGGGTACGGTGCTGACGCCGCTGCCGGGCGGACCGATCGACCATCACTGGACCAAGAGCCTGGTCGCGAGCCCCGACGGTTCAAAGCTCTATGCCGGCGTCGGCTCCAACAGCAACATCACCGAGAACGGTATGGAGGCCGAGCACAATCGCGCCGCCATCCTCGAGATCGACCGTGCCAGCGGCCGCTGGCGCATCTTCGCGAGCGGCCTGCGCAATCCCAACGGCCTCAGCTTCGAGCCGCAGACCGGGGCGCTGTGGACGGTGGTGAACGAGCGCGACGAACTCGGTCCCGATCTCGTGCCGGACTACATGACATCGGTGAAGGACGGCGGCTTCTATGGCTGGCCCTACAGCTATTACGGTCAGCATGTCGATCCCCGCGTCCAGCCGCAACGGCCCGACCTCGTCGCCAAAGCGATCGTGCCTGACTACGCGCTGAGCTCGCATGTCGCGCCGCTTGGAATGGCTTTCAACACTAGCGCGAGTCTGCCGGCCGCCTATCGCGGCGGCGCCTTCATCGGCGAGCACGGCAGTTGGAACAGGCAGGTCTTGAACGGCTACAAGGTGGTGTTCGTGCCGTTCACGGATGGCAAGCCGAGCGGCCCGCCGCAGGATGTCGTCACCGGCTTCCTCAACAACGACAATCACGCGCGCGGGCGGCCCGTTGGTGTCGCCATCGACAAGGTCGGGGCGCTGCTGGTCGCCGATGACAGCGGCAACACGGTCTGGCGCGTGACGGCGGCGCACCCGCAGCTCACGCAGCGCTAGATCTCGAGGAGTTATACCATGGGCCTTGCTCAATACACGATCGTGCCGGTGCAGGACGAATGGGGCGTGCTGCACGACGGCGACGTCAAGAACAGATACTCCACCAAGGAAGCGGCCTTCGAATCGGCGGTTGCCGCAGCGTCGTTGGCGCTTCGCGAGGGACACGAAGTCCATGTCAGCGTGCCCGGCCGCGAAGCCGGCGAGAACGCGCTGGGAATTTGACGAGACACTTTGAGCAGAACACTTCAGGAGCCTGCGATGACCAAGCCCCGTGAGCCGAACGGCATTGAGCCCTCCCGCTCCGAAGACGACATTCAGCGTGATCAGCTCGGGCCGCGCGGGGTGCCGGATGCGCCGGATCCGGCCAAGATGACGCCCCAACGCGATAAGAAAACGCCGAAGCACGTCGATCCCGGCCATACAGCCTGACGGCTGCCCCGCGGCTGGCGCGGCCGGGCCATTCGGAACCGTCATTCCCGGTCGTCGCATCCGGGGGTAAGACAATAGGGCTTCCCGCCATCGTCGCAGGCGATCTCGCGGCCTATCTCGGCCTGCCGGCGGTGTTCGCCGGGACGTCTCGCGCGCAAATAACATCATGTTAGGTTTGTCGCATAACTGGGTAATTGTGTTAGCCCGGCGAAAGCCTATCGTCGCCACCAAGCAGACACCCATCGGCAATGACAAGCGCTCGCGAAACTCCGCAGAGCGGCCGGAGAGTGCTGCCCAATTTTGAGCGAAGCCCGTCAACGGGACGTCAGCAAAACCCAAAGGAGGAATCTTGAGATGACTGCGATCCGACACATGAGTCAGTCCAGGAAGGCCGCTGCCAGCGGCTGGATCGGGTCAGCTCTCGAATATTATGACTTCTTCACCTACGCGACCGCCGCGTCGCTGATCTTCCCGCAAATCTTCTTCCCGTCGGAGAATCCCACCGTCGCGATCGTTGCGTCGTTGGCGACTTATGGCGTCGGCTATGTGGCTCGTCCCATCGGCGCCTTCGTGCTGGGACATTGGGGCGACACCCATGGCCGCAAGACCGTTCTCATCGTCTGCATGTTCCTGATGGGCATCTCGACCATGGCGGTCGGTATCCTGCCGACTTATCATCAGGTCGGTATCCTGGCGCCGATGCTGCTCGTCATGCTGCGCCTCGTGCAGGGATTTGCCGTGGCCGGTGAAATCTCCGGCGCGAGCTCGATGATTCTGGAGCACGCGCCGTTCGGCCGGCGCGGCTTCTATGCAAGTTTTGCACTCCAGGGCGTGCAGGCCGGACAAATTCTCGCGGCCGCGGTGTTCCTGCCGCTGGCGGCCTACATGCCGACCGAGGCCTTTAACAGCTGGGGCTGGCGGATTCCCTTCCTGCTCAGCTTCTTCGTCATCGTCGCGGGCTACATCATTCGTCGCGAAGTCGACGAGACCCCTGCCTTTGCCCGCGAGGGCGAACGCGGAGAAACGCCGCGGGCGCCGATCGTCCAGGCCATCAAACTGAGCTGGCGCGACATGCTCAGGGTCATCTGCATGGCTCTGATGAATGTCATCCCGGTGGTTGCGACCATCTTCGGTGCGGCCTATGCGGTGCAGCCAGCCTACGGCATCGGTTTTGCCAAGGACGTCTATCTCTGGATCCCCGTGCTCGGAAACATGCTGGCCGTGTTCGTCATTCCCTTCGTCGGCAATCTCTCCGACAAGGTCGGCCGCAAGCCTCCGATCGTCGTCGGAGCGCTGCTCTCGGGCGTACTGGCTTTCGGTTATCTCTATGCCATCAGCATCAGGAACGTGCCGCTGGCGATCCTGCTGTCGCTCTTGATGTGGGGCGTGGTCTATCAGGGCTACAACGCGATCTTCCCGAGTTTCTACCCCGAACTGTTTCCGACCCGCACCCGCGTGTCGGCGATGGCGATCTCGCAGAACATCGGCACGACCATCACCGCATTGCTTCCGGCCTTGTTTGCGACCGTGGCGCCTCCCGGCTCGGCCAACATTCCCCTGACGGTGGGGGCGATCGCCTTCGGCATCACCGTCATCGCCGCGCTGGCGGCGGTCACGGCGCGAGAGACCTATCGGGTCAGCATCGACGACCTCGGCAATCCGAAGGCCGTTCCGATGCCGCGGGCCGATTATGAGCGGCAGCGTGCGGAGGTGGCGAGCGGTGCGGCCGCAATTCCGACCTGACGGGTACGCAACGAAGCCATGCCGCTGCGATCGAGGACGGTTGCAGCGGCAGGGTGTGAGGCGTTACCTAACTGCCTGTTCGAATTCCGCGCGCGAGCGCGATCATCATGAGGTTGCAGAATGAACCCCGTCGTCGTCGCTGTCGCCATGACCGGCTCCGTTCCACGCAAGAAGGACAATCCGGCGGTGCCGATCTCGCCGTCCGAGCAGATCGACTCGACGCACCAGGCCTTCGAAGCCGGTGCCACGCTCGCCCATATCCATGTTCGCAACGATGACGAGACGCCGTCCTCCGATCCCGAGCGTTTCGCCCTGGTGCAGGCGGGGATCAAGAAGCATTGTCCTGACATGATCGTTCAGTTCTCGACCGGCGGGCGGGGCCGCGATCCCTCGGCGCGCGGATCGTCACTCTACCTGAAGCCGGACATGGCCTCGCTGTCCACGGGATCGGTGAACTTTCCGACCATCGTCTACGAGAACGGCGCCGCGCTGGTCGAGATGCTCGCCACCGGCATGAAGACGAATGGCATCCGGCCGGAAATCGAAATCTTCGATCTGTCGCATCTGCATGGCGCCCGCCGTCTGATCGAGGCGGGGCTGATCGACCAGCGTCCGCACGTTCAGTTCGTCATGGGCGTCAAGAACGCCATGCCCGCGGACGAGCATGTGCTCGACATCCTGCTGGGCGAGCTCAGGCGGCTGATCCCGAAGGCGACGTGGACGGCAGCCGGGATCGGACGCCACCAGGCCGAGGTCATGGGCTGGGCGCTGGCGCGGGGCGCCGATGCGGTCCGCACCGGGCTCGAGGACAATATCAGGATCGACAAGGCACGCCTCGCCGCCAGCAACGCCGAGCTCGTGACCATCGCCGGTGAGGCTGTCGCGCGCCACGGCCGGCGCGTGGCGACTGCCGCCGAGGCGCGATCCCTGCTCGGGCTCGCGGGAGAGGGAGCTCCTGCCGCCTCCTGACATGCTCCAGGCCGCCTGCTGCCATTCGACGGCCGGCGTTTCCGTGCGCTGAGTCTCCGGGTAAGACTGGCGTCACGGGCGTGATCGGCGCTTGGCGGGCAGGCGACGGTTGGAATGCGGTTTCTGAAATCTGACAGCAGGCTCATCGGGGTCCTGCTGGTACTTGCCGTCTCCCAGCTTGTCGGGTGGGGTACGATAGGTCTTCCCGCCATTGTCGGACGCGATCTTGCGGCCGATCTCGGCATGAGCCTGCCGGCGGTGTTCGCCGGGACGTCCGTTCTCTATGTCTCGATGGGCCTGTGTGCGCCCTGGCTCGCCAAGTCGTTTGCGCGGCACGGCGCGCGAAAGGTCATGATATCAGGCACGGTCCTCACCGTGCCGGGCTTCATCCTGCTGTCCCTCGCGCGCGAGCCGATGCTGTATTTCGCCGCCTGGATCGTCCTCGGCACTGCCGGCAGCGCCACGCTTTCGACCGGCGCCTATATCATGCTGAACGAGGTCGCCGGGCGGCAGGCCAAGAACGCCATCGGCGCGCTGATGCTGGTGACAGGCCTGTCGAGCAGCATCTTCTGGCCGACGACGTCGTTCCTCAGCGGTCAGCTCGGCTGGCGCGGGACGTGCCTCGTCTATGCGGCCATGATGCTCGTCATCAACCTTCCGCTCTATGCATTCTTTGCACCGCGCCGGAAAATCGTCGGTGATCGTGGCGGTGAGCCGGTGAAGCCTTCGCCGCCGCCTGCGATTCCCAGGAGCACGTTCGGCCTCGTCGTCGCCGCGATCACGCTCAATGCCTTCGTCAATTTCGGCATCGGCGCCATCATGATCGAGTTGCTCCGGGCAGAGGGGCTTCCCCCGGCGCAGGCGCTTGCGTTCGGCTCGATGCTGGGCGTGATCCAGGTCAGCGCCCGCGGGCTCGATTTTCTCGGCGGAGGGCGGTGGGATGGAATCACGACCGGGCTCGTCGCCGGCACGGCGCTCCCGGTCGCCATGCTGCTGCTGATGACCAGCGAGGGCGCGACCTGGGCGGTTGCGACCTTCATCCTGCTCTATGGCGCCGGCAGCGGTGCGATGGCGGTGGCGCGGGCGACGATCCCGCTCGTGTTCTACGATCAGACAGAGTTCGCCAAGGCGATGTCGATGATCGCGCTGCCGCTCAATCTCGCATCCGCGGTCTCGCCGCCGCTCCTTGTCGGCCTGCTCACCCAGTTCGGCAGCCGCGGCGCGCTCGGTCTCACCTTCGTCTGCTCCTGCGCCACGGTGCTGATCCTGGTCCTGCTCGGCCGCCGGCGGCCGCAGGTGGCTGCAGCGGCCGCGACCTGTGAATATTCGCGCTGCGGAAATTCACCGCGCAGGTGACCTGCGCCGGGCGGGCGGGGGGATAGCCGTATGCCGCCAGTGCAGTGCTCGGAACGCCAAAATAGTGTATCCGCAGGGAGCGCGTCCCGCGATCTCGCCGCCGCGCCAATATCCAGTTCCCGGAGGAATTCGACATGTCGGCCCTGCCGCTCTCAGGCATCAAGATCCTTGACCTCACCCGCGTACTTGCCGGGCCCTTGTCGGCCCAGATGCTGGGCGATTTGGGCGCGGAGGTGATCAAGATCGAGCGGCCGGGCACCGGTGACGACGCGCGCGCCTTCGGCCCGCCCTATCTGACCGATCCTGATGGCAAGGCCAACAACAACAACTCGTTTTACCTCTGCGCCAACCGCAACAAGAAGTCGGTCACGGTCAACATCGCCAAGCCTGAAGGGCAGGCGATCATCCGCGAGCTCGCCAAGGACGTCGACGTCTTCATGGAGAACTACAAGGTCGGCGATCTCAAGCGCTACGGCCTCGACTACGAGACCATCAAGGCGATCAATCCCGGCATTATCTATTGCTCGGTGACGGGCTTCGGCCAGACCGGCCCCTATGCGCCGCGCGCCGGCTATGACGCCATCCTGCAGGCGATGGGCGGCCTGATGAGCGTCACCGGCCATATCGACGGCGAGCCCGGTGAAGGCCCGATGAAGGTCGGCCCGTCGATCGTCGACTACATGACCGGCATGAACACCTCGATCGGGATTCTGTCGGCGCTCTACCATCGCGATGCCAATGATGGCGTGGGTCAGCATATCGACGTCTGCCTGTTCGACACCGTGATCGCGTCGCTGTCGCATTGGCTGCAGATCTACCTCGTCAACGGCAAGACGCCGCCGCGCCGCGGCACCTGGGGAAATGGCGGCATGCCGGCTGGCGTGTTCCGCTGCACCGACGGCGAGCTGATGCTGGTGGTCGGCAATGACGGCCAGTTCCAGCGCACCTGCGCCGTGCTCGGCGCGCCCGAGCTCGCGAGCGACAAGCGCTTCGTCAAGAACAACGACCGCGTCGTGCACGGCAAGGAGATCATGGCGATCTTCGCCGGCCTGTTCCTGAAGCAGCCGGTGGCCTACTGGCTGGACAAGCTGGAGGAGGCCGGCGTGCCCTCCGGCCCGATCAACAATTTCGAGCAGGTGTTTTCGGATCCGCACGTCCAGTCGCGCGGCATGCGGGTGAAGGTCGACCATCCCTTCCAGCCCGATCTCTCGCTGATCCGCAACGCGCTGACGCTCTCGGAAACCCCGATCAAGGATTACCGCGCCCCGCCGCTGCTGGGTGAGCACACTCAGGAGGTGCTCGCCGGTAAGCTCGGCTACGATGCCGGCAAGATCGAGGCGCTGAAGCAGCAGGGCATCATCTAGCCGGCTCGCATTCGAGCAAGGGACAGCACGCATGACGCCCACCAAGACCATCATCACCTGCGCGATCACCGGCAACCTGACCAAGCCCGAGCAGTCGCCGCATCTGCCGATCACGCCGGAGCAGATCGCAACATCGGCGCTGGAAGCGGCCGAAGCCGGCGCCGCCATCGCCCATATCCATGTCCGCGATCCCGCGACAGGGCGGCCCTCGATGTCGATTGATCTCTACCGCGACGTGGTGGACCGCATCCGCGCCCGCAACAAGAGTCTCGTCATCAACCTCACGACCGGCCCCGGCGGTCGCTTCGTGCCTTCGATCGAGGACCCCCGCGTCGCCGCTGCAGGCACAACGCTGCTGCCCCCCGAAAAGCGCGTCGAGCACATCGAGCTGCTCAAGCCCGACATCTGCACGCTCGACCTCAACACCATGAATTCGGGCGGCGAGGTCGTGATCAACACCCCGCGCAACGTCCGCATCATGGCCGAGCGGATGAAGGCGGTTGGCGTGCTGCCGGAGATCGAGCTGTTCGATTCTGGCGACTGTCATCTCGCCCGTGACCTCCTTGCCGATGGCACGCTGAAGGGACCGGGCCTGTTCTCGCTCGTGCTCGGCGTCAAATACGGCTTCTCGGCCACGCCGGAGACGATGTTCTATGCCCGCAGCCTGTTGCCGCCGGGCGCGATCTGGTCCGGCTTCGGTATCGGCCGCGCTGAATTCCCGATGGTGGCGCAGGCCTATTTGCTTGGCGGCCACGTCCGCGTCGGCATGGAGGACAATCTCTATATGTCCAAGGGCGTGCTGGCGAAGACCAATGCCGAGCTGGTTACGCATGCCGCCGGCATCCTCAAGAGCCTGGGGGCGAGCGTCGCGACCGCCAACGAGGCCCGCGCGATGCTCGGGCTTGCCTGAGGCTTGCGGGCAATCCCCAGATAATCCCGGTCCGTACTCACAAAGGCTTCCGCTCCGCGCGCGACTCAGATTCGATCCATCCACTCAGTCCGGGAGGGAACGCATGTCCTACACGATCGGGTTTCAGGCCAAGAACCAGAAGGCAATTCTGGCGACCGAGGCGGCAACGGCCAACCAGGCCGTCGCGATCGTTGCCGCATTGCGGCAAAGCGCCGACGAAATAAAGTTCATCCGCTCGCCGCAGGAAGGCGACATGGGCATCGAGATGCTGCTGCTGCTCGCCAAGGAAGAGGCGGAGGAGATGCCGCAGCACGCCTAGCCGGCTCGGCGGGCACACTTCGATCGGAAGCGAAGCATGACGGCTGCACAAATGATGTAGCAAGCCGCCATCTCGCTTGCACCGAAGGTGGCCGCCCGTGAAAGAAAAGAAACGCGAAGCGCTCCGCGTCGAACCGATCTCGACATTCCTCGACCGCCGGAACGCTCCGGTCTCGCCGGTCACGCGCGCGGGCAACATGATCTTCGTCGCCGGTCTGCCGCCGTTCGACCCCGAGACGGGCGAGATCGCGGAAGTGCCGATCGAACGGCAGAGCGAATTGATCATGGAACAGATGAAGCTGTGCCTTCAGACCGCGGGCGCGAGCCTCGACAACGTCATGAAGTGAAACGTCTACTGCACCTCGACCAAACACTTCGCTGCGTTCAACGCCGTCTATGCGCGCTATTTCCCGCACGATCCGCCGGCGCGGATCTTCGTCTGCACGCCGGAATGGTTCGGCCCCTTCGACATCGAGATCGACTGCATCGCGATGATGTGAGGTTAGCGTGCCGCCACCCTTGACGGCGCCTTCGTCTCCATCCGTCCCGCCGTCAGCGCCATCGTCGCTACGCTGACGACGCGCGCGACCACGTCATCGACGTCGTCGAGATCGCATTTGCCTTCCGACAATTTCGTCAGCCGTTCGCTCTCGCGGATGGTGTGGTGCGCCATGGCAAGCGCGAAGTTGAGGCCCCAGTAGATATCGACGTCGCTGCGGTCGGGCAGGGCGCGGCGCATCGCGCCGGCGAATTTCCGCAAATGGTCGATCTCGCGGTTCTTGATGCGGCGGATCGGCGGCACGGATTCGATCGAGGCGCGGATCATGAAGCGCGCCGCGCTCGAGCGCTGGTTCTCGGGGCCAAGGCAGCCGCGCAGCGTCGGGCCGACCAGGGCATGCAGGATCACCTCGATCGGCGCGCGGCCGCCGCCTTGTTCTTCCGCCGCCTTCAATTCGCGCAAACGCTCGCGGTTGGTGGCGATCGAGCGTGTCACGAACAGCTCCGCGATCAACTCGTCCTTCGAACCGAAATGATAGTTCACCGCCGCGAGGTTGACATTGGCCTCCGCGACGATGTCGCGCAGCGTTACGTCGCCGAACCCGCGATCGGCATAGAGCCGTTCGGCGGCGGCGAGAATGGCAGTCCGGGTATGATCGCTGGCCATGGGAGCCCCTCGGGGAGGGAGTTGCAATTCAAACAGTTGTATGAAACTATCGTTTGAAGGCCGGGAAAGTCAATCCGCAATCGGGACTCGTTCGCAACGTCGCGAACCGGTTCCCCAGCGTCCGCAAGTCGCGCATTCGCACTTGCGGGTCGCACAATGCGGGTGGACAGTCCGGCGCAAAACAAGTTCGCCAAAACAAGTTCGCCATAACAAGTTGGCAAAGACGAGGAGCGTCCCATGGATTTCGATCTGTCGCCGAAGCAGAAGGAATGGCTCGACCGCGTGCAATCCTTCATGGCCAAGCACGTGCGCCCGGCGGTGCCGGTCTATGATGAGCAGGATCGCAGCGGCGAACGCTGGAAGGTGATCCCGGTGCTCGAGGACCTCAAGAAGAAGGCGAAGGCCGAAGGCCTCTGGAACATGTTCATGCCGCCGAACGAGCATGAGGATGACGAATTCCGCGGCGCGGGACTGACCAATCTCGAATACGCGCTGCTCTCGGAGCAGATGGGCCACATCTCCTGGGCTTCGGAAGTTTTCAATTGTTCCGCGCCCGACACCGGCAACATGGAAGTGTTCATGCGCTACGGCTCCAAGGAGCAGAAGCGCAAATGGCTGCGTCCGCTGATGGACGGCGAAATCCGCTCCGCCTTCCTGATGACGGAGCCGGCGGTGGCCTCGTCTGACGCCACCAACATCGAGACCAGCATCGTAAAGGACGGCGACCACTACGTCATCAACGGCCGTAAATGGTGGTCGTCCGGCGTGGGCGATCCCCGCTGCAAGATCGCGATCCTGATGGGCAAGACCGATTTCAAGGCGGCCAAGCATCAGCAGCAGTCGCAGATCCTGGTTCCGCTCGACACTCCCGGCATCAAGGTCGAGAAGATGCTGCCCGTGTTCGGCTTCGACGACGCGCCGCATGGCCACGCCCAGGTGCTGCTCGAGAACGTACGGGTGCCGAAGGAGAACATCCTGCTCGGCGAAGGCCGCGGTTTCGAGATCGCGCAGGGCCGCCTCGGTCCCGGCCGTATCCATCACTGCATGCGCACCATCGGCAAGGCCGAGGAGGCGCTGGAGAAAATGGTGAAGCGGCTCACCTCGCGCACGGCCTTCGGCAAGCGGATCGTCGAGCATTCGGTGTGGGAGCAGCGCATCGGCGAGGCCCGCACCAATATCGAGATGACGCGGCTGTTGTGCCTCAAGGCCGCCGACATGATGGACAAGGTCGGCAACAAGACCGCGCAGGCCGAGATCGCCATGATCAAGGTCGCAGCTCCCAACATGGCGCTGAAGATCATCGACGAGGCGATCCAGGCCTTCGGCGGTGCTGGCGTCTCGGACGAAGCCGGCCTTGCCAAGGACTACGCTCACATCCGCACGCTCCGTCTCGCCGACGGCCCGGACGAGGTGCACAATCGCGCCATTGCCAGGCTCGAGGTTCGGAAGTATGCAAACTCTTCCAGTCATTAAGCGGGAGAGCATGCTGGCGCTCCCGATTTGAAGAAACGACAGAACATGATCCGTGATCGGATGACCGCTTGACGCAAGTGCGCTGGGGGTTACCGATTAGGATCATGTTCGGACTGAAGAGGGAGCGTCATCGTGGCTGACGGCGTCAGGAAAGACGAAGAATTCTCGGGTACCAAGCCCGTCGAGGAGCGTCATCGTATCGACGAGATGCGGCTCGAAGCCTGGATGCGCGACAACGTCGAAGGCTATGAGGGACCGCTGGTCGTCCTCCAGTTTAGGGGTGGCCAGTCCAACCCGACCTACCGGCTCGACACGCCGAACCGCTCCTATGTGATGCGTAGAAAGCCGTTCGGCAAATTGTTGCCGTCGGCGCATGCGGTCGATCGCGAATATCGCGTGATCGCGGCACTGGGAAAACAGGGTTTTCCGGTCGCGAAGGCCTATGCGCTGTGCCAGGACGACAGCATCATCGGTTCGGCCTTCTACATCATGTCGATGGAAGACGGCCGGGTGTTCTGGGATCCGACGCTGCCAAGCCAAACGCCGGAAGATCGTCGAAAGATATTCACCAGCAAGATCGAGACGTTGGCCAAGCTTCACATGTTCGATCCCGTCGCGATCGGTCTTGGCGACTTCGGCAAGCCCGGCAATTATTTCGCGCGCCAGATCGACCGCTGGACCAAGCAGTACCGCGCGTCCGAGACCCAGACCATTCCGGAGTTTGAGAAGGTCGCTGAATGGCTGCCGAAGACCGTGCCGGAGCAGGCGCGCATCTCGATCGTCCATGGCGACTATCGCCTCGACAACATGATTTTCCATGCGACGGAACCACGCGTGCAGGCCGTGCTCGATTGGGAATTGTCGACACTCGGCGATCCCATGGCCGACTTCACCTATCTGTTGATGCAGTGGGTCATGCCCGGCCTGGACGGCGCCGACCTCAAGGCGCTCAACATTCCGAGCGTGGAAGAGGCCGCGCAGATCTATTGCAACGTCACCAAGATGACGGTCCCTGATCTCAACTGGTACTTCGCCTACAACCTGTTCCGCCTCGCCGGCATCACGCAAGGCATCGCCGGCCGCGTCCGCGACGGCACCGCGGCAAACGCCAAGGCGCTGGAGTCAGCCAAGCGCACCGTGCCGCTGTCGAAGGCATCGTGGGAATACGCGCAGAAGGCGGGGGCGGTTTAAGGAATCCGAAGGCGCGGCCGGCGGCCGCGCCTTTGCTTGCGTTCCTCTCGTGTCCGGGACACGAGACAGAATGACGAGAGAGATGTCCGCATGATCGACCACACCACGCTCATCACCTACATCCTTATCGTCCTCGGGTTCGTCTTCATTCCCGGACCGGCGACACTCCTCACCATGGCGCGCGCCGCAAGCTCGGGAACCAGGGTCGGCATCGCGACGGGGGCGGGAATTGCGGCCGGTGACGTGGTCCACACCACAATGGCAATCGTCGGCCTCTCTGCGGTCATCGCAACGTCGGCGCTCCTGTTCAGCGTTGTCAAATACGCAGGCGCAGGCTTCCTGATCTATCTCGGCATTCGCGCCATGCTCGACAAGACGCCGCTCGAGGTGAATGGCGGCGCGCCCGCGATCAGCGCAGCGCGGGCATTCCGGCAGGCCGTGCTGACTGAGGTGCTCAATCCGAAGACCGCGCTGTTCTTCCTTGCGTTCCTGCCGCAGTTCGTCCGTCCCGAGCATGGTTCGACGACGCTGCAGCTCGCGCTGTTCGGCGCTGTCTTCGTGTGGCTCGGCCTCGTCAGCACGGTGGTGTTCGCCGTCGGCGCCGGTCGCCTTGGCAATTTGCTACGCCGCCATCCAGCCGTCGTGAAATGGCAGGGCAAGGTGGTCGGGACCATCTACTGCGCGATCGGCGTGCGGCTGGCATTGCAGGAGCGCTGAGGGGTATCCGCCGCTCTCGTGTCCCGGACAGAGCCGGGACCCAGTTACGTCGCCAAGGTATTCAGTTCTCGGGAATGTAGTCTTCAAATTCCCACTTCTCGAGGCGGGCCACTTTTCTGCCGCTTCCTTCCAGGACTTTCCCGAGCATTCAGCGCAATAAGCTTCGACAAACTCTCGCAGCCGAGCATAGTTAAACTGCTTTACGAAGACGTGATGCCGTCCGATCGTGATGTCGTGCTTCATATTGGAACTGTACCCGTCGGGTGTGCAGAGCATGAAGTCGAAAGACTCTTGTCCTGGCGCATCAGCGGGGCCGACCATAGCCGTCACCAAAATCCCAAATGGCCCGCTCGGCGCAAACGCCTCGAGCGGATCCGCATCAGTGCTGTCTAGAAACCTCAGTTTTGCCGTAACCATGGGCGCTCCATTGTAGGTGGTTCGTAGCCCGGATGAGCGTAGCGATATCCGGGACAGCGGTCCCGCCGTCGGTACGCTCATGCGGGCTACGGGTGTCTCCACACGCTCGTCATTGCGAGCGAAGCGAAGCAATCCAGAATCTTCGCACGGTGGCAGTCTGGATTGCTTCGTCGCAAGAGCTCCTCGCAATGACGCGGAAACACCTCACCCCTTCACGCAATGCGCGATCAGCTTCTCCACAAACCCTGCGCATTTCTCCAGCTCCGCCATTTCCACGAACTCGTCCGGCGTGTGCGCCTGCGCGATCGAGCCGGGGCCGATCACGACGGACGGGATATCGGCCATGCTGGCGAACAGGCTTGCCTCCGTGCCGAACGCGACCTTGGCGTGATCGTTGCGCCCCGCAAGGCTCTTGGCCAGCGTGACGATAGGCGCATCGGCCGCCGTGTCGAGGGCAGGGTAGTCGAGGATCTCCTCGAAATCGATGCCGCACTCCGGATGCTGCTTCTTCATCGCGGACTCGATCTCCGCCTTGGCCCAGGCGACGATCGCATCCGTGACCTCGCGCGACTCGGTGATGCCGATGCCGCGGCATTCGAAATCCACCGTACAAGTATCCGGCACGATGTTCAGCGCCGCGCCGCCATGGACGATGCTCGTGAGCAGCGTCGAATGCGGGACGTCATAGAGGCTGTTCGGCGCTTTCGTGCTTTCGAGCTGCAACGCGCGGCGGCGGATTTCGACGATCAGTTCGGCCGCATATTCGATCGCATTCACCCCGTCGGGCGCGATCGAGGAGTGGCGGGCGAGCCCCTTGAACGTGGCGCGCACGCCGTGCTTGCCCTTGTGCCCGATGATGACCTTCATCTCGGTCGGCTCGCCGATGAAGGCGCCGAGCGGCTTCACGCGTTTCTTCGCTACCTCGCGCAGCATCGGCCGCACGCCGACGCAGCCGATCTCCTCGTCATAAGAGATCGCGAGGTGAATCGGCGTCGCGAACTTCGCTTCCAGCATCTCCGGCACCATGGCGAGGCACACGGCGACAAAACCCTTCATGTCGGTGGTGCCGCGGCCGTAGAGCTTGCCGTCGCGCTCGATCAGCTTGAATGGATCGTGGCTCCAGTCCTGGCCGACCACGGGCACCACGTCGGTATGTCCCGACAGCACCAGACCGGGGCGGTCCTCGGGTCCAATGGTGACCCATAGCGAGGCTTTCTGTCCGGTCTCGTCAACGATGCGCTCGCCCTTGACGCCGAGCGCGGCGAGATAGCCTTCGATATGCGCGATCAGGGGCAGGTTGGAGCGATCGCTGATCGTGTCGAAGCCGACGAGGTCGGCGAGCAGCTTGCGAATGCGGTCGGGTCTTGAGCTTGGCATTTTCACGTTCTTGTCAGGGGGATGGAAGCTGAAGTGCCTGCACGAACCATACCAATGCGGTGGCTGGAGGCGCAAATCCAGATCACAGG
Organism: Bradyrhizobium sp. WSM4874; assembly: GCF_055811835.1. NCBI lineage: Bacteria > Pseudomonadati > Pseudomonadota > Alphaproteobacteria > Hyphomicrobiales > Nitrobacteraceae > Bradyrhizobium > Bradyrhizobium sp. WSM4874. The sequence goes on from NZ_JBVVPR010000001.1 coordinate 316,703, forward strand.
TCCGTAGCCCGGATGGAGCGAAAGCGTAATCCGGGACCTCTTGTCCGCGTGAATGGATTCCCGGATTTCGCTGCGCTCCATCCGGGCTACAAGACTTTGCGTTGCCTGTCGGGCAAAACACCCCAATTGTGGTCAACGCGGGGCGCAACCCTGCGCCCTCTTTCGTTGAGCGTAAGGCGACGAAGCAAAGCTCGGGCGCAATGAGCCGCGAGAGGGCGAAGGTGTGTCTGCGATCTGGAGTGCGAATGGAAGCGCGACCCTGCCACCCACAGGCTCCGTCATTGCGAGCGCAGCGAAGCAATCCAGGCTGCCGCTGCGGAAAGACTCTGGATTGCTTCGCTACGCTCGCAATGACGGTGCTGAAGCAGTTGTGCTAAACCGGCTTCCCCGTATACGGCATCGACGCGGTGAGGCCGCCGTCCACCGGGAACGCCTGGCCGTTGACATACGACGCCTCGTCGCTGGCCAAGAACAATCCCATCGCGGCGAGCTCGTGCGGCTGGCCGGGGCGCTTGAGCGGGTTGAGCTGACCGATCTTGTCGGCGGTGCCGCGCTCCTTGGCGCGGTCGAAGATCGGCTTGGTCATGCCGGTCTCGATCAGGCCCGGGCACACTGCGTTAATGCGCACGCCGGTGCTGGTGAGCGAATAGGCGGTGGTCTGCACCAGGGAGATGACGCCGGCCTTGCTCGCGGCATAGGGATGTCCGCTGGCGCCGGCCTTGAGGCCCGCGACGGACGCGGTCAGCACGATCGCGCCGGACTGCTGCTTCACCATGTGCGGCATCGCATGCTTCACTGCGAGGAACGGCCCGATCAGATTGATGCGCAAGACCTCCTGCCATTGCTCGACGGTCTGCTCGCCGAGCGGAACGAGTCCGCCGGAGACGCCGGCATTGGCCCAGATCACGTCGAGCCGCCCGTGCGTCTTCACCGCCTTGTCGATCACGGCGATGACGTCCTGCTCGGAGCCCGCGTCCGCCATCATGGCTTCCGCGACACCGCCGGCCTTCTTCACCTCGTCGACCGTCTCCTTCACCGCCTCGGTGCGATCGACCGCGATCAGCTTGGCGCCTTCCCTGGTGAATAGCAGCGCGGCGGCGCGGCCGATGCCGCTGCCGGCACCGGTGATGATGACGGATTTGCCTTGCAGACGGCCCATGCGATTTCTCCCTTTGGTTCGCACGCGACGCTTGCCGCGCGACGGAATTTCAAACAAGATTTCAAACGGTAAAGTGTCTTGAGACACGTTCACTACTGACGTACAGCGACATCAAACGCGATGGAAGGGTTTCGATGGCAGGCGCAGACAAGCCCAAAGTGGTGACGACACGCTGGTGGTGGGTCCGTCACGCGCCCGTGCGCAATGACGGCGGCAACATCTACGGTCAGTCCGATCTCGCCTGCGACACCAGCGATACCTACGTCTTCAATGCTGTTGCCAAGGTGCTGCCACGCAAGGCGGTCTGGTATTCGAGCAATCTGATGCGCACGCATCAGACTGCCGAAGCGATCTGGGCGGCGGGCTTCCCTAGGCCTGCGTCGATGACATGGGAAGCGGACCTCGCCGAACAGAATCTCGGGCGATGGCAGGGCATGAACCGCGCCGAGTTCATCGCCAGCCGTCCCGTCGGCTCGAGCTGGTTCGCCGACATTAACGAGCCCGCACCCGGCGGCGAGAGCTTCATGGACCTCTACAACCGCACCCGCCGCACCATCGAGCGGATCAACATCGAGGCAGCCGGGCAGGACGTGATCGCGGTCGCACATGGCGGCACCATCAAGGCGGCGCTGGGGCTGGCGCTCGACAATCAGCCGGAGCGGGGGCTCGCGTTCGATATCGACAATTGCTCGGTGACGCGGCTCGACTATTTCGCAAGTCCCGAGCGCAATGTCTGGCGGCTGCCGATGGTGAACCAGCAGCCGTGGATCGCGGACGACGCGCATGCGGCGATGCATCAACCCGCGGGGCCGGAAGTCAAGAAGCTCGCCTGAGTGAGCTGTCATTCCGGGACGGTCCGCAGGACCGGACCCGGAATCTCGAGATTCCGGGTTCGGCTTCGCCGCCCCGGAATGACAATGAACACGAAGATCAATCTGGGAGAGAAACATGACCTTGTTCGACATGAAGGGGAAAGTCGCCGTCATCACCGGCTCGACGCGCGGCATCGGGCTTGCGATCGCCGAACGCATGGCCGAGCACAGCGCCAAGGTGGTGATCTCCTCGCGCAAGGCTGACGTTTGCGACCAGGTCGCGAAGGGCATCAACGACAAGTTCGGCAAGGGCACGGCGGTCGCGATCGCCGCCAACATCTCGTCGAAGGAAAACCTGCAAAACCTCATCGACGAGAGCAACCGCGTCTTCGGCAAGATCGACGTGCTGGTCTGCAACGCCGCGTCGAACCCGTATTACGGCCCGCTCGCCGGCATCTCCGACGATCAGTTCAGGAAGATCCTGGACAACAACATCGTCGCCAATAACTGGCTGATCTCGATGGTGGTGCCGCAGATGATCGAGCGCAAGGACGGTTCGATCATCATTGTGTCCTCGATCGGCGGCCTCAAAGGCTCGACCATCCTCGGCGCCTACGCGATCTCGAAAGCCGCCGACATGCAGCTCGCGCGCAACCTGGCCTGCGAGTACGGCCCGCACAACATCCGCGTGAACTGCATCGCGCCCGGCCTGATCAAGACCGATTTCGCGAAAGCGTTGTGGGACAATCCGGAGAATCTGAAAGCCTCCACCGCGCGTTCGCCGCTGCTGCGCATCGGCGTCCCCGACGAGATCGCGGGCGCTGCGGTGTTCCTGGGCTCGAAGGCCGGCGACTTCATGACCGGCCAGACCATGGTGATCGACGGCGGCGCAACGATCAGCTGAGGCCCCAGTAGCTGTCATCGCCCGCGAAGGCGGGCGATCCAGTACTCCGCAGCGGTCGTTGGAGAGCTCGCTCTCACCACATCCGCTGCGGAGTACTGGATGCCCCACCTTCGCGCGGCATGACAGGGAGTGTGGAGGTGCGACGCTGCGACTAGGCGAAGACCTCAATCCACCGCCGCGTACACCAAATCCCGCACCAGCGTTCGCGTAAAGTCGCGCTGTCCCGGGCCCTGGCTCATGAAGACGACGAACAGATCCTCCTTTGGATCGATCCAGAAGAACGTCCCCGCAATGCCGCTCCAGAAATACTGGCCGACGCTGCCGGGGAAGGGCGCGATGCCGGCCTCGCGGCGCACCGCGAAGCCGAGGCCAAAACCGTGGCCCGGCGACAGCAGCGTGCCGTTGGTCACGACGTGAGGTCCGAGATGATCGGAGGCCATCAACTCCAGCGTCTTGCGGCCGATGATCCTGTTGCCGTCGAGCGTGCCGCCATTGCGCAGCATCAGCGCGAAGCGAGCATAATCCATGGTGGTGGAGACAAGGCCACCGCCGCCGGACTCCATGATCGGCTGCTCGAGCATATTGAACAGCGCGACCTTGTCGCCGGTCCAGGGATCGGCCGCGAACGGCTCGGCAAGCCGGCCGACATTGGCCTCGGCTGTCGAGAAACCGGTCTCGGCCATCTGCAAGGGCGTGAGAATGCGCTCGGCGAGGTACGTGCCGAGCGACTTGCCGCTGACGATTTCGATGATGCGCCCGAGGATGTCGGTGGAGCGGCTGTAGTTGAACTCGTCGCCGGGATGGCAGACCAGCGGGAAGCTCGCCACCAGGGTGGCGTGCTCGGCATTGGTGATCTTGCGGCTGCGCACCCGCGAGTCCTGGTAGATCTTGTGCACGGGGCCGTCGCCCTGGTGCTCGTAGGTCAGGCCGGAGGTGTGGCGGAGCAGGTCCTGCACCGTCATCGGGCGTTTCGGCGGAACCAGTTCCAGTTTGCCGCCGCTGACCACGCCAACCTTCTGGTCGGCGAACTCCGGAATGAATTTCGCAACCGCGTCGCCAAGAATTAGGTGGCCGTCCTCGACCAGCGCCATGATGCCGACCGACACGATCGGCTTGGTCATCGAGAAGATGCGGAAGATCGAATCATGGGCCATCGGCGCCGCGCCCGTCGGGCTCTGCCTGCCGAGCGCCTCGAACCAGCCGACTTGGCCGTGCCGTGCCACCAGCACGGTGACGCCCGGCACGGTTCCCTTGTCGATCTCGCGCTTGAAGGCCTCCGACATGGCCTGGAGGCGGGGGCGCGACAGCCCGAGCGTCTCGGGGCGGGATTCCGGCAGATGCGGGGTCTTCGGCGCGGTCGACGGGCGGTGGGCGGCTGTAACGGACGCTTGGGCAGTCGCAGAGGCTTGGGCAGTCATGGGCACTCCCGGTTGCTTATTATTGTTCGGAGCGGACTGTGGCCCAGAAGGCGCGGCACAAACAAGCGAAGCCAGCGCGCTTCACCCTTGCAATCCGGCCTTGCAATCCGGCCGCCCCCTGTGCTTCAAAGCGGCCTGATCCGAGCGGCAACGCAGGGTCCGTAGGAGTGTAGCTCAATTGGTAGAGCACCGGTCTCCAAAACCGGGGGTCGCAGGTTCGAGCCCTGCCACTCCTGCCAGCGAAATCAAGCACTTAGCTAGGATGTGGGCGATCAGCCATCGTCGGGATATTGCCGCCGGACGGCGTGAAACCTAACCGCTGACCTGCCGTTTCCAGATCGCCTCCGCAAGGGCGATATCGGCCACGGAATCTGCGCCGGACGCCAGCGGCGTCCTCCGTTCCACGATATCGGCGACGAATGCATCGGCTTGACGCTGAAACGCCCAACTGGTGTCGCGCGGCAATTGCGTGCGTTGTCCTTGCTGATCGAGGATGACCTCCGCCTCCTGCTCGGCAAAAGGCGGGGGCAATTCGATGGTCAGCGCGCCCCGCTCGAACTTGATGCTCAGTCCCTCGCGCCAAACGCCTTCGGATTCATTCGCGAGTTGCAGCACGCAGGCGACGCCGTCGAAGTCGAGTGTCACGGTCGCCGCGCCCGAGCTCGCAATGGTGCTTTCGGCGACCGCCGGTGACGATCCGAGCACGTAGCGTGCGAGGTTGATGATATGGCTGAACACGTTCAGAAAATTGTCGTAGCCGGGTCGCATCGCGCCCGGCATCCAGTCGGGGCCATCCTGCCAGAGTTCGAGCCCGTCCGGCCGTACCTCGCCGGTCATGACGAAATTGTCCTGCGACCGGCCCGTGCTGCCGCCGAAGCACCAGCCTCGCGTGCCGACAATGCGTCCAAGCGACTGATCCGCTCGCAGGCGCGCCAATTCGGCCATCGCGCGCGCCACCCCGGCGTCGTGACGCTTCATGTAGCCGATGCTGTAGACGCGGTTGTGCCGCCGCGCCGCCTCGGCCAGTGCAACGGCCTGAGCCGTGGTGTAGGCCATCGGCTTTTCCGAGAGCACATGGCGGCCGCTGTTCAACGCATCCAGCACGATCGGGCCGGTGGCGCGACGCTTGGTCACGACGACGACGGCCGACACCTCGCTGTCCGCCAGCAGTTCCCGGTGCGTGCCGTAGACCCGCGCGATGTCGAATTTTTGCGCCGCTGCCGCGGCGAGATCAGGCCGCAGATCCGCGATCGCGACAACGCGGCAGGCGGGATTGGCGACGAAATTGGCGAGGTGGCACATCTGGCCGACCATGCCCGTTCCGATGATGCCAATGCCCGGCCTCACTTGTTAGGACCCTCGAAGCGTTTCCGGAGAACGAGGAAATGCGCCGGCTGTCCCCAGGTGTGGATGAACGCCTGGTCTGACTGGGTGAGGGCGGTAACTGTGGACACGTCCCGTCGCCCGATCGCGCCAAAGATGCGATGGAAACTGTCGAGGGTCGCAATGATGGCATCGAGGTCGGACGCATCGTCGGCGAGAACATCTGTCGTCGGTATCGTCTCGCGCAGCGAAGCGAGGTTCGCGATCACACGGGGCAGGCTGTCGCCGAAGGGATCGTCGATCATCGCGTCGACATCGTGAACCAGAGTCTCGATCGAAGCCGAAATCGCGTCGACCGCTTTGGTCTTGCCGGTCAGATAGAGCTTCCGTCCGCCGAGAAAGCTCAGACGGCTGCGACCGAGGTGGCGCGTCGCGCGCCGCAGCTTCTCGTCGTCGGAGAGAACCTTCTTGTGCCAGTAGACATCCAGGCTGTCGCGATAGGCGGGCCACGCCGAATGGATGTCGAATCCCTGCTCATGTGCCGCCGTGCACAAGGCTCCCGCGTCGAGAAAGTAGCGGTGCCGGACGAAAGGATTTTCGAGCACGTCCATCAGCCAGGATTCGAAGCTGCGCGTGTGCGGAATGCTGTTCCATTTCGCGTCGAACAGCAGCTTCGCCGTTTCGAGTCCGGGACGGCCCGTCAGTGCCTTGCCGGCCGCATGAATCGCCTTGAGCGCGAGTTCGAAGAAGCCGCCGTAGCGCTCGTAGTAGGAAACGACGGCGTAACCGTCCGGATTGAGTAGCCGGTGAAAGATGCCGAGCCAATTTTCAGTCGGTTGTACCGTATAGATGAATCCTTCGGCATCGATGATGTCGAAACGACGATCGCTGCGAAAGCCTTCGACGTCGAACGACACGAGTTCGCGGAGACGTTCCGCTTGGCTGAAATGCGCGAAGTAAGCCTGGATTTTCGCGTGCGCATGCCGGTTCGGCTCGGCGAGCGTCATGTTCGCGCCCCAGCCTGCAAACACCAGCGCGTTCTCGCCGGAATCGGGGCCGAATTCGAGCACGTCTGCATCGCGGAACAACCGCGGCGGCAGCACCAGCTTGTCCGAAAACAACTCGCGCCGCAGGCCGGCATAGGCTCCGAGTTCGGCGGCGGATTTGAAATTCCCGAACGTCGGCAGGACGTCCTGGCGTTCGTAATAGTTGAAGAGCTTGTCCTCAGCCATGCCGCGACCCCGCGGCCGCCTCGAGGCGATCGAGCTCGCTCCAGATGTCCGAGGGCGCGAAGATCGAAACGATGTGGAGCGGACGCTTCACGTTTTCACGTAGTCGGCTACCGACCTTGTCTTCGTTCTCCTGGTTCACGGCCAGAAGACAGACGAGCGGATTCGACTTGCCGGCAAGGTCCTCCGGCGGGCGGATCGGAATGCCGGTCCCGGGCAGGAATAAGCCCTGGCGCTCCTTCTGGTCGTCGACCGAGAGATCGACGAGATCCCCGAGTTCATGGGCATTGGTGAAGGTGCAGGCGCGGCAGCCGGCGCCGTAGATGGCGATTTCGGCCCTGTTGGCGCGGGCCTTGGCGAGGATCGGGCGAAGACGCGCGCCGTACTCCCTGGCGCGCCGACCGAATTTCTCGCCGACGCCGGATGGCGCGGGCGGGGCCGTCACGTCGCGCGTCGCGCGTCGCGCTGCGATCGCGAGACTGCCGCCGCTGAAATTGTATTTCTTCACCGACACCGCCTCGAAGCCGTGGCGCGCCAGCAGCGCGAGCAGCGTCGGCTCGGTGAAGTAGCTGACGTGCTCCTCCCAGAGGACCGAGAGGTCGCCCGCCGTCGAGCCGGGTGCGAAATCAGGTACGTCGATGAACAGCAGCCCGTCGTCGCGCAGCGCGATCTTCACGCAGTCGAAAAAGTTCTCGAAATCGACGATGTGCTCCAGCACCTGGCGCGAGACGACGAGGTCGAACTTGCCGGCCTCGGCAATCGCGTCGTGACACAGCGCCGGGCTGATCATGTCGGCATAGACCTTGATGCCACGCTCGCGGGCGATCTTGCCGGACACCGGGTTGGGCTCGACGCCCACCAAGACCTTCGCACCGCGTTCGCGAAGCCTGTCCATGAACAGGCCGTCATTGCATCCGATCTCGAACACGGATTGGTGGGCTGAGAATTTGGCGATGGTGTCGAGTTCGTCGACCTGGTGCGGCTCCGGCTTCCAGCTGCTGAAATTGTAGTTGAACTGCCGGTACAGAATGTCGGGATCGATCGGCTTGACGATCTGGGGCAGGCCGCACTCGCCACACGCCAGCACCTCGAACGGATACCGTTCCTCCTGTTCGTCGCGGCTGTGCCGAAGCCGATGCGCAATCGGCATCTGTCCGAGGTCGATGACCGGGCGCAAATTGGTCGAATGGCAGAGGCGGCAATGGTCAGTCATCGGTAGAAACCTCTGCTGGAATGGCTCGTGAAGTATGGCGATGGGCCAGATGCTCCGTGGCGAGCGCACCAACCTTGGTGACGTAGTTCTGGACCTCCGCCACATCGCCGCCATCCGGTGCCCAGTCGGGAAACGCCGTGCGGGAGGGATCGAACGGACCGGCGGTGGTTTCGTGAAACACCAGCCACTCCGAGGTGATCAGGATCGAGTGAAACACCTGCTCGGGCATCCGGTAATAGCAGAGCGCGCCCCGGCCGTACGGCGCCATATCGAGCACATCGCGAATGCGGCCGTCGTCCTCGAAGATCACGACCTGCGCAGTGCCCTCGATCAAGTGAAACGATTCAGGTTTGCCAAAATGCTTGTGAGGCCGCACATAGGCCTCGCGCTGATGCACGATCAGCATCTCGTGAAGGTCGGACGAGGGCTCGGGATGCGTGCACAGCCGGCTGCGCAGACGCGGATTGCCGGCAGCGATGCGCTTCAGCTCCGCGATCGTGGCGTCGTCCGCCGTGACGATGGCGTCATCCGAATAATACACTTCGGGATTTTGCGCCCGCAACGAGGCCGGCCGGCGCAGGCCCGTTGCTTCATTCGAAGAAGATGAACCCATGGTCGCCCCGGTAGCCGCATTTGTCGTAGATCCAGGCCCAGGTTTCCGGACCATGGAAACTCAGGCAGGTGAGCTGCCAGTAGAGCAGGTTCGCCTTCTCGCGCTCGTCGCGGAACGATTCCACCATCAGATATTTCGAGGCGCCGCGTCCAACGCGCTCGATCTCCGACACGGCGCGGAAGACGTCCTCGAGCGGAAGATTGTGGAGCACGCCGAGCGACACCACGAGATCGAAGCTATGGTCGGGGTAGGGGAGCTCGACGGCGCTGCCGACCTTCAATTGCGGTCGCACCTCCTCCTTGGCGTTGGCGATGCCATAGTCGGAGATGTCGATGCCTGCGATGGTGAGGCCGGGGACGAGCTGGGTGAATTCGTAGAGCAAATAGCCCTTGCCGCAGCCGACATCCAGTACGCTCATCCCGGGCTTGATGCCGTAGCGGTCGATCAGGGTCTGGGCGAGCGGGCGCCAGCGTCCGTCGTAGCGGTAGCCGCCGTAGCCATAGCGGCGGTCGCCGTCCCAATAGTCGTATCCCCATTGCCGCGCGACGGTGGCGGATTCCGCCTTGTCGTGCTCGACGACCCGCTGAACGTAGTTCCGCTTGGTCGATGCGTGCATCGGCTGGAGCAGGTTGATCTCGGTCATTGTCCTGAACCGGTCCGCGGCATCGTTACAGGATAGTCGCGAATTTGTTGACGAGCAGGATGTCCTCGACGGCTTGTATGTTGTCGCGCGAGGACAGCGTGATCTCCTCGACGGCCGCGTGCAGATCGCAGCCCTCGCTCAGCACGCGGTCATAGATCGCCCGCCGCCGTGCCTCGTCGGGCGGCAGCATGAAGATGCTGTAGAGGATCAGGCCGCGCAAACGCGGCAGCTCGTCGAGGATGTCCTCGAGCACCATGTAGCTGCTGGGCATGGTGTGCTCGGCGGCGCTGAGCAGATAGTGCAGGTTTTTCCGCCGCGCATAGTCGCGGATCACGATGTTCTGGACGTGCTGGGGGGTACGGCTGCCGTTCAGCGGCCGGGCGCCGATATAGCCGCGATGGCCGGCTCGCTCAGCCATGGAAGCCTCCCGGCAGCTTGTACTGCATGCCGACGCGTGTCGCCGGACGCAGCAGGATTGGTTCGAAGAATTCGCCGAATCGCTTGTCCGCATAGGGCGACATGATGCTTTTAAAGCGGCAGTTCATGCTCCAGCGCGAGCCGGCTTCCTCGTTGATGCGATTGCCGTGCATCAGGGTCTGGTTGAACAGCATCACGTGACCGTAGGGAATCTCGATGAAGGTCGCGTGCGGCTTGATGGTCTGGTAGAGTTCCTCGGCGCTGCGCAAGCTGGCCATCCGGTCCTGCATGTCGCCGTTCAGGGATGGCGGCAGCAGATACATCGATTTGGTGCGGTGGACGTCGACCAGGGGTACCCACACCACGACCTCGAACGGGGAGTCGCCCGACCAGACGTCGGAATGGGTGGCGAGCAGCGACGAATCGTCTCCCGGCAGCTGGATGCTGAGATTGACGCGGCGCTGCATGCAGAGCTCGTTGCCGACGATGGTCTCGATCGTCGAGCGCGCGAGACGGAAATAGGTCGGCCGGAACCAGGGCTCGGCATTGAGGCCGTTGAAGACGTGCAGCCGCAGGCCGTTGAGATCATCCACGCTCACCCGCGTGTGGATGGTGTCGAGCATCGCGTAGGGGTCGTTGCCGTGTGGCAGCTTCAGATAGTCCGCCGCGAGCTCGGCGGCGCGCCGCTGGATCCGGTCCAGCCCGGCGCGATCGTCGGCCGGCGTGGTGACGAAGCCGTCGTCGATGAAGCGTTGCGCCAGTGCCTGCTCATCGGCCTCGAGGAAAGCCGTGTCCGTCATGCAAAATACTCCCGGGCGGTCGCGCAAACATAGCTGATATCCGAGGCCGAGAGGAACTGGTTGATGGGAAGCGTGAGGATCTGATCCGCCTGCCGCTCGGTCACCGGAAACGCGCCGCGACCGTGGCCAAGATGCGCCGCCGCCTCCTGGAGGTGGATCGGTACCGGATAATGGATCGCGGTCTCGATACCCTTGTCGGCAAGATATTTCTGGAAGTCGTCGCGACGGTCCGTCTGCACGACAAAGGTGTGGAAGGTGTTGAACTCGATGTTGCGGCAAACCGGGATGAACAGGGGAAGACCGGCGAGTTCGGCGCGGTATTGCGCGGCGTTGCGACGCCGGCGCTCGATGACGGAGGGCAGGTGACGCAAGCGAATGCGAAGCACCTCGGCCTGGACCGTGTCGAGGCGCGACACGATGCCCCATTCCTGAACGTCACTGCGATTGATCAGGCCGTGATTGCGCAGGCGGCGAATTCTCGCGGCAAGCTCGGCATCGGCGGTGACGACGAAGCCGGCGTCGCCCGCGGCATTGAGGTTCTTCAGCGGGTGGGCGGAGAAGCAGCCGAACGTTCCGATGGTCCCGCTCATCCGCCCGTCATAAGTCGAGCCGACGGCCTGCGCGCTGTCCTCGATCACGGCGAGAGCATGCTTGGCGGCGATCGCCATCAGCGGGTTCATGTCGGCCATGCGCCCGGTCAGGTGCACCGGCATGATCGCCCTGGTCCGCGAAGTGACGGCGGCCTCGACTGCGGCGGGATCGATATTCTGGTCCGGCAGCACGTCCGCAAACACGGGCCTGGCGCCGACGGCGATAATGGCCGCGGTCGATGCCACGAACGAATTCGGCGGGGTAATCACCTCGTCCCCGGGACCGATGTTGAGCGCCCTCAAGGACAGGATCAACGCATCGGTGCCGGAATTCAGCGTCACCACATGCGGCGAGCCGAGATAGGTGGCGAGCTCCTCTTCGAGTTTCGCAACGGCCGCGCCGCCGATGAAATCGCCGCGCTGGAATACGCCCTCGACCGCCTGCATGATCTCAACGCGCTCTTCCTCGAATTGCGCGGGAAGATTGACGTAACCGATGCGCCGGCGGCCGGTGTCAGCGTCCATGGCAGAACTTCCGAACGATCTCGATGACGCGGTCCTGCTGGGCGCGCGTCAGATGCTGGTCGACGGGGAAGCTGATGACTTCCTGGGCGTGGCGGTCGGTGACTGGGAACGTCCCCGGCGCGTAGCCGAGGTGCTTGAGGCCCTCCTGCTGATACAGCGGGATGGGATAGTGGATCTTCGCTTCAATGCCGTTGTCCAGGCAGTATTTGTAGAGCTCGTCGCGACGCTCGGCGAACACCATGTAGAGATGGTAGACGTGCTTCACGTTGGGCCGGCGCGGCGGAGTGCGCAGGCCGGGCAGGTCGGCAAGGCCCGAATCGTAATAGGCCGCGTTCTCGATCCGACGGCGCGTGATCTCGCTGGTCTGGCCGATCAGCCAGTTGCCGACCACCGCCTGGAGGGAATCGAGCCGCGAATTGCAGCCGAGGATCGCGATCTCGTCGCGATTCTTCATGCCGTGGTTGCGGATCAGGCGAAGCCGCTCGTTCATCCCGTCGTCGTTGGTGACGACGACGCCGGCATCGCCCCAGACGTTGAGGTTCTTGAGCGGATGCAGGGAGAAGCCGGCCGCGATACCGTGGGTGCCGGACCGTTTTCCCGCGAACTCCGACAGGATGCCCTGGCAGGAATCCTCGACCACGGGGATGTTGTGACGCTGGGCGATCGCCATCAGCTTGCCCATATCGGTGACCTCGCCGGTCAACTGAACCGGCATGATCGCCTTGGTCTTCTCCGTGATCGCGGCTTCGACGTAGTCGACATTCATGCAGAAGGAGTCGTCGCAGTCGACCAGCACCGGCGTCGCGCCGGTCTCGGCGATGGCGCCGACGGTGGCGATGAAAGTGTTGGCGGCCGTGATGACCTCGTCGCCATGGCCGATGCCGAGCGCCTTGAGCGGCAGCTTGAGCGCATCGGTGCCCGATCCGACACCGATGGCATGACGCACGCCGATCAGTTCGGCAAAGCGCCGTTCGAATTCCGCGACCGGCTTGCCCAGGGTGAAGTCACCCGTCGCCACCAGTCGGCCGATCTCGGCCAGGATCGGTGCCGGATCGGAGAATTGCTCGAGCAGATAGGAATATCGAACGTCGTGCATGGGGCCCGTCAGGTGGAATGAAGTTGAGGAGAAGAGGTGGGCGAGGCGATGAGCGCGCGCGCGATCGAGGTCGCAATGGCGTCGGCAGAAAGTCCGTGCTTCTTCAGCAGCGAGTCCTGCGATCCGTAATTGTGCATGAACCGGTCCGGCAGCGACAACCGCAGCATCGCGGGCAGGCCAGAGCCGAGCTTGTCGATCAGCGCCTCGGCGACCGCGCTGCCGAGGCCGCCGGAGGGCACGTGCTCCTCCAGCGTCGCTACTAGCCTGGTGCCCCGGATCGCTTGCAGCAGCGCCTCGGTGTCCAGCGGCTTGACGGTGTGCATGTGCAGGATGCCGGCGCGGATGCCCTGCGCGGCCAGCAAGTCGGCCGCAGCGAGGGCGCGCTGGAGCATGATGCCTGTCGTGACCATGACGACGTCGCCGGGGGGGCGCATCAGGATGGCCTTGCCGATCTCGAAGCCGTGCTCGGCCCTCGAGACGATTGCGTCGCCACCCTTGCCGAGCCGGATGTAGATCGGCCCGGTCCAGTCGAGCGTCTGCTCCATCAGGCGCGCCGCTTCGTCGGCGTCGCACGGGCAGACCACCGTCATGTTCGGCAGCGCCCGCATGATGGCGATGTCCTCGATCGCCTGGTGGGTGGGGCCGAGCGGCGCATAGACCAGCCCGCCGCCGTTGGCGATCAGCCGTACCGGCAGATTGTGCAGGCAGAGATCGACGGCGACTTGCTCGTAGCAGCGGCGGGTCAGGAATGTGGCGATGGTGTTGACGTAGGGCACGAAGCCTTCCATCGCGAGACCGGCCGACATGCCGATGATGTGCGCTTCCGAAATGCCTTCGATCAGGTGGCGCTTGGGAAACTCCTTGCTCATCGCGCGCAAGGTGCCCGCGCCGGGATCGGAGCCGATGTAGAGCACACGCTCGTCGCGCGCGGCGAGCTTGTGGACCATGTTCATCGCGGTGTTGCGCATGAGGAGCCGATCAAAAATCCCCGACGGCGACGCGGATGGCGTCGAGCTCGCTGTCGGTGAGCTTGTTCTTGTGATGCCAATCGGCGTTGGATTCCGCGGCCGGCAGACCCTTGCCCTTGACAGTATGGCAGATGACCGCGGTGGGCTTTCCCGGAACGGCCGGGACCTGCTTCAGCACGGTGCGCAGGGCGCCGACGTCGTGGCCGTTGAGCTCCTGGACGGCAAAGCCGAAGCTGCGCCATTTATCCGCGAGCGGCTCCAGCGGCAGGACGTAGTCGGTGGGCCCGTAGCTCTGCAGCTTGTTGTAGTCGATCAGCGCGACAAGATTGTCGAGCCCGTGCTTGGCCGCGCCCATGGCAGCTTCCCACACCGATCCTTCGTTGATCTCGCCGTCGCCAAGCAGGACGAAGGTGCGGTAGGTGCGCTCGCGCAGGCGCGCGGCGAGCGCCAGGCCGACACCGATCGACAGGCCGTGTCCGAGCGCGCCGGTCGAGGCCTCGATCCCCGGCACCATTCCGTATTCGGGATGTCCGCCCAGAATGCTGTCGGGGCCGCAGAAACCGTCCAGCTCCGACAGCGGAAAGAAGCCGCGATCGGCCAACAGCGCATAGAGCGCCAGACACCCGTGTCCCTTGCTGAGGATCGCGCGATCGCGGGCCGGATCGCGCGGGTTGCTGGGATCAATCCGCAGCACGTCATCGTAGAGCACGCGGACCATCTCGATCAGCGACAATGCCGGACCGACATGTCCGCGCCCCGCGGAGCGGACAGACCCCAAGACCAGGCGGCGCAGATAAAGGCTGCGCTCATCCAGCGTGCAGGTGAGGGCGGCTTCAGCGTGGGGTGAGATCTGGGTCACTTCGGTAAATCGGTTGGGCGAATCGTCTGGTGAAGTCGGCGGGCTTTGTCGAGCTGACCGGCGAGGCGGATCCTAACATCGCCACCTTGCGCAGCCATTGCGCGCCGGGAGCGGCTGTCCGGCAAATAGGCGTTCAGGACAATCAGGCACCAGATTCCCTTGAACACAGGATACAGTACGTCACGTCGGATCGCAAACGCGTCATCGCTCGCCTCGAAGGCGCGCGACAGCCGTTCGATCAAGCGATTAGCGCTCGCCTCGGGCAGATCGCTGCCGGGGTGAATGGCGGTGTCGGACATGAGCTTGACCGGATCGTCCCAGCCGAAATATTCGAAGTCGATGAATCGCAAGCGCCCGTCTTCGGCGCGCAGTGCGTTGTGCAGTCCGAAATCGGACGGACTCAGCGCGCGATGGGTGGGCGCAAGGTCCGCTGCGGGATTCCGACCGAGTTCCGCGTAGCGCCGGCGGAGCTGCCGAATCGCAACGACCGTGCTGGGAACCAGGCTGCCTTCCATGAACGCGCGCAGGTCAGGATGATCATCCGAAGCCCGCCTCAATGCGTCCAGGCGCTGTTCGTACTGGGCGATGGCCGCTTCGGGCGAAAAGATGCTGGCTGAGGCGTTGCGCAAATTCTGCGCGCCTTCGGCCTCGCGCAGCTTCTGCAGCGCGATCAAGAAATCGGCGAGCTGATCGGCGTCGTCGCCTTGGGGACGCAGCGCCGCGGCCTCGCCGTCGAACCATTGGTACAGCGCGCAGAACGCATCTGCGTCCTTCGCGACTGGCTGCGGTGTCGACGTGATGCCGTGGCGCGCCAGGAACGAGAGTGCATCATACTCCTGTCCCAGGCGATCGCGTCCGTCGGACGGATAATGCTTGAGGGCGAGGGGCGGTCCATCCGCCATCTCCAGCCGAAAAACCCTGTTGTTGCCGCCGGACCGTGCCGGCTGGGCGGACGCGACACGCGCGCCGGCCAGGCGGCTGCCGATCGCCATCGCATCCGGCGCGGTGATGTCGGTCCCGTTCATGCCGCAAACACCTCGCGGCGGATGTCGGCCCATGTTCCGATCGGCTTGCAGTGTTCGGGGTGGGGAGGCTGCGACCGCGTGAACAGGATCGATCGCGTGGCCTTCGGAAAATGCGGTTGCTCGAAGACATCGACGAGGTCGTCGATGAAGACGTTGAGCTTCAGGCTCACGAGCCTCTCGACCTTGGCGGGCAGTGTGTCCTCGAAATAGATGTCGCCGATGGCCAGCGCCGCATCCGCGGCGTCGATCAGGCTGGCTCCCCGCAGCCAGCCACGGGCGGCGTCACGCAGGTCGGTGCGGTCGGGGTCCTGATGACCGAATCGGGTCTTGTGGCTGACGATGCAGACCTTCGAGCCGGCCTGCTTGCACGCCGCCAGGAATTCCCGCACTCCCGGATAGATTTCGGCGC
Source organism: Bradyrhizobium sp. WSM4874 (assembly GCF_055811835.1). Taxonomy (NCBI): domain Bacteria; kingdom Pseudomonadati; phylum Pseudomonadota; class Alphaproteobacteria; order Hyphomicrobiales; family Nitrobacteraceae; genus Bradyrhizobium; species Bradyrhizobium sp. WSM4874. Next base: position 332,706 of record NZ_JBVVPR010000001.1, read on the forward strand.
CGCCAATTCCCTTGCCGTAGACGAAGCCCTGCAGTCCTTGCCAGGCGAGCTCGCCGCCCGCGCGGGACCGGAGATGATCCCGTAGGTCGGTCTTCAGCCCCTCCCACCCTTCCGGCACCAGCCCACGCTGACGTGCGACGGCGGCAAAGACCTTGTCGTAGCAGATGATCGTGTTGTCGAAATCGATGCCGATCCGCACGCCGCTCACTTCAGGCTGATGTTCTGCATCATCTTGATGTTGAAGTACCGGGGGTCGTTGAGCGAGTTCGGCAGGCGGCCCCCCTTGAAGGCGTTCACGAGTCCGGACACGGCCTGCTCGATCGTGTGGGTCGGCGCAAAGCCGAGCTCGCGGCGGATCTTCTCCGAAGAGACGTGGTAGGAGCGGAGATCGTCCGTCGGCTCGACGACGACGTCGACATTGCTGCCGACCACCGACTTGACGATGTCGGCGATCTTCATCAGCGAGTGGTTCTCGTAGCCGATATTGTAGGTCTTGCCGTCGATCTTTGCGTCATCCTGCTGGAGCAGGAACAGATAGGCAGCTGACATGTCCTCGATGTGCAAATTGGGCCGGCGCTGCGTACCGCCGAACACGCGGATGCGGCCGGTGTTGACCGCGAGATTAGTCAGGATGTTGACGACGACGTCGAGCCGCTGCCGCGGTGCGTAGCCGCAGACGGTAGCCGGGCGGACCGTGCAGGCGACGAACCCGGACGCGGCCTCGTCGGCAAGGTCGGTTTCGCACATCGCCTTGAACTTCGAGTAGTCCGTGAGCGGCTCGCAGGACAGGTCCTCGGTCACCTCGGCTTCGTCCTTGATGCCGTAGACGCTGGACGAAGAGGCATAGATGAAGCGCTTGATGCCCGCCTTCTTGGCGGCGCGCACCATCGGCCGGAAGCAGTCGTAATTGATGGACTTGCCGAGCCCCGGGTCCAGTTCGAACGACGGGTCGTTGGAGATGCAGGCGAGGTGGATGACGGCGTTGTTGCCGCGCAGGGCCTCGTTGATCGCGGCTTCGTCACGGATGTCGCCCTTGATCAGGCGCAAATTGGGATTGTTGCGGACGGCATCGAACACGTCCTCGCCATACATGAACAGGTCCAGCACGGTGACCTTGTGGCCCGCAGCGAGCAACTGGGGAACCAGCACGCTGCCGACATAGCCGGCACCACCGGTGACCATCACATTCCACTTTTGACCAATCACTGTCGTTCTCCAGTATCTGCCGTCGCGCTACTTCAACAACGCGGTGACGAACTTGACCAGCGGCACCTTCTCGACCGAGCTGCGGTGGCCGACGATCCCGACCTTGATCGCGCCGGCTGCGTTGCCGATGAAGGCGACGTCCTCGATGTTGCCGCCGGCGGCGACCAGCGGCGCGGTGATCGTCAGGAAGGCGTCGCCCGCGCCGACGGTGTCCACGACGGTCTTGGTGAAGGCGGGAACGCGCGTGACGCCGGTTTTCGACGAGAAGGGGTAGCAGCCGAAGGAGCCGTGCGTGATGATCATGTTGTCGCAGTCGATCTTGCCGTGCAGGCCGGCCTCGATCACGGACGCGATGTCGCTGAACTTGTCGGTTGCAGCCAGACGCGCCTCCGGCGCGTCGATGCAGATGTAGTCGGCTCGCGGATACCTCGTGATCAAATTGTACCCGTGATTGCCGCTGTTGCTCTGGGCATTGACCGCCAGGAACTTGGACTTGGCGATCAGGGTGTCGATCGTGCTCGACGCGATCATGCCGTGGCCGAAATCCGTGGCGATCACCACGTCCGCGCCACGGACGCGCTCCGTCGTGATGCGGTCGATCTCCTTCCGATCGGCCTCCTCGAGCGGCGTATCGTCCATGGTGTAGACTTCGAAGAGCTTGTGCAGATACCCCAGCTCGACGTACCGCGATTTGCGGGTCGTCGGACGGCCCTGAAGGCGGATCGGCGTCAACGTGACATTCGGGCGGACATGCGCACGAATGAACTCCTCAGGGTAGTCGTTGCCACCCAGCGTCGTGACGACCTCCACCGACTTGCAGAAGCTCGCGACATGGTTCGCCGCGGCAATGACTCCGCCGGCAAATTGCTCGCCGCTCTTGAACAGCGTGGCGACGATGTTTTCCTTCGAGGCCTTTCCGAGCGCCGTGACGTACTGGTATTCGTCGATGATGGTGTCGCCGACCAGCACGACGTGCATGTCCTGCACTTTGTCGATCAGCTTCAGCAGGCGATCGGCGCCGCCACCTTCACGGACTTTTTGCAGGTAGTCGCGGAGTGGAGGATCGTAGATGTCGAAATACCGGTTCACCAGCGACGAGGAGCTGAATGTCACGTCCCGGGTGAACACGATGCGTCCGCCGTGACGCTCGACGGCGTCGCGCTCGGTTCGGATCTTGCCGGTCACGTCGTCTTCGGGATTTTCGTAGTCGGACCCCTTCACATAGATGTCCGGCCTCACCGTATCCAGGATCGGCTCGGCGCTGGAAGTGTGATTGATACCGACCCAATCGACCGTCGCGAGCGAGGCCAGCATCTCGGCCCGCATATTTTCGGGGAAGATCGGTCGACCGGGGCCCTTGTTGACGTAACGGTCGGCGGTGATCGTCACCATGACGACGTCGCCCTCGTTGCGCGCCGCCTGGATGTGTCTGATATGGCCGAGATGCACGAGGTCGAAGACGCCGTGGCAGAGTGCAACCTTCCGGCCCCGCGCCTGCGCGGACCGCGCGATCTCGCCCAATTCCTCGATCGTCTTGATCTTTTCGTGCGCCGCCAGTTGGTCGTTCAACGCGGGATTGCCGGTCGGAAGATTGCCCATGTGAATAACCCAAAGCGCCGGCCGGACTCAGCCGGGCGGCCCGGAATTGATCGATTCGCGGCAACAATACCCGGTGAACCTGTTCACTGGCTTGCCTTCTGCGGTGCGCCGGACGCCGCGTCGGTGTTGTCCCCGAGATATTTGAACCAGTCCTTCGTGGCGTCCGCGATCTTGTCCACCGTCCACAAGGGAGCGTCCTTGTACTGATCCATCGACTTCAGCATCGTCGCGACCCCGTCCTCAAATTTTACCCTCGGCGTCCATTTCAGGATCCGCTTGATCTTGGTGATGTCGGCATAGGTGCAATCGGGCTCGCCGGGACGCTTGGGAATGTGGACCTTGTCGCCGCCGAGAAGCTCGACCAGCCGGTTGACACTGTAGGTGTTGTCGGAGCCGACGTTGAAAATTTCGTTCGAGACGTCGGAGCGCGCAGCGGTCACGAAAGCGTCGGCGACATCGCTGACGAAGGTGAAGTCGCGGGTCTGCTCGCCGTCGCCAACCACCGTGAAGGGCTTGCCGGCGAGCTTCTGCGCCATGAACACGCCGAACACGGCGCCGTAGGTGCCCGTGGTGCGATGGCGCGGCCCGTACACGTTGAACAGGCGCAGCGCGACCGCGGGCAGCTTGTAGACCTGGCACCAGTGCATGACGCACTGCTCGCCGAGATTCTTGGTGAGGGCATAGGGATACATCGGGCGGATCTCGGCGCTCTCCGGCGTCGGATAGACGTCCGGAATTCCGTAGCAGGACGACGACGCGGCATAAACGAAGCGGCTGACGCCGGCCTGCCGTGCAGCCTCGAGAACGTTCACGGTGCCGTCGACATTGGCGCGGTGATAGGGGATCGGGGACTCGATCGAGGGAACGATGTCGGCCAGCGCGGCGAGATGGAACACCCAGTCGATGCCGTCGAAATGCGGCTTGATCGATTCGAGTTCGGTGACGTCGGCCCGCACGACTTTCAGTCGATTCGAATCGATGCGCGAGGCCAGATTTTCGGGGCGTCCGATCACGAAATTATCGAGCGCGATGACCTCGTGGCCATCGTCGAGGAGGCGGTCGAGGAGGTGACTGCCGATGAAGCCGGCGCCACCAGTAACGATGCATTTCATAGGAACATCCGTGATGCGAATGCCCAGCGAAACAGGCTCGCCAATGTTGAGTGAAGGTGGAAACCGAATCGGCTGCTGATAGACTTCGAAGGTAATATACCTTTGCAATCCCTGGTGATAGCCGGTATCAGGACGTCATGTCGCCGTCGAGCTGCCAACCTATGCCTGTGGAGCCCATCGATCCCGATCACAAGGCTTTCCTCGACGATTATGTGGGGCGCCTCCATCGCGCGACGGCAATTGACGACGGGATTTTCGCCAGGATTTCCGCCACCCGCACGGCCTGGTTGCGCGCGCGCGAGCAGGGCGGCCGCGTCATCTTCATCGGCAATGGAGGCTCGGCCGGCATCGCCTCCCATCTCGCGATCGATCTGGCGAAGAACGCATCAGTGCCCGCACTCTGCTTCAGCGATGCCAGCATGATTTCGTGCCTTGCCAATGATTACGGTTTCGAGGACTGGCTTGCGCATGCTGTGAGGCTGAGCGCCCGCGCTGGCGATTGCCTCGTCGCGATCAGCTCGTCGGGACGCTCGAAGAACATTCTCAATGCGGTCGCGCAGGCGCGGACGATGAACCTCGATGTGATCACGCTGTCGGGCATGAACGCGGAGAATCCCCTGCGCAATCTCGGCGACGTCAATTATTACGTCGACAGCCGCAGCTACAACATCGTCGAGACCACGCATCAGTTCTGGATGATGGCCGCGATCGACCTCATCATCGGTCGCGCGGAATATCCGGCGTCCTGAGGCGGTGCCGTCGATCTGATCACCACGGGGTGAGATTGCCTCACCTGTTCGCATGTCTCCGTCTTACGGTCCTACGATGAAAAACCTGTTCTACGTCCGTCATACCTGCCGCCTCTGTCATTCGGACAAGCAAGAGCTTGTCGTCCCGATGGCAGGCATGCCCATTGGCACGCCGAACTTCCAGGTGCCGGATGCAAGCGTCGACGATCCCGTCTTTCGGGCCGCGGTGCCGATGGCGCTGCACCTGTGCGCGGACTGCGGCCATCTGCAGATTCTCCACGTCGGCAATCCAGAGATCCAGTACCGAAACTACGTCTATACCACCTCGCTCTCGCTTGGCCTGCGGGAGCACTTCGCGGGCTACGCCAACGACGTCGTCAGCCGGTTCGCCATCGCGCCGGGCTCGCTGGTCGTCGAGCTCGGCAGCAACGACGGATCGCTGCTCGGTTTCTTTAAGGAGCGCGGCATGCGGGTGCTGGGTGTCGATCCCGCCGTCGACATCGCGCGGCGTGCGACGGAAGCGGGAATCGAGACTATCGGCGATTTCTTCACCGATGCCATCGGTCGCCGCATCCTGCAAAGCCATGGCGCGGCCAGCGTCGTAATCGCCAACAACATGATCGCCAATGTCGACAATCTAGACCCGCTGGTGATCGGGGTTCGCGACGTGCTTGCGCCGGACGGGCTGTTCGTTTTCGAAACGCAGTATTGCGTCGACGTCACCGAGAAGAACCTTCTCGACACCGTCTACCACGAGCATCTGTCGTATTTTAACATCAAGCCGCTGACACGCTTCTTCGCGCGGCTTGGCATGGAATTGATCGACGTCCAGCACATCGAGACCAAGGGCGGCTCGATCCGGGTGACGGTGCAGCGTACCGGCGGCGCGAAGAAGCCGTCCGCGGAGGTCGCCCGCTTCATCGCCGAGGAAGACCGGCTCGGCGTCGACCGGTCGGCCTACTATGTGCCCTATGCGAAGAGGATCGCCGCCATCCGCGACGAGCTGGTCGCGATGGCCGATGCCGCCCATGCGCGCGGCCAGCTCGTGGCCGGCTACGGCGTCTCGGTGGGGACCACGACCCTGCTGCCGCAGTTCGGCCTGGAGAACAAGATCGATTTCCTGGTGGACGACGACCCCAAGAAGGGGAACGTGATGGCCGGCCCTGGGTACGACATCCCGATACTGCCGCCCGCCGCCCTTTACGAGCGCAAGCCGGCGTTCGTCGTCGTCTTCGCCTGGCGCTATGTGGATCCGATCCGGGCCAAGCACGCCGGCTATTTCGCAGAGGGCGGAAAGTTCGTTGTGCCGTTGCCGGGCATTTCGACGATCGACCGGGCGGACTGACCTTGAGAGTCGCCAAAGGGGCGGCAGGTGAGGGGGCGCCGGTGGTGTCGTCCTGCAAGGAACCGGCTGCGGCCTTGGGACGGCGCATTGCAGGCGGCAGATAAGCCCTTGATCGGCCTGATCTCTGGTCGGTCGCCCGCGGAGGTCGTTTTGCGCGCGCAGGGCCGCCCTATCTTGACCTTTGGCCCCATCCGCAGTAGATACCGCGCACTCGCAGCCGGCCCGTTAGACGCGGATCTCCGGCGCGGCTTTGAAATCCCCGAACAATCGAGCCCGGTTTCCGGCTCATCCTTCGAGACAGAGGGCTGGGCCAACGGCGGCTGTTCGGATCCCTGAAATTCATTCGCGTCTGTCGACGGACGTTGGACATCAAACGATGGCAGTCAGCCCGTTCAAGTTCTTGCAGGAAGTCCGCTCGGAGACCGCCAAGGTCACCTGGCCGACCCGCCGCGAGACCACGATCACCACCATCATGGTGTTCGTGATGGTCGCCGTGGCCTCGATCTTCTTCTTCGCCGCCGACCAGATCATCCGCGTCCTCATCACCTTCCTTCTGGGCATTCACTGATGGCAACAGCAACGGCTCAATTGTCTGACAAGCGCTGGTACATCGTCCACGCCTATTCGAACTTCGAGAAGAAGGTCGCCGAATCGATCCGCGAGCAGGCCAAGCAGCGCGGGCTCGAGGAGCTGTTCGAGCTGGTGCTGGTTCCGACCGAGAAGGTCACGGAAGTGCGCCGCGGCCGCAAGATCGACGCTGAGCGTAAGTTCTTCCCGGGCTACGTGCTGGTGAAGATGAAGCTGACCGACGAGGCGTTTCATCTGATCAAGAATACGCCGAAGGTGACCGGCTTCCTCGGCGCGGAAAACAAGCCGATGCCGATTTCGGAAGCTGAGGCCATGCGCATTCTGCACCAGGTGCAGGAGGGCGTGGAGCGGCCGAAGGCGTCGGTGTCGTTCGAGATCGGCGAGAACGTGCGCGTGGCCGACGGCCCGTTTGCCTCGTTCTCGGGTGTGGTCGAGGAAATCGACGAGGCGCGCTCGCGCGTGAAGGTCGCGGTGTCGATCTTCGGCCGCGCCACGCCGGTCGAACTGGAATTCGGTCAGGTCGAGAAGGTCTGATCGCGTAGGCGTGAGACTTCGGTCTCGCGCAACAAGAGGCCGTGGGAGGGAGAGGGCGGTTGCCAGCCGCATCCGACCCAGACCACGAACCTGAAACCGCCGGCCCAGGCCGGCCCAACAGGAGTGATACATGGCAAAGAAAGTGACCGGATACCTGAAGCTTCAGGTCCCGGCCGGTGCGGCGAATCCTTCGCCCCCGATCGGTCCCGCGCTCGGTCAGCGCGGTCTCAACATCATGGAGTTCTGCAAGGCGTTCAACGCCCAGACCCAGAAGGAAGAGAAGAATACCCCGATTCCCGTCGTGATCACGATCTACGCCGATCGTTCATTCACGTTCGAGATGAAGACGCCGCCCATGTCCTTCTTCCTCAAGCAGGCTGCCAAAATCCAGTCCGGCTCCAAGGCGCCGGGCCGTGACAAGGCGGGTGCGGTGACCAAAGCGCAGGTGCGCGAGATCGCCGAGAAGAAGATGAAGGATCTCAATTGCGACTCGATCGAGTCGGCCATGAAGATGGTCGAGGGCTCTGCCCGTTCGATGGGTCTGGAAGTGGCGGGGTAAGGGCTCATGGCAATCGGAAAGCGTTTGAACAAAGCCCGCGAAGGTATTGATCGCGAAAAGCTTTACCCGCTCGCGGACGCCATCAAGATGGTCAAGGAACGCGCGAAAGCGAAGTTCGACGAGACCATCGAGGTCGCGATCAACCTCGGCGTCGATCCGCGTCACGCCGACCAGATGGTCCGCGGTGTCGTGACCCTGCCGAACGGCACTGGCCGTACGCTCCGCGTTGGCGTGTTCGCCCGCGGCGCCAAGGCCGACGAGGCCAAGGCCGCGGGTGCCGATGTCGTCGGCGCCGAGGACCTGGTCGAGAAGGTGCAGAACGGCACGATCGATTTCGACCGCTGTATCGCAACCCCCGACATGATGCCGCTGGTCGGCCGCCTTGGTAAGGTGCTCGGCCCGCGCGGCCTGATGCCGAACCCGAAGATCGGCACCGTGACCATGGACGTCACCGGTGCGGTGAAGGGTGCCAAGGGCGGCTCGGTCGAGTTCCGCGTCGAGAAGGCCGGCATCCTGCAGGCTGGTGTTGGCAAGGCCTCGTTCACCGAGGAAAAACTGGTCGAGAACATCAAGGCCCTGGCGGACGCTGTCTCCAAGGCCAAGCCGGCCGGTTCCAAGGGCACCTACATCCAGCGCGTTGCGGTGTCCTCGTCGATGGGCCCCGGCGTGAAGGTCGAGCCGGGCACCATTCTCGGCTAAGGTCTGGAAATGACATGAGGCGAGGGGCGGAATTGGGCAACCGATTCCGCCCCTCGTCATTTGTGACGGCGTTCACCGGAAACAAGAACAATGACTGACAAGGTCCTGATCTACTCGCGCTTTCCCAAGACGATGATGGCGCGCTTCGCCGAGCGGTTCGAGCTGCTCGACACCGCCGGCAAGCCGGCGCGCGAGGTGTTTTCGGCCGACGAACTCGGCGGCATCCGCGCGGTGCTCACCGCCGGCGGCACGCCACTTGGCGCGGAGGCGATGGACCTGTTTCCGAAGCTCGGCGCCATCGTCTGCTACGGCACTGGCTATGACGGTGTTGACCTGAAGGCCGCTGCTGCCCGCAACATCGCGGTCGGACATAGCCCGGGCGCCAATGCGGCCTCGGTCGCCGACATCGCGATGACCCTGATGCTCGCGGCGACGCGGCGAATCCTGGTGGCCGACCAGTACGTCCGAAGCGGCGATTGGGCCGCGTCAAAGCCCTCGCCGATGATGCGCCCGCAGGTGGGCATGCCGGGCCGCCGCATCGGCGTCTACGGCATGGGCGAGATCGGCCGCAAGATCGCGGCGCGTTGCGCATCCTTTGAGAGCGAGGTCGGCTATTTCAGCCGCAGCAAATACGATCTGCCCTATCAATATTTCCCGACGCTGGAGGCGCTCGCCGACTGGTGCAGCGTGTTGATGATTGCGGTCCGGGCAGGAGCCGAGACCCAGCATGCCGTCAGCGCCGATATCCTCAAGCGCCTCGGGGCGGACGGCTATGTCGTCAACATCTCCCGCGGCTCGGTGATCGACGAGAAAGCCCTAGTGGTGGCGCTCACCGAAAAGACCATCGCCGGCGCCGGTCTCGACGTCTACGACAAGGAGCCGCACGCCCCGGACGCGCTGACGGCGCTGCCCAACGTCGTATTCGCTCCCCATATCGGCGGCCACACGCTCGAATCGCACGTCGCCATGCAGAACTGCGTGCTGGCGAACCTGTCCGCGTTTTTCGAGGGCAGGCCGCTGCCTTACGGGGTCAAATGAGCCTGAATCGGCCCTTGTCGGCCGGGTCAAGCGCCTGCGGCAACGGATTGGAACTGGTGTGAATTTTGCTCTTGGCAAGCAGGCTCCGAGCGGTTAAAGAACCGCTTCCGGACGCACCGGCCTTGGCTGGCGCGTTCGTGCACGCATTCCGAAAACAAGCGATGGAGATCATTCCTTTTCAGGACGTCCGTGAGGATTGGCTGGAAAAGGAGGGAAATTCGTCGGGCGTGGGATGCGGGCAGAGGTCGGGCGGTTCGCCGGCTGACCTTGTCCTGTCCAAGACTGCAGGCGCCCGCGGGGAATTTCGATTTCTCAACGGCTTAATCGCATGGCCTGCATAGACGGGTGAAGACCGGATTTCACGTCGTGACCACCTTAGGGGCGGTTGCGGAATGGGTTTGGTTCGGACCTCGACACGCCGTGGGCTCTAACGCGCTCCCGGAGGGCAGGCTTTGAATTGTCGTCTTGCCCGGCGTGTCCGATGGGTTTTGCCCTGAGGTTCAGGTTTGGTGGGACGATGGGTGCAACCCGGCGGTCCCGCTTTCGCGATGACCGCCAACCGGAAAGAGCTTGCTGTGGAACGAGCGGCAAAAAAGGAAGCGGTCGAACAGCTCAATGGGGTCTTCAAGACCACGAGCGTCGCGGTCGTTGCCCAATATTCCGGCCTGACCGTTGCCCAGATGCAGAAGCTGCGCATGCAGATGAAGCAGGCTGGCGCCTCGGTGAAGGTCTCGAAGAACCGTCTCGCCAAAATTGCTCTTGAAGGCACTGACGTCGTTGCCATCGGCCCCATGCTGAAGGGACCGACCGTGATCGCCACTTCGGACGATCCGGTAGCGGCGCCAAAGGTCGCCATCGAATTCGCCAAGGCGAACGAAAAGTTCGTCATCATTGGCGGCTCGATGGGAAAGACCGTCCTGAATGTCGACGGCGTGAAGGCACTTGCCTCGCTGCCGTCGCTTGACGAACTGCGCGCCAAGATCGTCGGCCTGCTTGTGGCCCCGGCGACCAAGATCGCTCAGCTCGCCAACGCGCCCGCGGGCAAGCTCGCGCGCGTCATCCAGGCTTATGCCTCAAAGGGCGAAGCGGCCTGACGCCCTTCGCAAAACTCAAACCCGAACCAGACTTACATTCAAGGAAACTGAACAATGGCTGACCTGCAGAAGATCGTTGACGACCTCTCGAGCCTCACCGTGCTCGAAGCTGCCGAACTCGCGAAGCTCCTCGAAGAGAAGTGGGGCGTTTCGGCTGCCGCGGCTGTCGCCGTGGCCGGCCCGGCTGGTGGTGGCGCTGCCGCCGCTCCGGCCGAAGAGAAGACCGAGTTCACGGTCGTTCTTGCCGCCGCCGGCGACAAGAAGATCGAGGTCATCAAGGAAGTCCGCGCCATCACCGGCCTGGGCCTGAAGGAAGCAAAGGACCTCGTCGAGGGCGCGCCGAAGCCTGTCAAGGAAGGCGTGAACAAGGACGAAGCTGAGAAGCTCAAGGCCCAGCTCGAGAAGGCTGGCGCGAAGGTCGAGCTCAAGTAAGCATCGCTTACTGGCACGAGATCCCGGTGAGCATCATCGCAACCGGGATCTCGGTCCACTCCCCGAAAGGGTGGGCTAGATGCAAAAGGCGTGCGACGGAACCGCCCGACGCAAGCCGAACACGAAAAAGTGTGGGGATTTGAGGGTTTGTCCCTCGAATCTGCACTAATGTCGCCCCATATCGGGTCGGCAGCACGAAAGCGCGGTGGGCAGGGATACCGGATCCCCTGTAAGCCGTTGGGAGAGCAAGCTATTTCGGGCTTTTGCAGTCCGTGAAGAGGATGGTTGTGACGGGCGGGCGCGCTCCTGCGCCCCGCGCGTCGTTTTGCGTTTTGAAGGTCTGAAGAACAGATTCAGGGCATTCCTGCCTGAAACTGAGTCTCCGGCCCCCAAGACGGGTTCGAAAAATTCAACCCGGGGAGCGGCGGTCGCTGCGTTCCGGAGGGCGCGCCCAAATCGGGCGACGAAAATGAGAGGCCACGATGGCGCAGCAGACATTCACCGGTCGCAAACGCGTTCGCAAGTTCTTCGGACACATCAAGGAAGTGGCCGAGATGCCGAACCTCATCGAGGTTCAGAAGGCGTCCTATGACCAGTTCCTGATGGTCGACGAGCCCCAGGGCGGTCGGTCTGACGAGGGCTTGCAGGCGGTGTTCCGCTCGGTGTTCCCGATCTCCGACTTCTCGGGCACCTCGATGCTGGAATTCGTCCGCTACGAGTTCGAGCCGCCGAAATACGACGTCGACGAGTGCCGCCAGCGCGGTATGACTTTCGCGGCCCCCCTCAAGGTGACGCTGCGCCTCATCGTATTCGATATCGACGAGGAAACCGGCGCGAAGTCGGTCAAGGACATCAAGGAGCAGGACGTCTACATGGGCGACATCCCGCTCATGACGATGAACGGCACCTTCATCGTCAACGGCACCGAGCGCGTCATCGTCTCGCAGATGCACCGTTCGCCGGGCGTGTTCTTCGACCACGACAAGGGCAAGACCCATTCGTCGGGCAAGCTGCTGTTCGCCGCCCGCGTGATCCCGTATCGCGGCTCCTGGCTCGACATCGAGTTCGACGCCAAGGACATCGTCTATGCGCGTATCGATCGTCGCCGCAAGCTTCCGGTGACGTCGCTGATGTTCGCGCTCGGTCTCGACGGCGAGGCGATCCTCAGCACCTTCTACAAGAAGATCCAGTACAAGCGGATCAAGGAAGGCTGGCGCGTTCCGTTCGACGCCAATCGTTTCCGCGGCTACTCGACCATCAACGACCTGATCGACGCCGATACCGGCAAGGTCGTGCTCGAAGCCGGCAAGAAGCTCACCGTGCGCGGTGCGCGTCAGATGCAGGAGAAGGGGCTGAAGGCGCTGCGTCTGTCGGATGCGGAGCTCGTCGGCAACTACATCGCCGAGGACCTCGTCAATCCCAAGACCGGCGAGATCCACGCGGAAGCCGGTGAAGAGATCACCGACAAGTCGATGAAGGCTCTCAACGAGCAGGGCTACAAGGAACTGCCGCTGCTCGACATCGACCACGTCAATGTCGGCGCCTACATCCGCAACACGCTCTCGGCCGACAAGAACATGACGCGCGAGGACGCGCTGTTCGATATCTACCGCGTGATGCGTCCCGGCGAGCCGCCGACGCTGGATTCGGCGCAGGCGATGTTCCAGTCGCTGTTCTTCGACGCCGAGCGCTACGACCTCTCGGCGGTCGGCCGCGTCAAGATGAACATGCGCCTCGACCTCGATGCGCCCGACACCCAGCGCACGCTGCGCAAGGAAGACATCCTCTCCGTCATCAAGACACTGGTGGATTTGCGCGACGGCAAGGGCGAGATCGACGACATCGACCATCTCGGCAACCGCCGTGTGCGTTCGGTCGGCGAGCTCATGGAGAACCAGTACCGCATCGGCTTGCTCCGCATGGAGCGCGCGATCAAGGAGCGCATGTCTTCGGTCGACATCGACACGGTCATGCCGCAGGACCTGATCAACGCGAAGCCGGCGGCCGCCGCCGTGCGCGAGTTCTTCGGCTCCTCGCAGCTCTCGCAGTTCATGGACCAGACCAACCCGCTGTCGGAGATCACCCACAAGCGCCGCCTCTCGGCACTTGGACCGGGCGGTCTGACCCGCGAGCGCGCCGGCTTCGAGGTGCGCGACGTGCATCCGACGCATTATGGCCGTATCTGCCCGATCGAGACGCCGGAAGGTCCGAACATCGGCCTGATCAACTCGCTCGCGACCTTCGCGCGCGTGAACAAATACGGCTTCGTCGAGACCCCTTATCGTAAGGTCAAGGACGGCCGCGTCACCGACGAGGTCGTGTACCTCTCGGCGATGGAAGAGGGCCGCTACACGGTCGCGCAGGCCAACGTGCCGCTCGATCCGAAGGGCCGCTTCACGGAAGATCTCGTGGTCTGCCGTCACGCTGGCGAAGTCTTGCCGGTGACCCCGGACAAGGTCGACTACATGGACGTGTCGCCGAAGCAGCTCGTTTCGGTCGCAGCCGCGTTGATCCCGTTCCTCGAGAACGACGACGCCAACCGCGCGCTGATGGGCTCGAACATGCAGCGCCAGGCGGTGCCGCTGGTTCGCGCCGAGGCGCCGTTCGTCGGCACTGGCATGGAAGGCGTGGTTGCGCGTGACTCGGGTGCTGCGATCGCAGCGCGCCGTTCGGGCGTGATCGACCAGATCGACGCAACCCGCGTCGTCATCCGCGCCACGGAAGATCTCGATCCGACCAAGTCGGGCGTCGATATCTACCGGCTGATGAAGTACCAGCGCTCCAACCAGTCGACCTGCATCAACCAGCGTCCGCTGGTGAAGGTCGGCGACATCGTCAAGAAGGGCGACATCATCGCCGACGGTCCGTCGACCGATCTCGGCGAGCTCGCGCTCGGCCGCAACGTGCTCGTCGCGTTCATGCCGTGGAACGGCTACAACTTCGAAGACTCGATCCTGCTCTCCGAGCGGATCGTGAAGGAAGACGTGTTTACCTCAATTCATATCGAAGAATTCGAGGTGATGGCCCGCGACACCAAGCTCGGACCCGAGGAAATCACCCGCGACATTCCGAACGTCTCGGAAGAAGCGCTGAAGAACCTCGACGAAGCCGGCATCGTGTACATCGGTGCGGAAGTGCGCGCCGGCGACATCCTGGTCGGCAAGATCACGCCGAAGGGCGAAAGCCCGATGACGCCGGAGGAAAAGCTCCTGCGTGCCATCTTCGGCGAGAAGGCCTCCGACGTCCGCGACACCTCGCTGCGCGTTCCTCCGGGCGTGCAGGGCACCATCGTCGAAGTGCGCGTGTTCAACCGGCACGGCGTCGACAAGGACGAGCGTGCGCTGGCGATCGAGCGGGAAGAGATCGAGCGTCTGGCCAAGGACCGCGACGACGAGCAGGCGATCCTGGACCGCAACGTCTATAACCGTCTTGCCGAGCTGCTCGAAGGACGGCAGGGCATCGCCGGTCCGAAGGGCTTCAAGAAGGACACCAAGATCACCCGTGCGGTGCTCGAGGAGTACCCGAAGTCGCAGTGGTGGCTGTTCGCTTCGCCGAACGACAAGCTGATGGCCGAGATCGAGGCCATGCGGAAGCAGTACGACGAGTCGAAGAAGGGGCTGGAACAGCGCTTCCTTGACAAGGTCGAAAAGCTGCAGCGCGGTGACGAATTGCCGCCCGGCGTGATGAAGATGGTCAAGGTCTTCGTCGCGGTGAAGCGCAAGATCCAGCCCGGCGACAAGATGGCCGGCCGCCACGGCAACAAGGGCGTGGTGTCGAAGATCGTGCCGATCGAGGACATGCCGTTCCTCGAAGACGGTACGCATGCCGACATCGTGCTTAATCCGCTGGGCGTGCCCTCGCGCATGAACGTCGGACAGATCCTCGAGACGCATCTCGGCTGGGCCTGCGCCGGCCTCGGCAAGCGTATCGGCCAGACGGTCGATGCCTATTTGTCGAAGCAGGACATCAGGCCGCTGAAGGAAACCTTGAAGAAGGTCTACGGCGAGGACGAGACGATCAAGTCGCTCAACGACAACGAGTTGATCGAGCTCGGCCACAATCTGAGCCGCGGCGTTCCGATCGCGACGCCGGTGTTCGACGGCGCCAAGGAAGCCGACATCGAGGAGATGCTGAAGCTTGCCGGTCTCGACGCTTCGGGTCAGTCGACCGTCTATGACGGCCGTACCGGAGATGCCTTCGATCGCAAGGTGACGGTGGGCTACATCTATATGCTCAAGCTGCACCATCTCGTCGACGACAAGATCCACGCGCGTTCGATCGGTCCGTACTCGCTCGTTACCCAGCAGCCGCTGGGCGGCAAGGCGCAGTTCGGCGGCCAGCGCTTCGGCGAAATGGAAGTGTGGGCGCTCGAGGCTTACGGCGCGGCGTACACGCTCCAGGAGATGCTGACCGTGAAGTCGGACGACGTCGCCGGCCGTACCAAGGTGTACGAGGCGATCGTGCGTGGCGACGACACCTTCGAGGCCGGTATTCCGGAATCGTTCAACGTGCTGGTCAAGGAAATGCGCTCGCTCGGCCTCAACGTCGACCTGCACAATTCCAAGGTCGGACCGGGGACGGCGGAAGCGGCCGAGTAATACGACCCTCATGCCCGGCCTGAACGGCCGGGCATCGGCGCCCAGTCCTGGAGTCGCGAGGGCAGGGCGCCCCGCATAGTGATTTTCGAATTTGCTGCCGGAGGCGACCGGCACGCGAGGAGAAGACGATGAACCAAGAAATTATGAATCTCTTTAATCCGACGACGCCGGCTCAGGTCTTCGACCAGATCCGGATCTCGATCGCGAGCCCCGAGAAGATTCTGTCCTGGTCGTACGGCGAGATCAAGAAGCCGGAAACCATCAACTACCGGACCTTCAAGCCCGAGCGCGACGGCCTGTTCTGCGCCCGCATCTTCGGGCCGATCAAGGACTACGAGTGCTTGTGCGGCAAGTACAAGCGCATGAAGTACAAGGGCATCATCTGCGAGAAGTGCTCGGTCGAGGTCACGCTGTCGCGCGTCCGGCGCGAGCGCATGGGCCATATCGAGCTCGCAGCCCCCGTCGCCCACATCTGGTTCCTGAAGTCGCTGCCCTCGCGCATCGGCCTCCTGCTCGACATGACGTTGAAGGATCTCGAGCGGATCCTCTACTTCGAATATTACGTAGTGCTTGAGCCGGGCCTCACCGCGCTGAAGGACCGTCAGCTCTTGTCGGAAGACGAGTATCTGAAGGCGCAGGACGAATACGGCCAGGATTCCTTCACCGCCATGATCGGCGCGGAAGCGATCCGCGAGCTGCTCAAGGGCATGGACCTCGAGAAGCTTGAGCTGACCTTGCGCGCGGAGATGCAGGAGACCGACTCCGACATCAAGCACAAGAAGCTCGCCAAGCGCCTGAAGATCGTGGAAGCGTTCCGCCACTCCGGCAACAAGCCGGAATGGATGATCATGACCGTGGTCCCGGTGATTCCGCCGGACCTGCGTCCGCTGGTGCCGCTGGACGGCGGCCGCTTCGCGACCTCGGACCTCAACGACCTCTACCGCCGCGTCATCAACCGCAACAACCGCTTGAAGCGGCTGATGGAGCTGCGCGCGCCGGACATCATCATCCGCAACGAGAAGCGCATGCTTCAGGAGGCCGTCGACGCGCTGTTCGACAACGGCCGCCGTGGCCGCGTCATCACGGGCGCCAACAAGCGCCCGCTGAAGTCGCTCGCCGACATGCTCAAGGGCAAGCAGGGCCGGTTCCGTCAGAACCTGCTCGGCAAGCGCGTCGACTATTCGGGCCGTTCGGTGATCGTGGTCGGTCCCGAGCTGCGCCTGCATCAGTGCGGCCTGCCGAAGAAGATGGCGCTCGAGCTGTTCAAGCCGTTCATCTACTCGCGGCTTGACGCCAAGGGCCTGTCCACCACCGTGAAGCAGGCGAAGAAGCTGGTCGAGAAGGAGCGGCCCGAGGTCTGGGACATCCTGGACGAGGTCATCCGCGAGCATCCGGTGCTGCTCAACCGCGCACCGACGCTGCATCGCCTCGGCATCCAGGCGTTCGAGCCCGTGCTGATCGAGGGCAAGGCGATCCAGCTCCACCCGCTGGTCTGCGCCGCGTTCAACGCCGACTTCGACGGCGACCAGATGGCCGTGCACGTTCCGCTGTCGCTTGAAGCGCAGCTGGAAGCGCGCGTCCTGATGATGTCGACCAACAACATCCTGCATCCGGCCAACGGCCAGCCGATCATCGTGCCGTCGCAGGACATCGTGCTCGGTCTCTACTACGTCTCCATCATGCGCGAAGGCCTGCCCGGCGAGGGCAAGATCTTCGGCGAGATGGCGGAACTCGAGCACGCGCTGCACGCGAAGGTCATCCACCTCCACACCAAGATCAAGTACCGGTGGGAAGGCATCGACGATACCGGCAAGATCTCCAAGCGCTGGATCGAGACCACTGCTGGCCGCGTCATGCTGGGCAATCTGCTGCCGAAGAACCCGCGTGTTCCGTACGAGATCATCAACAAGCTGATGACCAAGCGCGAGATCTCCGGCGTTATCGACCAGGTCTACCGTCACTGCGGTCAGAAGGAGACGGTGATCTTCTGCGACCGCATCATGGCGCTCGGCTTCTACAACGCGTTCAAGGCCGGCATCTCGTTCGGCAAGGACGACATGGTCGTTCCGCACTCCAAGTGGAAGATTGTCGACACCACCCGTACGCTGGCGAAGGATTTCGAGCAGCAGTACAACGACGGTCTGATCACCCATGGCGAGAAGTACAACAAGGTCGTCGACGCCTGGTCGAAGGCCACGGAAGAAATCGCCAAGGCGATGATGAAGGAGATCTCCTCGACCAAGAAGACGGCGAGCGGGGCGGATGCCGACATCAACTCGATCTACATGATGGCTCACTCCGGTGCCCGCGGTTCGCCGGCCCAGATGCGCCAGCTCGCCGGCATGCGCGGCCTGATGGCCAAGCCGTCGGGTGAGATCATCGAGACGCCGATCATCTCGAACTTCAAGGAAGGCCTCTCGGTGCTCGAGTACTTCAACTCGACCCACGGCGCCCGCAAGGGCCTCGCGGACACCGCGTTGAAGACCGCGAACTCCGGCTACCTGACCCGTCGTCTGGTCGACGTCGCGCAGGATTGCATCATCACGCAGGACGATTGCGGCACCAAGCTCGGTATCAAGATGCGCGCCATCGTCGATGCCGGCACCGTGGTCGCTTCGCTTGGCTCGCGCATCCTCGGACGCACGGCCTGCGAAGACGTGCGTGACAGCACCGGCAAGGTGATCTTCAAGCGCGGTACGCTGATGGAAGAGAGCCATCTGGATGCCATCCAGCAGGGCGGCGTCCAGGAGGTGAAGATTCGCTCGGCGCTGACCTGCGAGCTCGTCAACGGCATCTGCGGCAAGTGCTACGGCCGCGATCTCGCTCGCGGCACGCCGGTCAACCACGGCGAAGCGGTCGGGGTCATTGCGGCCCAGTCGATCGGCGAGCCGGGCACCCAGCTCACCATGCGCACCTTCCACATCGGCGGTGCGGCGCAGCTGAACGAGCAATCTTTCGTCGAATCCAACTTCGACGGCAAGATCGTGATCAGGAACAAGGCCATCGCCCGCAACAGCGAAGGCCACCTGGTCGCGATGGTTCGCAACATGGTGATCGCGATCGTCGATGCCGACGGCACCGAGCGTGCGACGCACCGTATTCAGTACGGTTCGCGCCTGCACGTCGACGAGGGCGACATGGTCAAGCGTGGCCAGCGTATCGTCGAATGGGATCCCTACACCCGTCCGCTCCTCACCGAGGTCGAAGGCACCATCGGCTTCGAGGATCTGGTCGAGGGACAGTCGATCTCGGAAACGCTCGACGAGGCCACCGGTATTGCCAAGCGCGTGGTCATCGACTGGCGCTCGATGCGCGGCGGCGGGGACCTGCGTCCCGCCATCGTGATCAAGGGCAAGGACGGCAAGGTGCTCAAGCTCGCCCGTGGCGGCGATGCCCGCTACATGCTGTCGGTCGACGGCATTCTGTCGGTCGATGTCGGAGCCAAGGTCCAGGCGGGCGACATTCTCGCCCGTGTCTCGACCGAAAGCGCCAAGACACGCGACATCACCGGCGGTCTGCCGCGGGTGGCGGAACTGTTCGAGGCTCGGCGTCCGAAGGATGCGGCGATCATCGCCGAAATCGCGGGCACCATCCGGTTTGGGCGCGACTACAAGAACAAGCGTCGCATCTCGATCGAGCCGATGGACAAGACCGACGAGCCGCGCGAGTACCTGATCCCGAAGGGCAAGCACATCCACCTTCAGGACGGCGACGTCGTCGAAAAGGGTGACTTCATCGTGGAAGGCAACCCGGCGCCGCACGACATTCTGGCGGTCAAGGGCATCGAGGAACTCGCGGCCTATCTGGTCAACGAGATCCAGGAGGTCTACCGGCTCCAGGGCGTGCTCATTAACGACAAGCACATCGAGGTGATCGTCCGTCAGATGCTCCAGAAGGTGGAAGTCACCGACCAGGGCGATACGGACATGATCTCGGGCGAGCAGATCGACAAGATCGAGTTCGACCAGATCAACGCGAAGGCCAAGGAAGAGGGCAAGAAGATCGCCACGGGGACGCCGGTTCTGCTCGGCATCACCAAGGCGAGCCTTCAGACCCGCTCCTTCTTCTCGGCGGCCTCGTTCCAGGAGACCACCCGCGTCCTCACGGAAGCGGCGGTCAACGGCAAGGTCGATCCGCTCGAAGGCCTCAAGGAGAACGTCATCGTCGGCCGGCTGATCCCGGCAGGCACCGGCGCCTCCATGGCGAAGATCCGCGAAGTCGCGGTGAAGCGCGACAAGATGATCCTCGACGAGCGCGAGAAGCAGGCGGCGGTCGTGCCGCCCGCGCCGGAAGTGGAGCCGATGGCGCTGCCACCTGCGGAATAATCGTTCATCCGTAGGAATACCGAGGACACTGGAAAGGCCGGCGCAAGCCGGCCTTTTTGCTGCTTTGTTTCCCTGTTGCGGTGCAGGATCAACCTTTGTTCATCTTTCCTTCAGGCACAAAAGCGCTTCTGCTAGGAGAGCTTAGACCGGTGGTCCCGTGAAGGGGGCGGGCCGGAGACCACGGAATTCTCATGCTTGATCTCGCAATCGTAGGCGGCGGCCCCGGCGGGCTGATGAGCGCTTGGTATTTGAAGCGCAAGCTCGGCGACCTCTGCCGCGTCACCATCTACGAGGCGTCCGACCGGCTCGGCGGCAAGATCGTCACGCGCAAGTTCGATTCCGCGCCCGCGATGTACGAGGCCGGCGTTGCCGAGATCTACGATTACTCGATGACCGGGCCGGATCCGTTGCGCGAGCTGATCCAGCATTTCGGCCTGCAGACCATTCCGATGGATGCCGAGCAGGTCCAGTTCGGCGGCGAGCTCCTCAACGACGTCGCGGGCATGCGCCGCAAATACGGTGCCAAGACCGCGGCCGCGATCGAGGCGTTCCGTAACCGTTGCGCCGAGACGATGACACCGATCGAGTATTACGAGGGCGTCGGCGCGCACGACAACGAGAATCCCTGGGCCTACAAGACCGCCGAGCAGGTGCTCGACGAGGAGGTCGAGGACGAGACCGCAAAGCGATTCTTCAAGGTGATGGCGCGCTCGGACCTCGCGACCGAGAGCCACAACACCAACGGGCTCAACGCGCTCAAGAACTACCTGATGGATGTCGACGGCTATATCGGCCTCTATTCCATCCAGAACGGCAACGAGCAACTCATCGAGTGCCTCCAGTCGGAGGTCAATGCCGACATTCAGCTCAATCACCGAATCCTCACGGTCGGCAAGGCGACGACCGGCCGCTATCAGCTCAAGATGATGAACGGCAAGGGGCCGGAGACGCGCGACTTCGACCTTGTGCTGGTCTGTCTGCCGCATTCCTGGCTCGGGACCGTCGGCTGGGAGGGCGAACAGCTCCGCAAGTCGATGGTCAAGCACGTCTCGTACTTCGACCGTCCCGCGCACTATTTGCGTGTCTCGATCCTGTTCGACACGCCGTTCTGGGGCGACAAGATCGCCGGCGCCTGGTTCATGTCGGAAGCCTTTGGCGGTTGCTGCGTCTATAACGAGGGCGCGCGCCATGATGTGGGCAAGCACGGCGTGCTGAACTGGCTAATTCCGGGCTCCGACGCGCTGGCCTTTGCGAATCTCTCCGACCAGGAACTGATCGATGCCGCGCTGAAATCGCTGCCGGCATCGCTCGGCGATGCACGCGCGCATTTTATGGAAGGCAAGATCCACCGCTGGCTGTCGTCGGTGAACGCGATTCCAGGCGGCTTGCCCGTGCGCGACGTCATGACCAATCACCGCCCCGAGCCGAAGGAACATCCCGGAATCGTGGTGGTCGGCGACTATCTGTTCGACTCGACGCTGAACGGCCTGCTCGATTCCTCGGACGCGGCGACCGACATCATCTTGACCGAGATGATGCGCCTGCGCCGCGAACGTTCGCAGGACGACAAGCCGCTCTCGGACAAGATCGATCGCGACTATTTTGACAATTATCGCGGGCAGGGTCCTTACAGCGAAGCGTGGCAACACTTCACGGATCCCGACTATCTCACAAAACTGATCGGCATCGTCTGGGGCAAAGCCAAAGGCACGAAGCTCTTGATCGCGGGCTCGGCCAGCGGCGAGCTGGTCGGCGCGCTGCGCGATCGCGGCATCGATGCCTGGGGGATCGAGAACAACCGCGCCATTCACGCCAGAACGCCGAAGGCGCTGAAGAAGTACAACAAGCTGGGTTCGATCACCGACATGCCGTTCAAGGACGGTGCGTTCGACTTCGTGTTCGAGACCAGCCTCTGCCATCTTTCCCCGAAGCAGGTGGTCCGTGCGATTAGGGAGCTGAACCGCGTGGTCAAGACCGGCCTCGTGTTCGGCTCGGTCACCTCGGACATGGCGCCGGCACTGATCGACCGCTACGACCTTCTGCGCGGGGTCAAGAAGCTCGGCACCTGGTGGGAATGGTCCGAACTGTTCTTCGGCAACGGCTTCGACCTGTCGATGCACCGCAAGGACTGCACCGACGCGCTCTGGGAGGCGACGCTCGCCGCCAACAAGGGCCCGGGGCAGTGGTACGCCGACGCCGATTCCTTGCGCTATTCCTTTTTCGACAAGGTCGAGGACGAGGAAGACGACTAGCCGCCTGAAGCGGGCGCCTTCGCCAATTGTTTTGCCGAATTCATCTTGATCGCATAGAATCGATGCAATAGCGGTTGCCGCTATCTCCTGCTTTCTCTGCGGTCATGCCGGCCGTCAGCATCGGTTGGTTTCATGGCGTCCAAGCCCCTCCCGCCCGACAAACAGAAGCTCGCCGCGGAAGAGGCGGCCGAGCTCGACGACAAGCTCGTCCCTACCGCCAAGTCGGACCTCGAAGACGAGGAGGACGATGAAGACGAGGAGGATGGCGGGCTGGAGCTCGATGACGACGATGAGGACGAGGACCTCGTCGTCTTTACCGCGCGCGAGGCCGCCGGCGCGCTCGCGACCATCCTGGGTTTCGTCAAACCCTTCCTGGTCAACTACAAGCAGATGCTGTCGTTCGTGGCGTTCGGCGTCTTCGTCGAGACGCTATTCAACGTCATCATGCCGCTCAGCCTGAAGTACCTGATCGACGACGCGCTCGGCGAGGAGGATTTCCAGGCGCTGTACAAGATCCTCGGCGTGCTCGCGGTCGCAGGCATCTTCACCTCGATCGTCGCGGTCTGGTACGAACGCTGGGATGCACGGCTTGCGGCCTGCATTATCTCCGATGTCCGCAAACGGCTGTTCGAGCACGTCCAGGATCTGCCGGCGGCCTATTTCGGCCGCACCAAGCGCGGCGAGATCCTGTCGCGCTTCTCGGTCGATCTCGCGGCCTTCGAGGGCTCGGTCAAGACCTTCGCCAACAGCGCGGCACTGCCGTTCCTGGAGTTGATTGCGGGCATCATCCTGATGGTGTTCCTGAACTGGCAGCTCGCGGTGGTTGCGCTGCTGGTGTTTCCGATCACGCTGATCGGTCCCCGCATACTCACGCCGAAGGCTGTTCAGGCCAATTACGAGCAGAAGCTCAATGAGTCCGCGCTGCTCGGCATGGTGCAGGAGAACGTGGCAGCCCAGGCCGTGATCAAGGCGTTCAGCCTGCAACGCAGGATGTTCGGCTTCTTCACCTTTCGCAACGACGAGACGCGAAACAGGATGGCCTCGGCGACGTTCCTGTCGACCATGGTGGAGCGGACGGTCACGATCTCGGTGCTGCTCCTGCATCTCGTCGTGCTCGCGATCGGAGCGTATCTGGCGACGAAGGGGCAGATCACCATCGGCACCTTCGTC
Organism: Bradyrhizobium sp. WSM4874; assembly: GCF_055811835.1. Classification (NCBI taxonomy): domain Bacteria; kingdom Pseudomonadati; phylum Pseudomonadota; class Alphaproteobacteria; order Hyphomicrobiales; family Nitrobacteraceae; genus Bradyrhizobium; species Bradyrhizobium sp. WSM4874. The sequence continues at coordinate 356,006 of NZ_JBVVPR010000001.1, forward strand.
ACCTTCGAGAGCGCGTTCTGGGAGGTGTCCTACAACATCGCCCATGTGATGCATTTCATCCCCGTGTCGATCTCCTCGGCAGCCGCGATTCGTCACATGCAGGAGCTGCTCGACGAGCCCACGCGCAGCGCCGATCGTGCCGGCGCGCCCGATCTGCCCCGCATCACCAACGACATCACCTTCGACCACGTGACGTTCCAGTACGAAGGCAGTCAGACGCCGGTGCTGGACAATCTCAGCCTGAAGCTCAATGTCGGCAAGCGCATTGCCATCGTCGGTCCCTCGGGTTCCGGCAAGAGCACGCTGCTGAATCTGATCCTGCGGCTCTATGTGCCGGACGAGGGGCGCGTCACCATCGACGGCGTCGACGTCCGCAAGGTAACGCTGGATTCGCTGCGCCGGAGCATGGCGGTGGTGTTCCAGGAGAACATGCTGTTCAACATGTCGATCCGAGAGAACATCCGGCTCGGCAAAGAGGGCGCGACCGACGAGGAGGTGGAGGAGGCGGCCAAGAAGGCCGAGATCCACCGCTACATCATGAGCCTGCCGCAGCGATACGACACGCCGGTGGGCGAGCGCGGCGATACCTTGTCGGGCGGCCAGCGCCAGCGCATCGCGATCGCGCGCGCGGTCATCCGTAATCCCTCGGTGCTGCTGCTGGACGAAGCCACTTCGGCGCTCGACCAGACCACGGAAGCCGCGATCAACCGCACGCTGCTGAAGGTTGCCAAGGGGCGCACCATGATCTGGTCGACCCACCGACTGACCTCGGTGGTCGAGATGGACGAGATCATCGTGATTTCAGGGGGCAGGGCGATCGAGCGCGGCTCGCATGCCGAGTTGCTCGCCAAGAACGGCACCTATCGCAAGCTGTGGAACGACCAGATCCACCAACCTCATGGCGCGCCGGCTCACGTCGACGAGGACAGCGACGATGACGAAGAGGATGATGACGACCTCGACGAGGACGATGAGGAGGAGTGACCGAGGAAGTTCGGCTCCAGATGGACGGCTCCTCCAAGCGGCCGCAATAGCCCCTGAACCGACCAGGCAATGAAGCGTGCCCAGCGCTGCGCCGCCCAATAGGGGCTCGTCGCAATCGAGACCGAGCGGAAGTCGAACGCCTTCGCCGCCGACCAATCGTCGCACGCCCGCTTGACCGGATCTGCGTAGAAGGCGGCGATCTTGCTTGTATCCATCCCGTCGGAAGCCAGCCACTGCGGGATGTAAACGTTGCAGAGCCGCTCGATGTCGGTGAACACCTTGTCGCAACCGGTGCCGGCGGCGGGGCAGGAGGTCGAGAAGGCATCGCCAACCAGCACGAGGCCGGGTTGGCCGCTTGCATCGTTCACATAGAGATCGACCGGGCGGATTTTCAGCTCACCGGGAATGTCGAATGGTCCGGTGATGCGCTTGAGCCGTGGCAGCGCGGCGTTCAGCGTCTCGGCGGGCGCGCGGCGCAGCTCCCGCAGCCAGGGATCGTCGAAGCTGCGATAGACGAACAGATTGGCGCGCATCCGCGTTCCGATCGGAAACAGCGTGAGGTAGGGGATGCGGTCGCTCGGCCGTTCCGAGAAATAGGTCAGCGCCGGGAAGTCGAACGAGGCCCGTCCTGCGGGCACCACGTCGAACCCGATCGAAATCGAATGGCAGGGACTAACGATCTTTCGCGCGATTCCCAGCTGGTGGCGCAGGCCGACGTTGAGTCCATTGGCGAGCACGACCAGCCGGGCGGAGACCATCTCGTCGCTGGAGAGAGTGACCTTCTGCCGCTCCGCACTTGTTTCGACCGAGACGGCCTTGGCGCAGATGCGCTCGACGCCGGCGGGAATTTCGTCGCGGACAGCGCTGACGAGGGAATCGTAGGGGATGTTGAACTGCCGGCTTGGCGCCTTGTCGAGAAGACGGCCGAAGCGCGCGATCCAGTTCCCACCCACAAAGGTCGCGCGGCGCAGCACCGATTCGGCGATTCCCGTCTGAAGGAATCGCCCGACCTGCACGTGACCGCTGAGTTTTTCGACTCGAAAATCCGCCGAATAGCTCTCCTGCGGATCGATCAGGATGGTCGAAATGCCGCTACGGCCGAGCATCGCGGCGGCGGTAGAGCCGGACAATCCCCCGCCGATAATGGCAATGTCGGTGTACCGCATGGCGCCAATCTCTGCCCAAGGCGGCACATTGACGCTCCAACAGGAAAGAAAGCCTTAGCCAACGGTTATAAAAGTATATTTAACCCGGGTATAAATAGGATTCGAGGTGGCGGAGCGCTCTCCTCATTTCCATATCGGGAAGGCGCAGCGAGCGACCCAGGAAGCAATTTCGACAGGCGCGGGAAGCGCTTCTGACTGACGTTTCGCCTTGACTTGACCGACTCCCACTTATAGAACCCCCTCACTTAACGACAGGCGGTGAGCATCGCCAACGTCGGAACGGGCCACCTGTTTGATCCCCCTGGGATCGCCAAGACAGGCACCAACCTCGACGAATGCCGCTCAAACGCTGTCGATCATAGCTAGGCAATGCCAGTGCGATTTTAGGTCTCTTGAGCATGTTCTCTCGAGATCGAATTCGGATGCATGACCTCGGTGCGCGGGCCGCAGCTGCAAGCTGACGGTTCAACTACTGCGGTCCTCTGTGGCGTCGAAGCGCTTTCCGCCCGTTGATGGGTGGTTGGCGCGATTTCGCTTTGTGCGGATTGTTCCGCGGAAGGCGGCCTCGTCGGGCGGGTAGCTCGAAAGAATTTGCGGACCCGGTGACGGGCCGCGGCAGAACACAAAGGGTAATGCCAGGATGCCGACGATCAACCAGCTGATCGCTCAACCGCGGGAAGTGCAGAAGTCGCGCAAGAAGGTGCCGGCGCTGCAGCAGTCGCCGCAGAAGCGCGGTGTTTGCACGCGCGTTTACACCACGACCCCGAAGAAGCCGAACTCGGCGCTTCGTAAGGTCGCCAAGGTGCGCCTGACCAACGGCTTCGAGGTGATCGGCTACATCCCCGGTGAAGGCCATAACCTCCAGGAGCACTCCGTGGTCATGATCCGCGGCGGTCGCGTCAAGGACTTGCCCGGCGTGCGCTACCACATCCTCCGCGGCGTTCTGGATACCCAGGGCGTCAAGAACCGTAAGCAGCGCCGTTCGAAGTACGGCGCCAAGCGTCCGAAGTAAGCGGGAACCAGGTCCATGTCTCGTCGCCATTCTGCCGAAAAGCGCGAAGTCCTTCCCGATCCGAAGTTCGGGAACATCATCGTCACGAAGTTCATGAATTCGGTGATGTACGCCGGAAAGAAGTCGGTCGCCGAAGGTATCGTCTACGGCGCGTTCGGCCTCATCGAAAGCAAGACCAAGCAGAACCCGCTCGGCGTGTTCGAGCAGGCACTCGAGAACGTCATGCCGACGATCGAAGTGCGCTCCCGCCGCGTCGGTGGCGCGACCTATCAGGTTCCGGTCGAAGTTCGCTCGGTGCGCCGTCAGGCGCTGGGCATTCGCTGGCTGATCTCGGCTGCGCGCGATCGCAACGAGAAGACGATGACCGAGCGGCTCTCTGCGGAGCTCCTGGACGCGTCGAACAACCGGGGTAACGCCGTCAAGAAGCGCGAAGACGTGCACCGGATGGCGGAAGCCAACCGCGCCTTCTCGCACTATCGCTGGTAACGGCGACACACGGAATCTAAGGAACACTCCATGCCCCGCGTTCATGCCATAGAGAACTACCGTAACTTCGGTATCATGGCGCATATCGATGCCGGCAAGACCACGACCACCGAGCGCATCCTCTATTACACCGGCAAGAGCCACAAGATCGGCGAAGTGCACGAAGGTGCCGCGACGATGGACTGGATGGAGCAGGAGCAGGAGCGCGGCATTACGATTACGTCGGCCGCGACCACCGCGTTTTGGGAAGGCAAGCGTCTCAACATCATCGACACTCCCGGCCACGTCGACTTCACCATCGAAGTCGAGCGCAGCCTGCGCGTGCTCGACGGCGCCGTGTGCGTGCTCGACTCGAACCAGGGCGTCGAGCCCCAGACCGAGACGGTCTGGCGCCAGGGCGACAAGTACAAGGTTCCGCGCATCGTCTTCGCCAACAAGATGGATAAGACCGGCGCCGACTTCTACAAGTGCATGCAGGATATCGTCGATCGCCTCGGCGCGAAGCCGATCGCGATCCAGCTTCCGATCGGCTCGGAGAACAACTTCAAGGGCCTGGTCGATCTCGTCCGCATGAAGGGCGTGGTCTGGGAAGAAGAGAAGCTCGACGCCAAGTTCGTCGACATCGATATTCCCGAGGACATGGTCGAGAAGGCCAAGGAATATCGCGAGAAGCTGTTGGAAGCCGCCGTCGAGCTCGACGACGACGTTCTCGCCGCTTACCTCGACGGCAATGAGCCCGATCAGGCGACGTTGAAGCGCTTGATCCGCAAGGCCGTGCTGACTGGCGCGTTCTTCCCGGTATTGTGCGGCTCGGCCTTCAAGAACAAGGGCGTGCAGCCTTTGCTCGACGCGGTCGTGGATTATCTGCCGTCGCCGGTTGACGTGCCCGCGATCAAGGGCGTCGATGAAGACGGCAACGAGGTCGTTCGCCGGCCCGACGACAAGGAGCCGCTGGCTCTGTTGGCGTTCAAGATCATGGACGACCCGTTCGTCGGCACCATCACCTTCTGCCGCATCTATTCGGGCACGCTGCTGTCTGGTACCGGCGTCATCAATTCGACGCGCGACCGCAAGGAGCGCATCGGCCGCATGTTGCTGATGCATGCGAACAACCGCGAAGACATCAAGGAAGCCTATGCCGGCGACATCGTTGCACTGGCCGGCCTGAAGGAAGCGCGCACCGGTGACACGCTGTGCGATCCCGACAAGGCGGTGATCCTCGAAAAGATGGAATTCCCCGAGCCGGTCATCGAGATCGCGATCGAACCGAAGTCGAAGGCCGACCAGGAAAAGCTGGGCGTGGCGCTGGCGAAGCTGGCCGCGGAAGATCCGTCTTTCCGCGTGTCGACCGACCAGGAGTCCGGCCAGACCATCCTCAAGGGAATGGGCGAACTCCATCTCGACATCAAGGTCGACATTCTTCGCCGTACCTACAAGGTCGATGCCAACATCGGCGCGCCGCAGGTGGCGTTCCGTGAGCGCGTCACCAAGCGGGCTGAGGTCAAGTACACCCACAAGAAGCAGACCGGCGGTACCGGTCAGTTCGCGGAAGTGTCGATCGTGGTCGAGCCGAACGAGCCCGGCAAGGGTTACGAGTTCGAGTCCAAGATCGTCGGCGGTGCGGTTCCGAAGGAATACATCCCCGGCGTCGAAAAGGGCCTCAACAGCGTGATGGGCTCTGGTGTCGTCGCGGGCTTCCCCGTGGTCGACGTCAAGGTTCAGCTCGTCGACGGCAAGTATCACGACGTCGACTCGTCGGCGCTCGCCTTCGAAATCGCTTCGCGCGCTGCATTCCGCGAAGCTTTGCAGAAGGGCAAGTCCGTCCTGCTCGAGCCGATCATGAAGGTCGAAGTGGTGACCCCGGAAGATTACACCGGCTCGGTCATCGGCGACCTGAATTCCCGGCGCGGTCAGATCCAGGGTCAGGACATGCGCGGCAACGCCAACGTCATCAACGCGATGGTGCCGCTCATGAACATGTTCGGTTACGTGAATAACCTGCGCTCGATGAGCCAGGGTCGCGCAACCTTCACCATGCAGTTCGACCACTACGCAGAAGCGCCGGCCAACGTGTCGGCAGAAGTCCAGAAGAAGTTTGCCTGATTGTCGTCGGTCTCGAACTGACGATTGAACGGAGAGTCAAATGGCCAAAGCAAAGTTTGAACGTAACAAGCCGCACTGCAATATCGGCACCATCGGTCACGTCGACCATGGCAAGACGTCGCTGACCGCGGCGATCACCAAGGTCCTCGCCGAAGCCGGCGGTGCGACGTTCACGGCGTACGACCAGATCGACAAGGCGCCGGAAGAGAAGGCGCGCGGCATCACGATCTCGACGGCGCACGTCGAATACGAGACCAAGAACCGCCACTACGCGCACGTCGACTGCCCCGGCCACGCCGACTACGTGAAGAACATGATCACTGGCGCCGCCCAGATGGACGGTGCGATCCTGGTCGTGTCGGCCGCTGACGGTCCGATGCCGCAGACCCGCGAGCACATCCTGCTCGCCCGCCAGGTCGGCGTTCCCGCGCTCGTCGTGTTCCTCAACAAGTGCGACATGGTCGATGATCCGGAACTGCTCGAACTCGTCGAGCTCGAGGTTCGCGAGCTGCTCTCGAAGTACGAATTCCCGGGCGACACCATCCCGATCATCAAGGGCTCGGCGCTCGCCGCCCTCGAAGATTCCGACAAGACGCTCGGCCACGAGGCCATCCTCGAGCTGATGAAGCAGGTCGACGCTTACATTCCGCAGCCGGAGCGTCCGGTCGACCTTCCGTTCCTGATGCCGGTTGAAGACGTGTTCTCGATCTCGGGTCGCGGCACCGTCGTGACCGGCCGTGTCGAGCGCGGCATCGTCAAGGTTGGCGAGGAAATCGAGATCGTAGGTCTGCGCGCCACGCAGAAGACCACGGTCACCGGCGTCGAAATGTTCCGCAAGCTGCTCGATCAGGGCCAGGCCGGCGACAACATCGGTGCGCTGCTTCGCGGTACCAAGCGTGAGGACGTCGAGCGCGGCCAGGTGCTGTGCAAGCCGGGTTCGGTCAAGCCGCACACCAAGTTCAAGGCTGAGGCCTACATCCTCACCAAGGAAGAGGGCGGTCGCCACACTCCGTTCTTCACCAACTACCGTCCGCAGTTCTACTTCCGCACCACCGACGTGACCGGTGTCGTGCATCTGCCGGAAGGCACCGAGATGGTGATGCCGGGCGACAACATCGCGATGGAAGTGCACCTGATCGTGCCGATCGCGATGGAAGAGAAGCTCCGCTTCGCGATCCGCGAAGGTGGCCGCACCGTCGGCGCCGGCGTCGTCGCCTCGATCATCGAGTAATTACGAGAATAGGGATCGGCGAATAGCGAATGTGACATTCGCTATTCGCTATTCGCCACCCCACTGAAGAAAGACCACGGCAATGAACGGCCAAAACATTCGCATCCGTCTCAAGGCGTTCGACCATCGTATCCTCGATACGTCGACCCGCGAGATCGTGAACACGGCGAAGCGCACCGGCGCGCAGGTCCGCGGACCCATTCCGCTGCCCACCCGCATCGAGAAGTTCACCGTCAACCGTTCGCCGCACGTCGACAAGAAGAGCCGCGAGCAGTTCGAGATGCGCACTCACAAGCGCCTGCTCGACATCGTCGATCCGACCCCGCAGACCGTCGATGCTTTGATGAAGCTCGACCTGGCCGCCGGTGTCGACGTCGAGATCAAGCTCTAAGATTTTTGGATCACGTTCGCCACTAGCGGACAGAAAGAACAGGAAGCACGCCGATGCGCTCCGGAGTGATCGCACAAAAGGTCGGGATGACGCGGGTCTTTACAGAGGCCGGCGAACATATCCCCGTGACCGTGCTGAAGCTCGGCAATTGCCAGGTCGTAGGCCACCGCACCGAAGAGAAAAACGGTTATGTCGCGCTCCAGCTTGGTTCTGGCAGCCGCAAGACCGTGTACATGCCCAAGGCGGAGCGCGGCCAGTTCGCGGTCGCCAAGGTCGAGCCGAAGCGGCAGGTCGAGGAATTCCGTGTCTCCGCGGATCAGATGATCCCCGTCGGTGCTGAGATCCTGGCCGACCACTTTGTCGTCGGTCAGTTCGTCGACGTCACCGGTACTTCGGTCGGCAAGGGTTTTGCCGGCGGTATGAAGCGCTGGAACTTCGGCGGTCTGCGCGCCACTCACGGCGTCTCGGTCTCGCACCGTTCGATCGGTTCGACCGGTGGCCGTCAGGATCCGGGCAAGACCTGGAAGAACAAGAAGATGCCCGGTCACATGGGCGTCGACCGCATCACCACGCTCAACCTTCGGGTCGTCCAGCTCGATGTCGAGCGCGGCCTGATCCTCGTCGAAGGCGCCGTTCCCGGCTCCAAGGGCGGCTGGATCCGCGTGCGCGACGCCGTCAAGAAGCCGCTGCCGAAGGAAGCTCCGAAGCCCGGCAAGTTCAAGGTTGCTGGCGAAGCGGACGCTGCTCCGGCTGCGCAGGAGGCGTGAGATGGAATTGAAGGTCACGACCCTCGAGGGTAAGGAAGCCGGCTCGGTCCAGCTTTCCGACACCATTTTCGGCCTCGAGCCGCGCCAGGACATCATTGCACGTTGCGTGCAGTGGCAGCTCAACAAGCGCCAGGCCGGTACGCACAAAGCCAAGGGCCGCGCCGAGATCTGGCGCACCGGCAAGAAGATGTACAAGCAGAAGGGCACCGGTGGTGCTCGTCACGGCTCAGCGCGCGTGCCGCAGTTCCGCGGCGGCGGCCGTGCCTTCGGTCCGGTGGTGCGTTCGCATGCCACCGACCTGCCGAAGAAGGTCCGTGCGCTTGCCCTCAAGCATGCGCTCTCGGCCAAGGCCAAGGACGGCGATCTCGTCGTGATCGACAAGGCCGCGCTGGAAGCTGCCAAGACCAAGGCGCTGCTTGGTCATTTCTCCGGTCTGGGTTTGACCAACGCGCTGATCATCGACGGCGCCGAGCTCAACAACGGCTTCGCCGCTGCGGCCCGCAACATCCCGAACATGGACGTGCTGCCGATCCAGGGCATCAACGTCTATGACATCCTGCGCCGTCGGAAGCTTGTTCTGACCAAGGCCGCCATCGATGCGCTGGAGGCGCGCTTCAAATGACGAAGAACATCGAGCCTCGCCACTACGACGTGATCCTGTCGCCGGTCGTGACCGAAAAGGCCACGATCGCCTCGGAGCACAACAAGGTGCTGTTCAAGGTGGCCGCGAAGGCGACCAAGCCGCAGATCAAGGAAGCGATTGAGAAGCTGTTCGACGTCAAGGTCAAGAGTGTCAACACGCTGGTCCGCAAGGGCAAGACCAAGATCTTCCGCGGCAATCTCGGCTCGCAGTCGAACTCCAAGCGCGCGATCGTGACTCTCGAAGAGGGTCACCGGATCGACGTGACCACCGGTCTGTAAGGTCGTACGACGATGGCACTGAAGACATTCAATCCCACGACGCCGGGCCAGCGCCAGCTGGTCATGGTCGATCGTTCGGCCCTCTACAAGGGCAAGCCGGTCAAGGCGCTCACCGAAGGCAAGCACTCCTCTGGCGGCCGCAACAACACCGGTCGTATCACCGTGCGCTTCCGCGGCGGCGGTCATAAGCGGACGCTGCGTACTGTCGATTTCAAGCGCGACAAGGTCGATGCGCCCGCGACGGTCGAGCGGCTGGAGTACGATCCGAACCGCACCGCGTTCATCGCGCTGGTCAAGTACGAAGACGGTACCCAGGCCTATATCCTGGCGCCGCAGCGTTTGGCCGTCGGTGATTCCGTTGTCGCCGGCAACTATGTCGACGTGAAGCCGGGCAATGTCATGCCGCTCGGCAACATGCCGGTCGGCACGATCATCCACAATATCGAGGTCAAGATCGGGAAGGGCGGCCAGCTCGCCCGTTCCGCGGGCACCTACGCCCAGCTCGTCGGTCGTGACCAGGACTATGTGATCATCCGCCTGAACTCGGGCGAACAGCGCCTGGTGCACGGCCGTTGCCGCGGCACGATTGGCGCGGTGTCGAACCCGGATCACATGAACACGTCGATCGGCAAGGCCGGCCGCAACCGCTGGCTGGGCCGCAAGCCGCACAACCGCGGCGTTTCGATGAACCCGATCGACCATCCGCACGGCGGTGGTGAAGGTCGTACCTCGGGCGGTCGCCACCCGGTCACTCCGTGGGGCAAGCCGACCAAGGGCAAGAAGACCCGCTCCAACAAGTCGACCAACAAATTCATTCTCCTAAGCCGCCACAAGCGGAAGAAGTAAGGAACGCCGGACATGGTTCGTTCAGTCTGGAAAGGCCCGTTCGTCGAGGGTTCTCTGCTCAAGAAGGCAGATGCCGCGCGTTCGTCCGGCCGTCACGACGTCATCAAGATCTGGAGCCGTCGCTCGACGATCCTGCCGCAATTCGTCGGCCTGACCTTCGGCGTCTACAATGGTCAGAAGCACGTGCCGGTGGCGGTCAACGAGGAAATGGTTGGTCACAAGTTCGGCGAGTTCTCGCCGACCCGTACCTTCCATGGCCACTCCGGGGACAAGAAAGCCAAGAAGGCTTGAGGATTAAACGATGAGCAAACCTAAGCGCGAACGGAGCCTCGCCGAGAACGAGGCCAAGGCGGTCGCCCGGATGCTGCGGGTGAGCCCGCAGAAGCTCAACCTGGTCGCCCAGCTCATTCGCGGCCGGAAGGCGGCTGCTGCGCTCGCCGACCTGCAGTTTTCGCGCAAGCGGATCGCGGTTGACGTGAAGAAGTGCCTGGAATCGGCTATTGCCAATGCCGAGAACAACCACGACCTCGACGTCGACGATCTCGTCGTGGCGCAGGCCTTCGTCGGCAACGGCCTCGTGATGAAGCGCTTTGCCGCCCGCGGCCGTGGCCGCTCGGGCCGTGTCTACAAACCATTTTCACAGCTGACGATCATCGTTCGTCAGGTCGAAGCCGCGGCAGCGGCTTAAGGGACGCAGGAGAACACGATGGGTCAAAAGATCAATCCGATCGGTCTGCGTCTTGGCATCAACCGGACCTGGGATTCCCGCTGGTTCGCCGGCAAGCAGGAATACGGCAAGCTGCTTCATGAGGACGTCAAGATCCGCGAGATCCTGCACAAGGAGCTCAAGCAGGCGGCCGTCGCCCGCATCGTGATCGAGCGTCCGCACAAGAAGTGCCGCGTCACCATCCACTCGGCTCGTCCGGGCGTGGTGATCGGCAAGAAGGGCGCCGACATCGACAAGCTGCGCAAGAAGGTCGCGGACATCACCTCGTCCGACGTCGTCATCAACATCGTCGAGATCCGCAAGCCGGAGCTCGATGCGACGCTGGTGGCCGAGTCGATCGCGCAGCAGCTGGAGCGCCGCGTGGCGTTCCGCCGCGCCATGAAGCGCGCCGTTCAGTCCGCGATGCGTCTCGGCGCGGAAGGCATCCGCATCAACTGCTCGGGACGTCTGGGTGGTGCGGAAATCGCGCGCATGGAGTGGTACCGCGAAGGTCGCGTGCCGCTGCACACGCTGCGCGCAGACATCGACTACGGCGTTGCGACCGCGTTCACGACCTTCGGCACCTGCGGTGTCAAGGTCTGGATCTTCAAGGGCGAGATCCTCGAGCACGATCCGATGGCCCAGGACAAGAGAATGGCCGAGGGCGAGACTGGTGGCGGCGGCGATCGCGGCGGCCGGCAGCGCCGTGACAACGCTGCAGCCTGACGCCAGCACAGAGAATTTGAGGGCTTGAAGCCATGATGCAACCTAAGAAAACGAAGTTCCGGAAGGCGCATAAGGGCCGTATCCACGGCGTTGCGTCTTCGGGCGCGACGTTGGCGTTCGGCCAGTTCGGCCTGAAGGCAACCGAGCCTGAGCGCGTCACCGCGCGCCAGATCGAAGCCGCTCGCCGCGCGCTGACCCGCCACATGAAGCGCGCCGGCCGCGTCTGGATCCGCATTTTCCCCGACGTTCCCGTGTCGAAGAAGCCTGCCGAAGTCCGCATGGGTTCCGGCAAGGGTGCACCGGAATTGTGGGTCGCGCGCGTCAAGCCGGGCCGGGTGCTGTTCGAGATCGACGGCGTCAACACCCAGACGGCGCGTGAGGCGCTGACCCTGGCTGCAGCCAAGCTGCCGATCAAGACGCGCTTCGTCGAGCGCATTGCGGAGTAATGGCCATGGCCCAGATGAAAATCGAAGACATCCGCGCGTTGAGCCCCGATCAGCAGGATGACGCCATCCTGAACCTGAAGAAGGAGCGCTTCAACCTGCGCTTCCAGCGCGCCACCGGGCAGCTCGAGAACACCTCGCGCCTGCGCGAGGCCCGCCGTGACATCGCCCGGATCAAGACCGTCGCCGCGCAGACGCGCGCGAAGAAGAAGTAAGAGGCTTACGAAGATGCCGAAACGTACTTTGCAGGGCGTGGTCGTCAGCGACAAGCAAGCCAAGACCATCGTGGTGCGCGTCGATCGCCGCTTCACGCACCCGATCTACAAGAAGACGATCCGCCGTTCGAAGAACTACCACGCGCACGACGAGAGCAACGAGTTCAAGCCGGGCGACATGGTGTGGATCGAGGAATCGAAGCCGATTTCGAAGTTGAAGCGCTGGGTCGTGATCCGGGGCGAACACAAGAAAAGCGCCTGATCTGTTGGCTTTAGCCGACTGACTTCAGGGAAATGTTGAGCGCCGGCTGGGCTGGCGCAAATAGAAGAGGACGAGGTGCATCAATGATTCAGATGCAGACCAACCTCGACGTGGCCGATAATTCTGGCGCACGCCGTGTCATGTGTATCAAGGTGCTCGGGGGCTCCAAGCGCCGCTACGCCACGATCGGCGACATCATCGTTGTCTCGATCAAGGAAGCGATTCCGCGTGGCAAGGTGAAGAAGGGCGACGTGATGAAGGCCGTCGTGGTGCGCGTCCGCAAGGACATCCGCCGCGCCGACGGTTCGGTCATCCGCTTCGACCGCAACGCCGCCGTTCTGATCAACAATCAGTCCGAGCCGGTCGGCACCCGTATCTTCGGGCCCGTGCCCCGCGAGCTGCGCGCCAAGAACCACATGAAGATCATCTCGCTCGCGCCGGAGGTGCTGTGATGGCTGCGAAGATCCGCAAGGGCGACAAGGTCGTCGTGCTGACCGGCCGCGACAAGGGCCGCACCGGCGAGGTGTTCGAAGTGCGTCCCGACGCCGGTACGGCGCTGGTGCGCGGCATCAACATGGTCAAGCGTCACCAGAAGCAGACGCAGGCCCAGGAGGGCGGCATCATCTCGAAAGAGTCGCCGATCCAACTGTCCAACATCGCGTATGTCGGCAAGGACGGGAAGCCGACCCGCGTCGGATTCAAGATTCTGGCGGACGGCAAGAAGGTCCGCATCGCCAAGAGCTCGGGAGCTGAGATCGATGGCTGAGGCCGCTTACACGCCGCGCCTGCGCGCGGAATACGACGCGAAGATCCGGACGGAAATGACCGAGAAGTTCGGTTATGAGAACGTCATGCAGGTTCCGCGCCTGGACAAGGTCGTGCTGAACATGGGCGTTGGCGATTCCGTCAACGACCGCAAGAAGGCAGAGAACGCCGCTGCGGAATTGACCCAGATCGCCGGCCAGAAGGCGATCGTGACCTATTCGCGGATCGCGATCGCGACCTTCAAGTTGCGTGAGAACCAGCCGATCGGCTGCAAGGTCACGCTGCGCAAGGCCCGTATGTACGAGTTCATCGATCGCCTGGTGACGGTCGCGCTGCCGCGCGTCCGCGACTTCCGCGGCTTGAACCCGAAGAGCTTCGACGGCCGTGGCAACTACTCGCTCGGTCTCAAGGAACACATCATTTTCCCCGAGATCGACTTCGACAAGGTCACGGAATCCCGCGGTATGGATATCACCGTCTGCACCACGGCCAAGACCGACGACGAGGCGAGGGCCTTGTTGACCGCTTTCAATTTCCCGTTCCGGCAGTGAGACGCTGACCTAAAGCCTCTCAAACGCGGATACCCAGGAGCCAAGCATGGCAAAGAAGAGTTCAATCGAGAAGAACAACCGGCGCAAGCGGATGGCGAAGAACGCCGCCCCGAAGCGCGAGCGGTTGAAGGCGATCATCGCCGACAAGTCGCTGCCGATGGAGGAGCGGTTCGCCGCGACCCTCAAGCTGGCGGAAATGCCGCGCAACTCGTCGGCGACCCGCATCCGTCTGCGTTGCGAGCTGACGGGCCGCCCGCGTTCGAACTACCGCAAGAACAAGCTGTCCCGTATCGCGCTGCGTGACCTTGGCTCCAGGGGCATGGTCCCGGGCCTCGTGAAGTCCAGCTGGTAAGGAGGGTCGTTTAAATGTCTACGCACGATCCAATCAGCGATCTGATCACCCGAATCCGCAACGCGCAGATGCGCTCCAAGAACAAGGTCTCCACGCCTGGCTCGAAGATGCGCGAGAATGTTCTCGAGGTGCTGAAGAGCGAAGGCTACATCCGCGGTTACGCCACACTCGAGCACTCCTCGGGCCGCAGCGAGATCGAGATTGAGCTGAAGTATTTCGACGGCGAGCCCGTTATCCGCGAGATCGAGCGTGTCTCCAAGCCCGGGCGTCGCGTTTACGCCTCGGTGAAGAACCTGCCGCGGGTCAATAACGGACTCGGCATTTCGGTGTTGTCGACGCCGAAGGGAATCATGGCTGACCACAGTGCGCGTGAAGCGAACGTGGGCGGCGAAGTTCTCTTCACGGTGTTCTGAGAAGGATTTTTGATCCATGTCACGTGTTGGCAAAAGGCCGGTAGCGGTGCCGTCGGGTGTGACCGCGACCGTCGACGGGCAGACCGTCAAGATGAAAGGGCCGAAGGGCCAGCTTCAGTTCGTCGTCCATAGCGACGTCGAGGTGAAGCTCGACAACGGCCAGGTCAAGGTGAACCCGCGGGTCGAGACCAACCGCGCGCGGGCCCTGTACGGGACCGCTCGCGCCCAGGTCGCGAATCTGGTCGAAGGCGTCACCAAGGGCTTCGAGAAGAAGCTCGAAATCACCGGCGTCGGTTACCGCGCCGCGCTGCAGGGCAAGAACCTGCAGCTCGCGCTCGGCTACAGCCACGATGTGGTCTACGCGATCCCGGAAGGGATCACGATCACCGTGCCGAAGCCGACCGAGATCACGGTGACCGGCAGCGACATTCAGCGCGTCGGCCAGGTCGCCGCCGAGATTCGCTCCTATCGTCCGCCGGAGCCCTACAAGGGCAAGGGCGTGAAGTATGTTGGCGAATTCATCTTCCGCAAGGAAGGCAAGAAGAAGTAACGGAGCCGGTCATGTCGAAAGCCAAGGTTACGAATGCCCGGCGCAAGCGCAGTGTACGACTGAAGCTGCGCCGCTCGGGTGGCGGCCGTCCGCGCCTGTCGGTGTTCCGCTCGTCCAAGCACATCTACGCCCAGGTCATCGACGACCTGAAGGGCGAGACGCTTGCCTCTGCCTCGTCGCTCGAGAAGTCGATGCGCGATGGCGGCAAGACCGGCGCCGACATCGATGCGGCGAAGGCGGTCGGCAAGCTGCTGGCCGAGCGCGCCGCCGAGAAGGGTGTCAAGGAAGTCGTGTTCGATCGCGGCAGCTATCTCTATCACGGGCGCGTCAAGGCTCTTGCCGACGCGGCGCGTGAGAGCGGGCTGAGCTTCTAACAGAATTTGAGGATTGAGGCGTAAGCCTCTGAAGGACTGGAAAAACCATGGCAGAACGCGAACAACGTGGTGGACGCGATCAACGCGGCGGCGGACGTGAACGCAGGGAAGAGCGCGACAGCGAGTTCGTCGACAAGCTCGTCCACATCAATCGCGTCGCCAAGGTCGTCAAGGGCGGCAAGCGCTTCGGTTTCGCAGCGCTGGTCGTGATCGGCGACCAGAAGGGCCGCGCCGGCTTCGGTCACGGCAAGGCGCGCGAAGTGCCCGAGGCGATCCGCAAGGCAACCGAATCCGCCAAGCGCAACCTCACCCGCGTGTCGCTGCGCGAGGGCCGCACGCTGCATCACGACATCGCCGGCCGTCATGGCGCGGGCCGTGTTTACCTGCGCGCAGCTCCGGCCGGCACCGGCATCATCGCCGGCGGTCCGATGCGCGCCGTGTTCGAGACGCTCGGCGTCCAGGACGTGGTTGCGAAGTCGATCGGCTCGTCGAACCCGTACAACATGGTTCGCGCGACGTTCGATGCGCTGAAGCATCAGGATTCGCCGCGCTCGGTCGCTGCCCGCCGCAACATCAAGGTGTCCACCCTCCAGTCCCGCCGTATCGGTGGCGACGCCGAGGCGGTTGCCGAATAACGCAAGCTTTTCGGAGTAGACGCCCATGGCCAAGAGTGCCGTTACGACCGCAAAGACGATCAAGATCGAGCAGACCGGCAGCGCGATCCGCCGCCATCACTCGCAGCGCTCGACGCTGATCGGGCTCAAGCTCAACAAGATCGGCCGCACCAGCGAACTGCCGGACACCCCGGCGGTGCGCGGCATGATCTTGAAAGTTCACCATCTCGTTCGCATCGTCGACGAGAAGTAAGCAAAGGCGCACGATCCCGAAGCGGGGACCCGTTTTCGGTGAAGGTCATGCGCAGGAAACAAGGAGCAGGGCGATGAAGCTCAGCGATATCGCCGACAATGCCGGCTCGCGCAAGAAGCGTATGCGCGTCGGCCGCGGCATTGGTTCGGGCAAGGGCAAGCAGGCCGGCCGCGGTGGCAAGGGCCAGACCGCGCGTTCGGGCGTGCGCATCAAGGGTTTCGAAGGCGGCCAGATGCCCTTGCATCGCCGTCTGCCCAAGCGCGGCTTCAACAACATCTTCCGCATCGAGTTCGCCGAGATCAATCTCGACCGGCTCCAGGACGCGGTCGATGCCAAGAAGATCGACACCGGCAGCGTCGTGAACGTCGAATCCCTGGTCAAGGCCGGCGTGCTGCGCCGCGCCAAGGGCGGCCTGCGGCTGCTCGGCCGCGGCGAGTTCAAGGCCAAGCTCAACATCGAAGTGCACGGCGCCTCGAAGACCGCAATCGCGGCAGTCGAGAAGGCCGGCGGCTCGGTGAAGATCCTCGCGCCTGCCAAGGAAGAAGGCGAGGCGGCGTAACAACTGCGTCATCGGCCCGCAGCTCGCGGGCCTTTACGCATGCGGGACGATGGACTTATCGAAGCCGTAGCCCCAGATAATGTCCGGTGTCCGGTATAATGTAGCCCGGCCGCGGGCATGACGGCGCAATAAGCGGCGGGAGAAAGTCCAAGATGGCCTCTGCAGCGGAACAACTGGCAGCCAATCTCAATTTCGGTGCGTTTGCCAAGGCCGACGAACTGAAGAAGCGCATCTGGTTCACCCTGGGTGCGCTGCTCGTTTATCGGCTCGGGACCTACATCCCGCTGCCCGGCATCGATCCCAACATCTGGGAGCAGGTGTTCCGCTCCCAGGCGGGCGGCATCCTCGGCATGTTCAACATGTTCGCCGGCGGCGGCATTCACCGCATGGCGATCTTTGCGCTGAACATCATGCCGTACATCTCGGCCTCCATCATCATCCAGCTCCTGACCACCGTCTCGCCGCAGCTCGAGGCGCTGAAGAAGGAAGGCGAGTCCGGCCGCAAGCTGCTGAACCAGTACACCCGTTATCTCACGGTGATCCTGGCCGCGTTCCAGTCCTACGGCATCGCGGTAGGCCTCGAAGGCGCAGGCAACGTCGTCAGCGACCCCGGCATGTTCTTCCGTCTGTCCACGGCGATCACGCTGACCGGCGGCACCATGTTCCTGATGTGGCTGGGCGAGCAGATCACCTCGCGCGGCATCGGCAACGGCATTTCCCTTATCATTCTCTCCGGCATCGTCGCCGAGCTGCCCGCGGCGCTCGCCAACATGCTCGAGCTCGGCCGTCAGGGTGCGATGTCGACGGGCCTGATTCTGGTCGTCATCATCATGGCGGTGGCCGTGATCGCCTTCATCGTGTTCGTGGAGCGCGCCCAGCGCCGGCTCTTGATCCAGTATCCGAAGCGCCAGGTCGGCAACAAGATGTTCGAGGGGCAGTCCTCGCATCTGCCGCTCAAGCTCAACACCTCGGGCGTGATCCCGCCGATCTTCGCGTCCTCGCTGCTGCTGCTGCCGACCACGGTCGCGAACTTCAACGCGGGCAGCGGGCCGGAATGGTTCCAGTGGATCAACACCCAGCTCGGCCACGGCCGTCCGCTGTTCCTGATCATGTATCTGGCGCTGATCGTGTTCTTCGCCTTCTTCTACACCGCGATCGTGTTCAATCCGACCGAGACCGCGGACAATCTGAAGAAGCACGGCGGCTTCATTCCGGGCATCCGTCCGGGCGAGCGTACCGCGGAATATATCGACTACGTGCTGTCGCGCATCACTGTGCTCGGCGCGGTCTATCTGGCGATCGTCTGCTTGATTCCGGAAATCCTGATCTCCTACGCGTCGGTGCCGTTCTACTTTGGCGGCACGTCGCTGCTGATCGTCGTCAGCGTCACCATGGACACGGTGGCGCAGGTGCAGGGCTATCTCCTGGCGCATCAGTACGAAGGCCTGATCCGGAAGTCGAAGCTGCGCGGCCGCCGCCGTTAAGCGCGGCGTCCCCTCGGGCGGCGCAATTGCGCCGCCGATTCGCCGCGCGTGCAACGCGCGCGGACGGCGAGCCGGGCATTCGGTCGCCTCGACAGAGCCGCTCTTACTGTCGTGCAAGCACTGATCTCAAAGGCTTCTTGGCGTCCGGCCATTTGCTCCCCTATGATATGGGTAGCGGTGCGGCGCTGATTATGATTTGCACTGTAGCTGGACTTCAAAACACGGGCGCGCGACGCATCGCGCACCAATCGGGGGGCGTACGCCGATGAGAATTATACTTCTGGGGCCGCCGGGATCGGGCAAGGGCACCCAGGCGCAGCTGCTTGTGCAGCGCTATGGTATCGTCCAACTCTCGACCGGCGAGATGTTGCGTGCAGCGGTGGCGGCCGGAACGCCGGTCGGTCTCAAGGCCAAGGAGATCATGGCCAGCGGCGGTCTCGTGCCCGATGATGTCGTGGTCGGAATCATCTCCGATCGAATCGATCAGCCGGATGCCAAAAACGGTTTCATCCTCGACGGTTTCCCGCGGACCGTGCCGCAGGCCGAGGCGCTGGATGAGCTGCTCAAGCACAAGCACCTCAAGCTCGACGCCGTGATCGAGCTCCGCGTCAACGAGAGCGCGCTCCTGAACCGTGTCGAGACCCGCGTCGCCCAGATGCGCGAGCGCGGGGAGGAGGTCCGGCTCGACGACACCCCGGAGGTCCTAACCAAGCGGTTAGCCAGCTACCGCAACCAGACGGAGCCGCTGATTCACTACTATTCCGAGCGGCGGAAGCTCTCGACCATCGACGGCATGATGGCCATCGACGAGGTCACCCGCGCCATCCATCGCCAGCTCCTGGCGCTCGGGGCGGTCGAGCCCAAGACTCATGGCAAGACCCGCGCCCGCAGCGCGGCCAAGGCCGCCCCGGCTAAAAAGGCCAAGGCGGCGACGAAATCGGCTAAAAAGCCGACGAAGACGGCCAAAAAGGCCGCCAAATCCAAGAAGGCGGCTAAAAAGACCGTGACGGGTCCCAAGAAGGCGGCCAAGAAAACCGGCAAGAAAGCCGCCAAGAAGGCAGGGAAGAAGAAGGCAGCCAAAAAGACCGCAAAGAAGGCTGTCAAAAAAGGTGCCAAAAAGGCCGCAAAAAAGGTCACGAAAAAGCGAGCTAAGCGCTAGCAGCGGTTGACGAAAGCCCCCTGAATCCCCTAATAAGCCCCGCATCCAAGTCGGATAGTTTCAAACGATGCCGGGCCCCAGGAAGACCAGGGGTGGGCGTCGTGTTCGCGTTTGTGAACACCTGCCCGAGAAACCAGCACTTAAAGCGCGATTCCTGACGAGGAATCGGCGACAGGAGAGAAGGCCGTGGCCCGTATTGCCGGCGTGAACATCCCGACCAACAAGCGCGTGCTGATCGCGCTCCAGTACATCCATGGCATCGGCCAGAAGATCGCCGGTGAGATCATGGAGAAGGTCAAGATCCCAGACGATCGTCGGGTCAATCAGCTCAGCGACGCCGAAGTGCTTCAGATCCGCGAAGTGATCGACCGCGACTATCTCGTCGAGGGCGATTTGCGTCGTGAGGTCGGCATCAACATCAAGCGTCTGATGGACCTCGGCTGCTACCGCGGCCTGCGCCATCGTCGCGGTCTGCCGGTGCGTGGCCAGCGTACCCACACCAACGCGCGCACGCGCAAGGGTCCGGCCAAGGCCATCGCCGGCAAGAAGAAGTAAGTTTTCGCATCCAATCACGGCGTGTGGCGAAAGGGGATGACCCGTTCGCCACGCGCCTTTCGTTCCACAGGTGTAGCCGCTGGCATTACGGCGGCGTTTGAGATCTTCAGGAAAGGTAGTCTATGGGCAAGGAAGCCACCCGCGTTCGTCGTCGTGAGCGCAAGAACATCGCCTCCGGCGTCGCGCACGTGAACTCGTCGTTCAACAACACGACCATCACCATCACCGACGCGCAGGGCAACACGATTGCCTGGTCCTCCGCCGGCACGATGGGCTTCAAGGGCTCGCGCAAGTCGACCCCGTATGCCGCACAGGTTGCCGCCGAGGACGTGTCGAAGAAGGCGCAGGAGCACGGCATGCGCACGCTGGAAGTCGAAGTCGCCGGTCCCGGTTCGGGCCGCGAATCGGCGCTCCGGGCGCTCCAGGCCGCGGGCTTCACCGTCACCTCGATCCGTGACGTGACCACGATCCCGCACAACGGTTGCCGTCCCCGCAAGCGTCGGCGCGTTTGATACCAAATTGCGGGCGCATTGGCGCCCGCAATGATTTTTTGCAAAGCCGTGGAAATGATCTGCGGCCTTTCTCCAACGCCAGTGCCTGCAACAGCAGTCTGACTGGCCTGTATGGGTGAAACAGTGACGATCCAGAAAAATTGGCAAGAACTGATTCGGCCGAACAAGCTGCAGGTACAGCCCGGCAGCGATCCGACCCGTTTCGCGACCATCGTCGCCGAACCGCTCGAGCGCGGCTTCGGCCAGACGCTCGGCAACGCGCTGCGCCGCATCCTGCTGTCCTCGCTCCAGGGCGCGGCGGTGCAGTCGGTGCATATCGACGGCGTGCTGCACGAGTTCTCCTCGATCGCGGGCGTCCGTGAGGACGTCACCGACATCGTGCTCAACATCAAGGACATCTCGATCAAGATGCAGGGCGAGGGCCCCAAGCGCATGGTCGTCAAGAAGTCCGGCCCGGGCGTCGTCACCGCCGGCGACATCCAGACCGTGGGCGACGTCGTCGTGCTCAATCCCGACCTGCAGATCTGCACGCTCGACGAGGGCGCCGAGATCCGCATGGAGTTCACCGTCGCAACCGGCAAGGGCTACGTTCCCGCCGAGCGCAACCGCCCCGAGGACGCGCCGATCGGCCTGATCCCGGTCGACAGCCTGTACTCGCCGGTCCGCAAGGTCTCCTACAAGGTCGAGAACACCCGCGAGGGCCAGATCCTCGACTACGACAAGCTGACCATGACAATCGAGACCAACGGCGCGCTGACGCCGGATGATTCCGTGGCCTACGCCGCGCGCATCCTGCAGGATCAGCTCAACGTGTTCGTCAATTTCGAAGAGCCGCGCAAGGAAGTCGCCCAGGAGATCATCCCGGACCTCGCCTTCAACCCGGCCTTCCTCAAGAAGGTGGACGAGCTCGAGCTGTCGGTGCGTTCGGCCAATTGCTTGAAGAACGACAACATCGTCTACATCGGCGACCTCGTGCAGAAGAGCGAAGCGGAAATGCTCCGCACTCCGAACTTCGGCCGCAAGTCGCTGAACGAGATCAAGGAAGTGCTGGCCCAGATGGGTCTGCACCTCGGCATGGAAGTGCCGGGCTGGCCGCCGGAGAACATCGACGAGCTCGCCAAGCGCTTCGAGGATCACTACTAGGACTTCGTCGTTCCGGGGCGATGCGCGAGCATCGAACCCGGAACCTCGAGATTCCGGGTTCGGCTCTGCGAGCCGCCCCGGAATGACTAACTGGGGCGAACGCAGGCGGCCCACCTGAGCAACATGTCCGACGAACCGTCGCGGCAGTTTCAACGTAAGGAATAGATAAATGCGTCACGGCAAGGTTCATCGTAAGCTCAACCGCACCGCCGAGCATCGCCGCGCGATGTTCGCCAACATGTGCGCCGCGCTGATCAAGCACGAGCAGATCGTCACCACGCTGCCGAAGGCGAAGGAATTGCGTCCGATCGTCGAGAAGCTGATTACCCTCGGCAAGAAGGGCGGGCTTGCCATGCGCCGCCAGGCCATCTCCGAGATGCGCGACAAGGATCAGGTCCGGAAGCTGTTCGACACGCTCGCGCCCCGCTACAAGGATCGCCAGGGCGGCTACACCCGCATCATCAAGGCCGGCTTCCGCTACGGCGACAACGCCGCGATGGCCGTGATCGAGTTCGTCGATCGTGACGTCGATGCCAAGGGCCAGGACTCCGGTCCGGTGCAGGAAAAGGAAGCCGAGGCAGCGTAAGCCGACCGGCAGAGAGTTTTCAGAAAGCGGCGCCTTCGGGCGCCGCTTTTTTATTGGCTGTCCTCGTTCGTTACGTCCCGTTCCTCACGCGTCGGTGAGTACCGATTGCTATCGTGCCGGTAGCGCCCAATATCTCCGTCAGCATCAACGGAGATCACGCATGAACATCGACCTTTCCGGAAAGACCGCCCTCGTCACCGGCTCGACCGCCGGTATCGGCCACGCCATCGCCAAGGGCCTTGCCGGCTCGGGTGCGAGCGTCGTGATCAACGGACGCGGCCAGGACAAGGTCGATGCGGCCGTGCGCAAGCTGGAGGGAGCGGGGGCCAAGGTCCGCGGCATCGCCGCCGATGTCTCGACCGCTGCCGGCTGCAAGGCGCTGGCCGCGGCGCTGCCAGACGTCGACATCCTCATCAACAATGCCGGCATCTTCGAGCCGAAAGACTTTTTCGACATTCCGGACGAGGACTGGAGCCGCTTCTTCGAGGTCAACGTGATGAGCGGCGTGCGTCTCTCGCGCGCGTATATGAAGGGCATGCTCAAGCGCAACTGGGGCCGAGTTGTCTTCATCTCCTCGGAATCCGGGCTCAACATCCCGGTCGAGATGATCCACTATGGAATGAGCAAGACGGCCCAGCTCTCGGTCGCGCGGGGCCTGGCGCAGCTCACACGCGGCACCGGCGTCACGGTCAATTCCGTGCTGCCGGGCCCGACGATGTCGGAAGGCGTCGAGACCTTCGTCAAGGATCTTGCCAAGCAGAACGGCCAGTCGGTCGATGAGGCCGCGGCCAATTTCGTCAAACAGCATCGCCCAAGCTCGCTGCTCCAGCGCTTCGCCAGCGTCGACGAAATCGCCAACATGGTGGTTTATGCGGCTTCGAAGGAAGCTTCCGCTACCAACGGCGCGGCGTTGCGTGCCGAGGGCGGCATCGTCAACACGATTGCCTGAGATCAGCTCATGCCGGCCTATGTGATCTCGGAGGTCGAGGCGCGCGATCAGGCCGCGATGGAGGCCTATCGCGGCTTGGCGGCGCAAACCATCGCGCAATATGGCGGCCGCTACCTCGCGCGCGGCGGTGCCGCTGAGGTGGTGGAGGGCGGCCCGGCGCCCAAGACCATCATCATCGTAGAGTTTCCCTCGATAGAACGCGCGCGCGAATGGTACGCGTCGCCGGAATATGCGGCGGCGCTCAAGCTGCGGCGGACCGCGCTGGAGCGGCGGTTGATGTTCGTCGAAGGCGTGGTTCCAGTCTAGCTGGTCTGCTCGCTTGCCCCTTCAATTCGCGACGTGACCGGCTAAAACACCGGCTGATGCTCTGGCCCCTGTCGACCCGCCATAAACGCCTGTTCAGGCTGACATCCGCGCGATGGCAGCGGCGGGCAATCTTCGTGCTCGGTGGGATCGGGGTTGGCGCCGCGGCGGTGGCGCTGGCGCAACTCGCCGATCTCGCCCAGCACGCCTTTGCGCTGCTGTTGGCCCAGTCCCGGTACGCCGTGCTCGCGGTGACACCTCTCGGCTTCATGCTCTCGGCCTATCTAACTACCCGGCTGTTCCCGAACGCACAGGGCAGCGGCATTCCTCAGGCGATCGCCGCACGGCATCTGACCGACCAGACGGCGCGCGAGAGCCTGGTCTCGATCCGAATCGCGATCGGCAAGGTGATCCTCACCTTGTTCGGTCTGCTGTGCGGTGGCTCGGTCGGCCGGGAAGGACCGAGCGTTCAAGTCGGCGCTTCCATCATGTTCGCGCTCGGACGCGTCTCGCCACGCCGCCAGCCCGGATTGATCCTGGCCGGCGCGGCCGCCGGCGTCGCGGCCGCCTTCAACACGCCGCTGGCAGGGATCGTCTTCGGCATCGAGGAGATGAGCCGGGCTTTCGAGACGCGTACCAGCAGTCTCATCATCGCGGCGGTGATCGCGGCCGGCCTGACCTCGCTCGCGCTGATGGGCAACTACGCCTATTTCGGCAGCAGTGCGATGTCGCTGGCCCCCGGTGCCAACTGGCTGGCGGTTCCGGTGTGCGGCGTGGTCGGCGGTTTGGCCGGCGGCCTCTTCAGCCGCATCGTCATCGTGATGGCGCGCGGCTTGGCCCATCCTTTCGGACGCGCGGTGAAGGGCCACCCTCTGTGGTTCGCGCTTGCGTGCGGATTGGCGGTCGCGATCTGCGGCATCGTCTCCGGCGATACGATCTATGGCACAGGCTACCAGCAGGTAAAGACGGCCCTGGAGCAGGGCGCACCGCTGCCGCAGGACTTCGGCATCCTCAAGCTTCTCGCCACCACCTTCGCGGCGATCAGTGGCATACCCGGCGGAATTTTTTCGCCGTCACTCGCTGTTGGAGCCGGCCTCGGCAGCAATATCGCATCCTTCTTCCACGACGCGCCCCTCGGTGCGATCATGTTGCTCGGCATGGTCTCCTATTTTTCCGGTGTGGTGCAGGCGCCGATCACCGCTTTCGTCATCGTGACCGAGATGACCGACAACCACGCCATGGTGGTGCCGTTGATGGCCGCCGCACTGATTGCGCACGCCACATCGCGGATGATCTGCGAGGAAGGGATCTACCACGCGCTCGCCAAGGGCTTTATCGAGCGGGCGACGCGTCCACCGGAGACGAATGCGGCGCCCGCTTCGCGCTAAGACCTACCACCCCTCCAGCACGATTTTGCCGCGCGACTTGCCGCTCTCGAGCAGCGCGTGCGCGCGCTTGAGATTGGCCGCATTGATCGTGCCAAAGGTCTGGTCGAGCGTGGTACGCAAGACGCCCTTGTCGATGAGGTCGGCGACGTCGTTCAGCAGATGATGCTGCGCGATCATGTCGGCGGTCTGGAACGAGGAGCGCGTGAACATCGATTCCCAGTGCACCGAGATCGCCTTGCCCTTGAACGTGCTCATGGTGAACTCCGGGGGATCGTCGATCAGACCGAACCGCCCCTGTGGCGCCATCAACTCGGCAATGCTCTTGTAGTGCTGGTCGGTGAAGGTGAGGCTCGCCACCAGCGCGACGGGCGGCAGCTTGAGCTTCTCGATCTGCTCCTTCATCGGCTTGCCGTGGTCAATCACCGCATGCGCGCCGAGATCGAGGCACCATTTTTGCGATTCCGGCCGCGTCGCGGTCGCGACCACCGTCAGCCCGGTGAGGCGGCGGGCGAGCTGGATCAGGATCGAGCCGACGCCGCCGGCGCCGCCCGTGATCAAGAGCGTGCGCGGATCGACGCTCTTGCCGGGCGCGGCACCGAGCCGGTCGAACAGCAATTCCCACGCGGTGATGGAGGTGAGGGGAAGGGCGGCTGCCTGCGCGAACGACAGGCTCTTCGGCTTGTTGCCGACGATACGCTCGTCAACCAGATGGAATTCGGAATTGGTGCCCTGGCGCAGGATCGAGCCGGCGTAAAATACCTCGTCGCCCGGCTTGAACAACGTGACGTCGGGACCGACGGCTTCGATCACGCCGGCCGCGTCATAGCCCAAAATCTTCGTTTCCCCTCGGGCGGGGCGGCGCGCTTGCGCACCTTGTAGTCGACCGGATTGGCCGAGATCGCCTTCACGGCCACGCGGATATCACGGCCTTTGGGTTCGGGCTTAGCGGTCTCGAAATCGAACAGCGCGTCCTGTTCCTCGATCGGAAGCGACTTCTTGTAACCAACGGCCTTCATGGTTTGTCTCCTTCAGATAGCGGCGTTGCAGATGCGGGGTCCCGGGTCCGCGTTTTGCGCGCCCCGGGACGACAGGCGAGACCTAGAACGCGAACTGCGTCCGCATCGCGACCGCATCGAACTTCGAGCCGACATCGGCGGTCGAGATCGGCGAGGCCTGCCTCGACACCGTGCCATGCAAATAGTCCAGCATGAAACGGACGTTGCCGTTGACGTACCAGTTCAGCGCCGCCGTGTAGACGGTCTGCCGGCCGCCCGCGATGCCGGTGGCGCTCCCGAGCTGGTCGTTGAGATCGATCGTGGAGAAGCGTCCCGCGATTTCCCACGCGCCCCAGCCGCCGCCCTCGAGCGAGAACGGATGCGCCGGCTTGACGCCGCCATAGGCCGCATTGGCCGCATTATAGCTGCGGCCCTCGCCTGTCAGCACGTAG
Source organism: Bradyrhizobium sp. WSM4874 (assembly GCF_055811835.1). Classification (NCBI taxonomy): domain Bacteria; kingdom Pseudomonadati; phylum Pseudomonadota; class Alphaproteobacteria; order Hyphomicrobiales; family Nitrobacteraceae; genus Bradyrhizobium; species Bradyrhizobium sp. WSM4874. The sequence goes on from NZ_JBVVPR010000001.1 coordinate 382,222, forward strand.
CCGGCCTGCGCGTAGCCGCCCTGGAATTTGAGGCTCGGCGCACCCAGCGGCGGCAGGCCGGTATTGGCGCTCCGATCGATGTTGTACCAGAAATACTCGCCTTGCAGGATCAGCGGTCCATAGGTGGCGGCCGCTTCGACGCTGTAGACCTGCGCGCCGGAGGCATTGGCGATCGCGCCGGTCGTAGCCAGCGCCGTGGGATCGATGCGCAGTTCCGGGCGGTCGCTGAGTGTCACCGTCTGTGCGCCCATCACCATGTTGCGCGACGGCTGGATCAGCCATTCGGCGTTTCCGCCAAGATGCAGCGAGTAATCCTTGCCGCTGACGACCTGGCCGGCAACGCGGGCGACGGCGCCATACTGCTCGGAAGCACCGTTCGGTGCTACGCTCGACGCCGAATGGATCGCGCCGGTCGAGGGTCCCGTGACATAGCCGCCGATCCAGAGCTGGTCGTTGTACCAGCGCGTGCCGATCGCCGAACGGAAGTCGCCCGCAGCGATGCTGGTGGCGACGATGCCGGCCGAGGCGCGCTCCATGAACATGATGTCATTGGAGCTCGTGGCCTCATCGAGAGTGTAGGGCAGGTCCATGATGCCGCCTTCGATGGCCATCTTGCCGCCGAATGGCTTCAAGCCGGTGTAGCTGAGATAGGCGTTCTCGATGCCGGAGACGCCGCCGCCGGGCAGCGAACCCGGAGCTGCGCCGCCAAACCCGTCGGAGGAGCCGCCGAAGTCGTAGACCAGCGCGAAATTCCAGTCGTGGAAGAACTTGCCGGCGAGACCGATGCGCGCGCGGCGGACATTCTCGCCGCTGTCGAGCTTTTGCGGCACGGTTGCCGCCGTGTTGGGCCGATAGTCGTAGCCGCCGACATCCCAATGCACGCGGCCTGTGATCCCGACGCAGTTTGCCCCATCGGCAGTGCAGATGGTCGGCCGGTTAGTCGGCATCGTCACGACGACGCCGGATGCGGGCGCCGGTCCCTTGAGCGGGATCGCCGCGTTGGCGTTGGCGACCGCGGCCTTCGCTTCGGAACGCGCTTCGGCTTTCGCCTCCGCCTTGGCTTCGGTCCTGGCCTTTGCCGCAGCGGCAGTGTTCGCGGCGGTCTGGCTCTGGAGTTTGTCGAGCTTCTGCTCCAGCATCTTCAACTGCTGCTTCAGGAGCGCGATCTCCTGGTCGCTGCTGCTCGCCGATTGGGCCTGGGCCTGCGAAGCTGCCAGTGCGGCGGCGAGACCAATCGCCGTGGCTGCAATTCTTGTCCTGCTCACGTCATGACTCCATCGTTTGACGAACTTCCCCAAGTCGCTGCCGGAGAGCCTAGATATGATCGATGACTGCCCCGCGACGCTGCGCTCGGTTGCGCGGTTCCCACTGGTGTAAATTCGTCGCAACCGAATCCGCCTTGCACCACCATGCAAGATGACGCACATCATGCCAATGCACAGCCCCGCCAAATTGCCATTTGGCACGCAGAGCTTGCAGGCCGGACACACCAAAAGGGGGGCGAATATGCCGCTGGGCGCCCTTCTATTGGGGGGCGAACGCGCCTATATTCCGGCGTCTTTTCCAAGAGGTAGGAATGTTTCGATCGACCTGGACCGCCGTCGTCACGGCGCTGTGCATAGCCTTTTCGGCCAACGTCAATCCGGCCGCCGCGCAAGACCGCCGAGTGCCGTCCTCGCCCGCCGAACTGCGGCTGTCCTATGCGCCGATCGTGCAGCGGGTGCAGCCGGCAGTCGTCAACGTCTATGCCGCCAAGGTGGTGCAGAACCGCAATCCGCTGCTCGACGACCCGATCTTCCGCCGCTTCTTCGGCGTGCCCGGCCAGCAGCAGGAGCAGGTGCAGCGCTCACTTGGTTCGGGCGTGATCGTCGATGCGTCCGGGCTCGTCGTCACCAACGTCCATGTCATCGAAGGCGCCGACCAGGTCAAGGTCTCGTTGTCGGACAAACGTGAGTTCGAGGCCGAGATCGTGCTGAAGGACTCTCGCAGCGATCTCGCGGTGCTGCGTCTGAAGGACACCAAGGAGAAGTTTCCGGCTCTCGAATTCACCAATTCGGACGAGCTGCTGGTCGGCGACGTCGTGATGGCGATCGGCAATCCCTTCGGCGTCGGCCAGACCGTGACCCACGGCATCATCTCGGCCCTGGCGCGCACGCAGGTCGGTATCACCGACTACCAGTTTTTCATCCAGACCGACGCGGCGATCAATCCCGGCAATTCCGGCGGCGCGCTGGTCGACATGAACGGCCGGCTCGCGGGCATCAACACCGCGATTTATTCGCGCTCCGGCGGCTCGCAGGGCATCGGCTTCGCGATCCCCGCCAACATGGTGCGCGTCGTCGTCGCCTCCGCCAAGGGCGGCGGCAAGGCGGTAAAGCGGCCCTGGCTCGGCGCGAAGCTGCAGGCGGTGACGCCGGAGATCGCCGAGAGCCTCGGCCTGCGTTCGCCGACCGGTGCGCTGGTCGCAAGCGTCGTTCCGAACGGACCGGCGGCCAAGGCCGGGCTGAAATCCTCCGACCTGATCGTCTCGATCGACGGCCAGACCGTGGATGATCCCAACGCCTTCGACTATCGCTTCGCCACACGGCCGCTCGGCGGCACGGCGCAGATCGACGTGCAGCGCGGCGGCAAGCCGGTCAAGCTGACGGTGGCGCTGGACGCCGCGCCGGATACCGGCCGCAACGAGCTCGTCATCACCGCGCGCTCGCCTCTGCAAGGCGCGAAGGTCTCGACCATCACCCCGGCGCTCGCCGACGAACTGCATCTGGACGCCGACACCGAAGGCGTCGTGGTCACTGATCTTGGCGGCGACAGCGCGGCCGCGAATGTCGGCTTCCAGAAGGGCGACGTCATCCTGGCGGTCAACAACCAAAAGATCAGCAAGACCAGCGATCTCGAAAAGGCGGCGGCCGAGCGCCAGCGCATCTGGCGCATCACGCTGGTGCGCGGCGGCCAGCAGATCAACGTCACGCTGGGCGGATGAGTCCGAAGCGACCACAGGAGACGCCAACCCTCTTCGCCGCGGCGGGGCTGGATCACGAAGCTCCGCATCCGCTGCCGGATCGGCTGCGACCGCGGGCGCTCTCGGAGGTCGTCGGCCAGGATCACATCCTGGGTCCCGACGGCGCGCTGACGCGCATGCTGGAGACGCGCACGCTGGGCTCGCTGGTGTTCTGGGGCCCGCCCGGCACCGGCAAGACCACGGTCGCGAGGCTGCTCGCGGACGCCACCGATCTGCATTTCGAGCAGATCTCCGCGGTGTTCTCCGGCGTCGCCGATTTGAAGAAGGCCTTTGAGGCCGCGCGTGCACGCCGCGAGATGGGCAAGGGCACGCTGCTGTTCGTCGACGAGGTGCATCGCTTCAACCGCGCCCAGCAGGATTCGTTTCTGCCCGTCATGGAAGACGGCACGGTGGTGATGGTCGGCGCTACCACCGAAAATCCGTCCTTCGAGCTCAATGCGGCGCTTCTGTCCCGGGCGCGCGTGCTGGTGTTTCGCTCGCTCGACGCGGCCGCGATCGAAAAGCTGTTTGCGCACGCCGAGGAGGTCGAGGGCCGCAAGCTGCCGCTCGACGAGGAAGCGCGGGCGGTGCTGGTGCGCATGGCCGATGGCGACGGCCGCGCATCGCTGACGCTCGTCGAGGAAGTCTGGCGCGCCGCGCGCAAGGACGAGATTTTCGACGCCGCGCAGTTGCAGGAGATTTTGCAGCGCCGCGCGCCGATCTACGACAAGTCGGCCGACGGCCATTACAATTTGATCTCGGCGCTGCACAAGTCGGTGCGGGGCTCTGATCCCGATGCCGCGCTGTATTATCTCGCGCGCATGCTCGATGCCGGCGAGGATCCGCTGTTTCTGGCCCGTCGCGTCGTGCGCATGGCGGTCGAGGATATCGGGCTTGCCGATCCGCAGGCGCTGGTCATCGCCAACGCGGCCAAGGACGCCTTCGACTTCCTCGGTCATCCCGAAGGCGAGCTTGCGATCGGGCAGGCGGTGGTCTATCTCGCCACCGCACCGAAATCGAATGCCGTCTACACCGCCTTCGGCAAGGCGATGCAGGTCGCAAAGCAGGCCGGCTCGCTGCTGCCGCCGAAACACATCCTGAATTCCCCGACCAAGCTGATGAAGTCGGAAGGCTACGGCGCATCTTACGAATACGACCACGACGCCCCCGACGCCTTCTCCGGCCAGGATTACTTCCCGGAAGCCCTGGGCCGCCAGACCTTCTACGACCCGCCCGACCGCGGGTTCGAGAGGGAGATCAGGAAGCGGCTGGATTATTGGGCCAAGTTGCGGAAGGAGCGGGGCGGCTGAAGCCAAATCGCCATTTCGCCGTGACGTGAGGCCGCTTTTGAGCTAGGCAGGCACCATGAGCCGCCGCATCAAAAGAACCGATCCAAAGCCCCGTTCGCGCGATGAGCGCAAGGAGGCGCGCCCGTTCAAGGCGCGCAGCGCGAAGCCTGCTGGGCTGCGGCCGGGCGGCAAGCCGGGCACGAAGCCGCCGCGCTTTGCCAGCGAGCGCGTCGAGCGGCGCGCGCCCAAAGCCGAACCGGAAAAGGCTGCACCGGCAAAGCCCGTCGAGGCATTGCTGCCGACCAAGGTGCAGACCGTCAAGGTGACAGCCGACGAGAACAACATGCGCGTCGATCGCTTCCTTGAAGCGCACTTTCCCGGCCTGTCGTTCTCCCACATCCAGCGCGTCGTTCGCAAAGGCGAACTGCGCGTCGACGGCAAGCGCGTCGACAGCAAGGATCGCCTGGAGGAGGGCCAGAGCGTTCGCATTCCGCCGCTGAAGCTCGACACGCCGAAGGCGCCCAACCCGCAGTCGGAGGCGGCGCAAAAGACGCTTGCCGCGCTGAAGGAGATGACGATCTACGAGGACGACGACGTTCTCGTGCTGAACAAGCCGGCCGGACTTGCAGTGCAGGGCGGCTCGGGCATGACGCGGCACATCGATCAGATGCTGGAGGTGATGCGCGATTCCAAGGGCCAGAAGCCGCGCCTCGTGCACCGCATCGACAGGGAGACGTCAGGCTGTCTCCTGGTCGCCAAGACCCGCTTTGCCGCCTCGCATCTGACCGGCGCGTTCCGTTCGCGGTCGGCGCGAAAGACCTATTGGGCGCTGGTGCCGGGGCTACCGAAGCCGAAGCAGGGCCGCATCTCGACATTTCTCGCCAAGGAGGAGAGCGAGGACGACACCATCATGCGCATCGCCCAGCATGGCGACGAGGGCGCAAGCCACGCGGTAACGTACTATGCGGTGGTCGAGACCGCCGGCAACAAGCTGACCTGGGTGTCGCTGAAGCCGGTGACGGGGCGCACCCACCAGCTGCGCGCCCACATGGAACATATCGGTCACCCCATCGTCGGCGATCCCAAATATTTCAACATCGAGAATTGGCAACTGCCGGGCGGCCTGCAAAACCGGCTGCATCTGCTGGCGCGCCGCATCGTCATTCCGCATCCGCGCGGCGGCTTCATCGACGCCACCGCGCCGCTGCCGCAGCACATGCAGCAGTCGTGGAACCTGCTCGGGCTCGATGCAAGCCGGTTTGATCCGATCGAGAACGCGCCGGAAGAGTAGTTGAGTTTGCGATCGGGTTGCTTCGCTGCGCCCCGAAATAATGAAGCCCGCTCAATTCCGAAACTGCTCCAGAAACATACGCAGGCTATCGTGCGGGCTCTCGACATCCGTGATCAACCAGCCCTCGGGCCCGCTGACCAGGATGAAATTTAAGGTCACCGGCCGGCCGCGGTTGTCAAAATTCGCCGCGACATAGGTCTTGTCGTATTGCCTGCGAATGACCGCGATGGCGACGGGGCCGAGTTTCCAGCTCGGGCTCTGCACCAGAAAATCGTAGGGCGCGACCTGCGGCGCGGACCACACCTTGCGCAAGGAAGGGTCGAAGAATTGCCGGGCGGTGGCGGCATCCCGCGGCAGGCCTTTTGAGAGCTCCGGCGCGCCTTGGCCGTAATGAGCGTAGACGTTGCGGACCACCGATTCCGGAGTCCGAAAGCCGGCCTGCGCCGCGGCCGACCAAAACCCGGCTAGCAGAGCCACAATGCCCGCAAGTTCCCTCATACCTGCCGCCCGCTTTATCGGTCGCCGCTCTTACCTTACAAGCCTAGCATTGAGTGATCAGGGCCGAAAACCAGATGCGCGAATTGTTCGATGAAGTTGCGGGGCGATCCCCACTCGATCCGCAAGAGGCGGTCCGCCAGGCCTCGCGTGTGCCGTTGCGCAAGCGCTTCTACAAGGAGGTGGGGGTGGCCGAGGCCGAAGGCGGCTTCGCCATCACACTCGATGGCAAGGCGATCCGCACGCCCTCTGGCCGCCAGGTGGTGATCCCTTCGCGCGCGCTAGCCGATGCAGTCGCCACGGAATGGGCGGATCAGAAAGAGACGATCAATCCCATGACCATGCCGCTGACGCGGATCGCCAACAGCGTGGTCGAGGGTGTCGTCGACCGCGTCGATCTCGTCACGGAAGACCTCGCAAAATACCTCCAGTCCGATCTGCTGTTCTACCGCGCCGGCCATCCCGAGGGACTTGTCGCCCGGGAGGCCGCGCATTGGGATCCCGTGCTGTTCTGGGCCGCGGAGACCCTGGGCGCGCATTTCATCCTGTCCGAAGGCGTCATGCATGTGACGCAGCCGGAGGAGGCTGTTCGGGCGGCGCGTGCGGCGCTGCCGGGGGATGCCTGGTCGGTCGCCGCCCTCCACGTGATCACCACGCTCACCGGCTCGGCTCTGCTGGCGCTGGCGCTAGCCCATGGCGTACGGGACGCCGACCAGGTCTGGGCGGCGGCTTATGTCGACGAGGACTGGAACGCCGAGAAATGGGGCGTGGACGAGGAAGCGGCCGGCCGCCGCGCCGCCCGCCTGCGGGATTTCGAGGCTGCCGTGGCGGTTTTGAACGCCGTGAGACCGCCCGCGGCCAAGGGTCCTTAACGAGAGGTTTACGAGGGCGGCCTTAGGGTAGGACCTGCGCTCCCCGGGCCCCTCGCGATGCCGACGCCGATAAGCTCGATTCTTCCCGTCAGTGCCGCCAGCCCTGTTGCTGACGCGGCGACGCCCGATCTTGTGCTGCAGGCCGGCAGCGTCGTCGACGCCAGAGTGGTCAGCGTGCTCGCCGATAATCTGGTGCGGATCGCGATCGCCAACCTCTCGATGGATGTGATGTCCGAGGTGGCGCTGACACCAGGACAAAATCTTCAGCTTGCGGTGTCGCAGAACGGCGGCACCATCCGGCTCGCCGTCATGGGCGGAGCAGGCGAGGCGGCCGCCGATCAGGTCACGCTGACGCCTGCTGCGGCCTCGCTGGTTGACAGCCCCTCGCTTGCTCCGTCGGCGAGCGCGGGACGCAACGTGCTGACGCCATCGGAGCAGGTCGCCGTTACCGCAGCTTCGGCCGAGGCGGTCACAAAACAGGGCAGCCAGGCGCCGCTGTTCGCCAATCTGGCCGCGGTGGTCACCGGCAGCGATCTTCCGGCGGGGCTGAAGCAGGCGGTGCTGGGCGTGCTGGCGCAGCAGACGCCGCTCAACACCGGGCTCGATGGCGGCGACGTCGAATCCGCTTTCCAGAGATCCGGGCTGCTCCTAGAGGCCTCGCTCGCCGCAGGCGCGACGCCGTCCTCCGCCACGATGCCGGATTTGAAAGCCGCGCTTCTGGTGCTGCGGCAGACGCTGGCAACGCTCGAGACGGCGCCACAGACGCAAGGTGCCACCCTTCCAGCTGGTACCGTGGCGACACCGCAGGTCCCTGCCGCGCAGACGCAGGCTGCAAAGGCCGCCTTGCCCGCAACCGAACCCGGGATGGCCCAATCACCGCAAATGCCGCGCAGCGCCAATCTCGCGGCCGCTGTGCTGGCGGACATAGCTGGCGGTGCTCCGCAGGCTGCGATGCCGCGAACCATATCTGCGGGCCTTGCCGCGAGCCTCCTGCAAGAGATCACGCAAAACCTGCCGCGCATGATGGGCAATTTGCCGGGCTCGAACAAAGCCGTGCCCGACGGACATATTTTCGAAGCCGCCGCGCGCGCGACGCCACCGCCGGTTCGCGGCGCGTTGCCGTCGCCGCAAGCGATCGCCTCGCCGTCACTCGTACCGGATACTCCGCTCGCTGCGACCGTGCATCGGTTGCTCGATGATACCGATGCCGCGATCGCGCGCCAGACCTTGCTCCAGGTCGCTTCGCTCCCCGATCGCACCGATGCCAGCGGTCACAGGATCGATCCGACCGTGGTGCAGTGGAATTTCGAGATTCCATTCGCGACGCCGCAGGGCACGGCAATGGCGCAGTTCGAGATCTCGCGCGACGGCGGCAATGAATCCGCCGATCCCGCCGGGCGCGCCTGGCGCGCGCGCTTCACACTCAGTGTCGAGCCGGCCGGCCCCGTGCACGCTTTGATTACTCTGAACGGCGACACGACCTTCGTGCGGATGTGGGCGGAGCGGCCGGCGACCGCACAGCAGCTGCGCGCCGGAATCGGTGAGCTCAACCAAGCCCTGACCAGGGCCGAGCTCAAGCCCGGCGACATCCTGGTTCGCGATGGCACCCCGCCACAGCCCGCACCGGCCCGCGCCGGCCACTTCCTGGATCGCGCCACATGAGCGACCCGTTGAAGCTTGCGATTGCGCTCCATTATGAGAAGGGCAGCAACGCGCCTGTCGTCGTCGCCAAGGGCAAGGGCACGATCGGCGAAAAGATCGTCGAGATCGCCAAGGCCAACGACATCCCGATCGAGGAGAACGAGATCCTGGCCGGCGCGCTCTCCAAGGTCGAGCTCGGCGAGGAGATCCCGCCCGACCTCTACAAGGCCGTCGCCGAAGTGCTGGTGTTCGTGCTGCGGCTGTCGGGTCGGCGGTAGAGCATGATCCGCAAAAGTGTGCAGCGGTTTTTCGAAGAGATCATGCTAAAGAAATAACCTGTCATCGTTTCACCACGATAGCGGCTGCATGGTCGGGGCCTTCTTCATCGCGTAAACGGACACCGCCAGTGCTCACCCGCCGTTCGACTCTCGGTCTTCTCGCCGCAACCGCGATCCTGCCGTCGCGCGCACTCGCCCATGTCGCGCCGCCGCGAAATGAAATCCGTGACAGCCTCGCAAAGCGCTTCACCGACCTCGGCACGGCCGGGACGTTCGTCGGCTACAAGGTCGAGGATTATCTGGTCATCGCGAGCGACAAGGAACGTTCGGGCGAGGCGAAGCTGCCGGCTTCGACCTTCAAGATACCGAACTCGCTGATCGCGCTCGAAACTGGCGTCGTCGCCGATCCCGACAAGGACGTATTTCCCTGGGATGGCGTGAAGCGTCCGATCGAGGCCTGGAACAAGGATCACACGCTGCGCAGCGCGATTCTCGTGAGCGCGGTACCGGTCTATCAGGAGATCGCGCGTCGGATCGGACAGGAGCGCATGCAAAAATACGTCGATCTGTTCGACTACGGCAATCGCGACATCGGCGGCGGCATCGACCAGTTCTGGCTCACCGGCGCCTTGCGCATCGATCCGGTCGAGCAGGTCGATTTCGTTGACAGGCTGCGCCGCCGCGCACTGCCAATCTCCAAACGCAGCCAGGATCTCGTCGCTGACATCCTGCCGGTGACCAAGGTCGGCGATAGCGTCATTCGCGCCAAGTCAGGGCTGCTTGGCGCCGAGCGCGGCGAGCCGTCGCTTGGCTGGATGGTGGGCTGGGCGGAGAAGGGCGAAGCACACACCGTGTTCGCGCTCAATATGGACTGCAAGGAGCCGCGTCTGGTCGGCGAGCGCATGCCGCTGACGCAAGCCTGCCTTGCCGAGATCGGCGCGATCTAGCGCTACCAAGCCGGTGCCGCTCGACTAGCATCCTCCGGATCAAGAAAAACCGGGAGGACAACATGAACTCAACGCCACTCTGGCTGTCGTCGCTGACGCTTGCTGCCGCGGGCGGCTGGCTCGCCGCCACGATGTTTGCCGGTCCCGCCACCAGCAAGGAGCCGCGCTTTCCGCAGCTCACCATGGACCAGCTCGACGCCAAGCAGAAACCGCTCGGCGAGCAGATCATGAAGGTCTCGAGCGTCGGCATCGGCGGTCCCTACAATCCGATGATCCGCAGCCCGGTGCTCGGCCAGCGCCTGTTCGACCTGTTCCACTATCTGCGCTGGGAAACCTCGGTCCCGACAAAGCTCAACGAGTTCGCGATCCTGATCATCGGGCGGCAATGGCGCTCGCAGGTCGAGTGGTACGCCCATGCGCCGCTCGCTGCGAAGGCGGGCTTGTCGCCCGACATCATCGCGGAGCTGAAGGCCAACAAGCGGCCGTCGAAGATGGCCGAGGACGAGGCCGTCGTCTACGACTTCGTCACCGAACTCACCACGACCAGGAAGATCGCCGACGAGACTTACGCGCGCGCGAAGAAGGTCTTCAATGACCAGCAGATTGTCGACCTCACCGCGGTCGCCGGCAATTACGTGATGGTCGCGATGCTGCTGGCAATGGCGGAGGAGACCGTACCGCCGGACAAGCAGGAGCCGTTCAAGCCGGGCGAGCCGTAAGACCCGTTCAATTTGGTGCGCGCTGATCGCTCCCGCGTCATGGCCGGGCTCGTCCCGGCCATCCACGACCTTCTCAAGCAGCGCAAAGGACGTGGATGCCCGGGACGAGCCCGGGCACGACGACCTCGTCCGCCTCAGGCGGGATCGGCCTTCTTCACCGTCAGCGCCTGGTCGATCGCAAAACCGCCGATTTCGCTCATCGCCTGCGAGATCACGTCGCCCTTGCGGGCAAAGCCGGCGGAGAGGACATCGAACTGGGTGCGCGCCTCGGGGACGAAGAACAGCAGGGCGAACACGAGCCATGAGTCGTCCCAGGCCCAGTAGAGCATCACCATGCCCACGAACAGGGTCAGGCCCTCCAGCCGCAGCAGGATGTTGACGCCGCCCGTCGCCGCGCCGGCCTCGGCCGTTCCTTCGGTCATGGTCGTCTCCCAGCCAAAACTTTGAATTCCTTGCGCTTTCCCGCTGCGGCAAGGCAGCCCTGCGAGGCCGAAAGGCGCTTTCCGGCTCGCAAAATGCCGTGTTAGAACCCCGCATCACTTAAGAACTGGCGGGAGCAAATGAAACACATCCTGGACGCCCTTGAAGACCGTCGCGCCGGCGCAAAGCTCGGCGGCGGTGAGAAGCGCATCGAGGCGCAGCACGCCCGCGGCAAGCTGACCGCGCGTGAGCGCATCGAGCTCTTGCTCGACAAGGGATCGTTCGAGGAATTCGACATGTTCGTCGAGCACCGCTCCACCGAGTTCGGCATGGAGAAGAACAAAGTGCCCGGCGACGGCGTCGTCACCGGCTGGGGTACCGTCAACGGCCGCAAGACGTTTGTCTTTGCCAAGGACTTCACCGTATTCGGCGGGTCGCTCTCGGAAACGCACGCGCTGAAGATCACAAAGCTTCAGGACATGGCGATGAAGGCGAGAGCGCCCATCATCGGCCTGTATGACGCCGGCGGCGCTCGCATCCAGGAGGGCGTCGCTGCCTTGGCGGGCTATTCCTACGTGTTCCGCCGTAACGTGCTCGCCTCCGGCGTGATCCCGCAGATCTCCGTCATCATGGGCCCCTGCGCCGGCGGCGACGTCTATTCGCCTGCGATGACCGACTTCATCTTCATGGTGAAGAACACCAGCTACATGTTCGTCACCGGTCCCGACGTGGTGAAGACCGTCACCAACGAGGTCGTCACGGCGGAAGAACTCGGCGGCGCCTCGGTGCATGCGACGCGCTCCTCGATCGCCGATGGCGCCTTTGAGAACGACGTCGAGACGCTGTTGCAGATGCGGCGCCTGATCGACTTCCTGCCGTCCAACAACACCGACGGCGTGCCGGAATGGCCGAGCTTCGACGACATCGGCCGCGTCGACATGTCCTTGGACACGCTGATCCCCGACAATCCGAACAAGCCCTACGACATGAAGGAGTTGATCCTGAAGGTCGTGGACGAGGGCGACTTCTTCGAGATCGCGGACGCTTTTGCCAAGAACATCGTCACCGGCTTCGGCCGCATCGCCGGCCGCACGGTGGGCTTCGTCGCCAACCAGCCGATGGTGCTAGCCGGCGTGCTCGACAGCGATGCCTCGCGCAAGGCGGCGCGCTTTGTTCGTTTTTGTGACGCCTTCAACATCCCGATCGTCACCTTCGTCGACGTGCCGGGCTTCCTGCCCGGCACCGCGCAGGAATATGGCGGCCTGATCAAGCACGGCGCCAAGCTGCTTTTTGCGTACTCGCAGTGCACCGTGCCGCTGGTCACCATCATCACCCGCAAGGCCTATGGCGGCGCCTTCGACGTCATGGCCTCCAAGGAGATCGGCGCCGACATGAACTACGCCTGGCCGACCGCCCAGATCGCGGTGATGGGCGCCAAGGGCGCGGTCGAGATCATCTTCCGCGCCGACATCGGCGACCCCGACAAGATCGCCGCGCGTACCAAGGAATACGAAGACCGCTTCCTGTCCCCCTTCATCGCCGCCGAGCGCGGCTACATCGACGATGTCATCATGCCGCATTCGACGCGGAAGCGCATCGCGCGGGCGTTGTCGATGCTGAAGGACAAGAAGGTGGAAACGCCGGCGAAGAAGCACGACAATTTGCCGTTGTGAGGGGACTTGTAGCCCGGATGAGCGTAGCGACATCCGGGTTTTCTATCCAACTCCCGCATTTCGCTTCGCTCATGCGGGCTACTGATCTTGTTTCTGACTTGGCATCCTCGATCCGAATCCAATGACCGAAGACGATCCGACCGACGAGATTTCAGACATTGAAGACCGGATTGCGGCGCTGGCCGAGACTGCCGAGCGATGCCGGAAGTATATTTTGGCATCCAAGATTGCCATTGGTGGCGGGGCTGCACTGTTGCTGATCACGATCCTCGGTCTGCTCGGGACGGGGCAGACCGCCGCCCTCGGCTCAGTAGCTCTCGTGCTCGGCGGGATCGTCTCGCTCGGCTCGAACGTCAGTACACTGCGGCAGACTGACGAGGCCATCGGTGCTGCGGAGGCGCGCCGCTCAGCGTTGATTGGGAGCTTCGACCTTCGCGTGGTCGCCGACACGCCGATGAAGCTCGTGTAACCGAGCAGCCTTACGCCGCAGCCCTGCGCGACAGCACCTGCAACTCTTCGCGGCATTCGGCCGCAAATGCCTGAAGCTGCTCCGCGGTTTGCCGGTCGAGAATCGCCTTTGCCAGTCTTTCAGCGCGGGCAAGCTGGTCTCTGAGATATGCGATGCGGGCCATGTGTCACCTTCCGCAGGGATGATTTGATGGCTGTGAGCCTATGGCGAACACCGGGCCAGTTATGTGAGGCACGTCACATCTGACGCGGGCGCGGCGTCAGCGGGTCGCATCCGCCGCAGCGAAATGTGCCATCTGGTCGGCGTGGGCCTTGGCGAAGGCCGGGCGGGCCGTGGCGCGTGCAACATAGGCGCGGCAGGCGGGACTGTCCGCGAGCCCATCGAACTGATCGACGACGCGCAGCACGTCGGACATCAGGATGTCGGCGACGGAGAACGTGCCTGCCAGCCATTCGCGGTTGGCCAGCACCGCCTCCATGTGCTTGAGGCGGAGTTTGAGGAAGTCGTCCACGAATTTCCATGCTGCCGTATCGGTCGGATGTCCCATGAACTTCGACATCCCCCAGGGCAGGCTTGCCATCTCCACCGAATTGAGTGCGGCGAACAGCCATTCCGTGGCTTCGTTGCGGCCGCGCGGATCTGATGGCATGAGCTTTGCGCTGAGGCCGCCGAGATGCAGCAGGATCGCGCCGCTCTCGAAGATCGAGAGGTCGCCATCGGTCAGCCACGGCACCTGGCCGAACGGCTGGTGCGCGAGATGTTGGGCGCCGCGCCCGTTGAAGGGCGCGCTCGCGACGCGATAGGGCAATGCGGCCTCTTCGAGTGCCCAGCGCACCCGGAGGTCGCGGACGAAACCGCGCGGGGGCGGGGGAACCCAGTCGAAGGTGGTCAGGGTGAGGTCGGGCATGTGGTGTCTCCGTCTGCTGTCCAGGCATAGGACGGACGAGAGGCGCGCGTTCCGACACCGGTGCCGTCTTTTTTGCCGTCGTCGGCGTAACCCGCTAGTCTCCCCAAACAACAGGAGGAAATCCGATGCCGTCAGCCTTCTTCGTCGTCCGCGCCATCGTCGCCGATGCCGGCAGGCGCGCCGCGTTCGACAGATGGTACGAGACGGAACATCTGCCCGACGCGGCGAAGGCGTTCGGTGTGGCTAAGGCCTGGCGGTTCTGGAGCCTCGACGATCCGTCACTGCATCAGGCGATGTATCAGTTCGAGAGCGAGGCTGCGCTGCACGCCATGCTGAAGGGCGATGCGCTGACGCAGCTGGTGGCGGATTTCAAGCGCGATTGGCCCGACGTGACGCGCACGCGCGAGTTGCTGGTGCTGGCGCAGGAGTTTGGCGAGTAGCGCCTGGGCGGCGTGCCGTCACTGTCAGAGTCGCAACGAACCTGAACGCGCGATTCAGCTTCGGTTCATGTCGTCGCCGCGACACTCGCCTCTGCATCACTGGAACGGCCGTCCAAGAGGAAAGAAATTATGGAGCGCCGGAACTTTCTAAAATTTGCAATCGGTGTCGCGGCCGGAGCTGCGTTCACGACCGCCGCGAAGGCTGCGCCGCTGGCGCCGCAGCCGCTCGGTGATTCCAGCATGCCGCAAGGCAATCCCGACGCTCATCCCGCAGTCACCAGCAGCGAAGAGGCGGCGCAGTTGAAGCCGGAGCAGGTGCACTGGCACGGCCACCACCGTCATTGGGGTTGGCGCCGCCGTCACTGGGGCTGGCATCGCCGGCGATGGCACCGCCGCCATTGGTAAGCTTCGCGCAAGCCAGGCTCGAACGGGGACCGCGATCGCGGTCCCCGTTTTGATTCGAAACATCCCGGTGCGACGTCAGGTGCCCCAAAAAAAGGCCGCGCAGGCTTTCGCCGCGCGGCCATTTAGCTATGCAAAAAACGAGATCAGAACGGGCGGCAGCGGCCGGCGTACCAGCGGAAGCCGTAGGGGCACACGCGCGCGCGCGGCACGACGACGACAGGGGCCGGCGCAACCACGATCGGACCCGGGCGGACAACGACCGGACCGCGCATCGGGCGGCAGCCGCCATAGGCGCCGCGATACCAGCCGGGGCCGCAACCGCCGGCGGCGCTGGCCGCCTCGCTGAAACCAACGACCGCGCTGGCAAGCATCACGGCGGCAAACAGGTATTTCATTTGATCTTCCTTCTCGTCTTTGGGGGTAGGCTTTGGGGGCAGGTTCTAGGAGGGCTTGGCGCTTTCGGCGCACCATGAATCAAAAGACACGATTCGACACGTTAAAATCGCAACATGCCGACACGACGCGAGCCAAATCTGCCAATCATGACCTGAATGCGGCATGAACATTCCCTGCATGCGGCTCCGGACGACAGCAATTTCGCTAGCGGCCGAGAAAGCCCAGGACCAGCTCCTTGTACTTCTCAGGCGCCTCCAGGAAGACGAGATGGCCGGTGTCCGGGATCACCTCGGCCCGCGCATTCGGCATCTTCGCCGCGAGTGCTTTTGCCAGCTCGGCGTTCTGCCCCATTTTCGCGCGCAGCGCCTCCGGCGCGCTCAGTCGGCCCGGTGCGTTGTGGTCGTCGGCGCCCATGATGAACAGCGTCGGCTCGGTGATCAGTGCGATCTCATGCGCCACCGGCTCGCGATAGATCATCTGGCCGGAACTGACGAAGGCGCGCAGCCAGCGCGGATAGTCCGGGCTGCCCTTGATATTGAAGCGGGCATCAATGAACGGCGTGATCGCCTCCGCCGGTAGCTTGATCGCATAATTGGTCTGGAGCTGCTTGCGATAGCCATCGGCTGTGAGCTTGTCCTCGGTCTCGACGATCTTCTCGGTCGGCGTCGGCGGCACATAGAGGCGGTAGTCTTCCAGCCCAATCGGGGCCGTCAAAACAAGGTGGGCGACGCGGTCGGGATAGGCGCGGGCGATGCGGACGCCCAGCATTCCGCCGAGCGAATGGGCGACGATCTCGGTCTTGTCGATCTTGAGGTGATCGAGCAGCGCGATGGTGTTGCGCGCCAACGTGTCGAAATGCAACTCGCTCGTCGGCTTGGAAGATTTGCCGAAGCCGATCTGGTCCGGCACCACGACGCGGTAGCCGGCCTCGCTCAGCATCTTGATAACAGGCGCCCAGTAGCTCGACGGGAAATTGCGCCCGTGCAGCAGCACGACGGTGCGGCCGTTCGGCTGCGCAGGCGTCACGTCCATATAGGCCATGCTGAGCTGCTCGCCGTCATTGACAATAGGCAACAGGTGCACGGGGTAAGGATAGGCAAAGCCTTCGAGCGCGATGCCGTAAGATTCGCGCGGGGCAGTGTCGGCGGCGTGGGATGAAAGAGGAGCGAAGAAGAGGAGAGCGGCGCAGAGGGCAGCCGGGAGGAAGCGGTTCATTGAGGTCTCTGGTTGGGACTGAGGTGCTCGATACAATCTCCGTCATGCCCGGGCAAAAGCGCGAAGCGCATCTTCGCGCAGACGTCCCGGGCATCCACGTGGCAGCCGCAGTAAAGACGTGGATGGCCGGGTCAAGCCCGGCCATGACGAGATCCTCAGTTCACACGGAGTTGTGTTTAGTCCCGCCCGTCACCGAACAACACGGCAAACTGCTTCTCGCCGGTGCGGGTGAAATTCACCACGCGGCTGCCGGGCGTGGCGTCGCGGGCGGCCCATTTCAGCTCGGCGAAACGCTGCATCATCGCGGCGCCGAGCGTGCCGGCGAGATGGTGGCGCCGCTCGCTCCAGTCGAGACAGGCCTTGCAGACCGGACGGCGCGGATGAGCGAGCATGTCGGGCGAGATCTGCAAATGCTTCGCCAGGAAGCGCTCGCCCTCGGCCGTCAGCTCGATCTCCTGCTTCTTCTGCCTGACCAGGTTTTTCGCACGCAGGGTGTCGAGCATCTGCACGCCGAGATCGCCGGCGAGATGGTCGTAGCAGATCCGCGCACGCCGCAGCGCCGGATCCTTCGGCCCGGTACGCACGCGCATATGGCCGGTCCGCGCGGCGAGGCCCGCAAGGCCCTCCAGCACACCGGCGACGTCATCGTCGGTGAGGCGGTAGTAGCGGTGGCGGCCCTGCTTCTCCGGCTCGATCAGGCCACCGGCCTCGAGCTTGGAAAGATGCGAGCTTGCGGTCTGCGGCGTGATGCCGGCCTCCTGCGCCAGCTCGCTCGCGGTGAGCGCGCGGCCGTTCATCAGCGCCGTGAGCATGTTGGCGCGTGCGGGATCGCCGACGAGCGAGGCGATCATGGCGATGTCTGGACCTGATTTCATGCTTCGATGGTAGCCGAAGCATTGCGGTGGGGCAAGCGCGTAGCGTGGTGTTGCTCGTCATTGCGAGGAGCCCGTGACAAAATTGCGAAGCAATTTTGCACTGGCGACGAAGCAATCCAGGCTGCCTCCGCAGAGGGATTCCTGGATTGCTTCGCTGCGCTCGCAATGACGGTGTGGAACCAGAGGAGCCATCATGTCCATCACCGTCTTCATCCGCTATCAGCTCGATCCCTTCAAGCGCGCGCAGTTCGAGGAATATTCGAAGCGCTGGCTCACCATCATCCCGAAATGCGGCGGCGATCTGATCGGCTATTTCATGCCGCACGAGGGCACCAACAACATCGCGTTCGCGCTGATCACCTTCGAGAGTCTCGCTGCCTATGAGGCCTATCGCGCTCGGTTGCGTCAGGATACGGAAGGCATGGCGAACTTCCACTTCGCCGAGGAGCACAAATTCATCCTCGCGGAAGAGCGCACGTTTTTGCGTAAGGTGGTATTGTAGGCCATCAACGACAGGAGAGACGCCCATGATCGCCGTGATCTTCGAGGTCTGGCCGAAGCCGGAACACCGCCAGGATTATTTCGACCTCGCGGCCGACCTCAAGCCGATCCTGCAAACCATCGACGGCTTCATCTCGGTCGAGCGTTTCGAGAGCCTGACCGACAAGGGCAAGATTTTGTCGGTGTCGTTCTGGCGGGACGAGGCGGCCGTGCAAGCCTGGCGCAACACGATGGAGCACCGCCGCACCCAGGCGAAGGGCCGCGCGAAGATCTTCGCCGACTATCATTTGCGTATCGCCAGCGTCATCCGTGACTACAGCATGAATGATCGCGAGCAGGCGCCGAAGGACAGCCGCGCGGTGCACGACGCGCACTAGCGCTCGCGGCGGCACGTCCCCATGTCTGCGCGGCCAACAAGGGAGAGAAAGATGCACGTGACAACTGCTGACAAGCGCGCGACCTTCAGGAAGCTGCACGAGAGCGGCTGCTTCATCCTGCCCAATCCGGTCGACGTCGGCAGCGCGAAAGCGTTGCAGCATCTCGGTTTCAAGGCACTCGCGTCGTCGAGTGCGGGCTTTGCCTGGACCATCGGCAAGGCCGACAACCATGTCTCCGTCGAGGACGTCTGTCAGCATCTGGCGGCATTGAGCACGTCCGTCGACATCCCCGTGAACGCGGATTTCGAGGGCGGCTTTGCGGTCGAGCCGGACAAGGTCGCGGACAATGTCGAGCGCTGCGTGCGCACCGGCGTTGCCGGCCTGTCGATCGAGGATTCCACCGGCGACAAGGACAAGCCGATCTACGAGCGCGCGCTCGCAGTCGAGCGCATCAAGGCGTCGCGCACGGCGATCGGCGACAGCGGCGTTCTCTTGGTCGGCCGCTGCGAGGCCTATCTGTGGGGCGTGACCGACCTCAAGCTCGTCATCGACCGGCTGGCCGCCTACGCCGATGCCGGCGCCGATTGCCTTTACGCGCCGGGCTTGAAGAGCCGCGAGGACATCGCCGCGGTGGTGAAGGCTGTCGCACCCAAACCATTCAACCTGCTGATCGGCGGCTCCGGGCTGTCATTGCAGGAAGCTGCCGATCTTGGCGTGCGCCGGATCAGCGTCGGCGGTTCGCTCGCTCGCGCCGCCTGGGGCGGCTTCATGCGGGCCGCGAAAGAAATGGCGGAGAAGGGCACCTTCGCGGAACTCGCGGGCGGCTATCCCGGCGGCGAGCTCAACAGGATGTTCAGCTAGAGACAAACGAAAGCGGCGGGATGAGCATCCCGCCGCTGTCGCATATTGTTGTAAATCGTTACTTCGCGCCCTCAGTGGGCGCCGGCGTATCCGGGGCCGGCTTGCTCGGCGCGGCGCCCGTGGTCACGCCCGGGCCGGTGTTGGTGCGCGGCGTCACATCACGCATGCCTGGAGGTGCGGCCGGATTGGTAGCCGGCGCCTGCTGGGCGGTCTGCGTTGCCGGCGTGGTGCTCGCCTGGTTGCCGGTGTTCGTGTTGTTCAGGCCGTAGAACACGGCACCCAGCACCAAGGCAATTGCCACTGCGAACAGGGCTACCTTGCCGCTGGAGGCGGGGCCTTCGCCAAGCTCAGGGTCGGCCTGAAGCTGGGCATCCCGTCGCGCCGCATTGCGATACTCATCATCGGCGAGATTCGGGCGGTACGGATCGTTCGTAAAACGGTCGTCAGCCATCGATTGGTTCTCCTCGATTATTGCGGCGGGACAACCCGTGGATGCGAGATTCTGTTCCGCCCTCCTTAATGCTTTCGTCGCATGTTGCGCCCGCGGCGTGAATCGGAACCTGTTCGCCGGGGAACCCGAAGCGTAAGCTCCGCTGACGGAAGGGGGACAAAACGATGTGGAGCTTGCCGCCGAGCGATAGCGTGCTGCATCTGTTGTCGCTGGTCGCGGTCGCAGCGCAAGGCATGACCGCCGCGCTCGCAGCCGGCCGCCGCAGCATGGACTGGCTCGGCGTCTGCTTCCTCGGCTGCATCACGGCGCTCGGCGGCGGCACCTTGCGCGATCTCTTCCTAGGGCATTATCCGCTGGCCTGGGTGCAGAATCCCATCTACCTCGCGCTGGCCGGCGGCGCCGCCTTCCTCACCATCCTGATGGCGCGGCTGGTGCACCGGCTGAAATTGGCCTTCATCGTGCTCGATGCCATCGGCCTCGTCGTCTTCACCATGACCGGCTGCGACATCGCCTGGCAGATGGATGCCACGCTGCCGATCGTCATCGTCTCCGGCATGGTGACCGGTTGTGCCGGCGGCGTCTTGCGGGACGTGCTCTGCAACGACGTCCCGCTGCTGTTTCGCTCCGAGCTCTACGCCAGCGTCTCGGTGGTGACGGGACTGTTCTATGCGACCGCGTTCGGTCTCAAGCTGAACGCTGAGCTCTGGACCATTTTGACGTTCGCCCTCGGCATCAGCTTCCGCCTGCTGGCAGTGCGCTACAAATGGGAGATGCCGAAATTCGTGTTCACGGAAGACGAGCAGCGGTAGGTCTTCTTTCTTACCTCGCCCCGCTTGCGGGGAGAGGTCGACGCGCGAAGCGTGGCGGGTGAGGGGGGCTCTCCGCGAGTCTAACTGTCACTATCTTCGCTGAAGCAGCCCCTCACCCCAACCCTCTCCCCGTAAGACGGGGCGAGGGAGCGTACCGTCGCTGCGGCGCGAGGTTCTTTCTTTACGGCTCCTGCTTCCGCGCCCTCGCCACCTGCGCCGGCGTCACCAGTGGCGCGGCGTTGCCCCAGGAATTGCGGATGTAGTTCGTCACCGCCGCGACCTCTTGGTCGGACAGCTGGTTGGAATAGGCCGGCATCTCCCCCGTATTGGGCGCGCGTGGCGTGGTCACAGTGTGGGCGCCGTCGAGAATGATGCGCAAGGTCGAGGACGGATTGACCGATTGCAGCAGCGCGTTGGCAGGCAGCGGCGGATAGATCCGCGGTGCGCCGGATCCGTCGGCCTCATGGCAGGCGATGCAGAGCTTGGCGTAGATGGCCTTGCCGGCCTTCATCTCGGCATCGTCAGGCGGCGTCACCATCGTCTCACGCCGTGCTGGCGGCAGGTTCTTCAGGTAAACCGCGATCGCGCGCACGTCGGCGTCGCTCATCTTCGAGGTCGAGTTGACGACCACCTCCGCCATCAGCCCGCTGGCATGGCTCCTGGCGTTGCGCCCGCTCTGAAGATATTCCGTGACGTCCTCGAGGCTCCACGATTTCAGCCCGGTGCGGGCGGCACCATCGAGCCTTGGCGCGTACCAGCCGCCGACCTCGTTGCCCGCGAGGGCCTGCGCCTGCCTGTCCGCGCCAAAATAGTTCTTCGGCGTATGGCAGGCGCCGCAATGACCGAGCCCGGTGACGAGATAGCCGCCCCGATTCCACGCCGCGCTCTGGCTCTGGTCCGGCTCGAACAGGCCGGGTTTGAAATAGACCATGTTCCAGATCCGCATCAGGCCGCGATAGCCAAACGGCCAGCGCAGTTCTGGCGGCTTGTTGCGGCTGCTGATGGCCGCGAGCGTTCCGAGATAGGCCCGGATCGCCAGCGTGTCATCCTTCGTCATCCGCGTGAAATAGGGGTAGGGGAACGCCGGGTAATAGTTGGAGCCGTCGGGCGCGACACCGGTGCGCACGGCGCGAGTGAAATCGGCGTCGGTCCAGGCGCCGATCCCGGTGTCGCGGTCAGGCGTCAGGTTCGGCGCGTAGATCGCGCCGAAGGGCGTGTCGATGCGCTTTCCGCCTGCGAGCGGTTTGGCCGGATCGGCGGTGTGGCAGCCAGCGCAATCGCCGGCCTCCACCAGCGCTTTGCCGTAGGCGATCAGCTCGGGTGACGGCTCGGCAGCAACGGCCGCGCTCGCAACCGCACTGCACAACGCCAGACCCACGAGAGCCAGGCCAGCCAGAATCGTCCGCATCGAAAGCCTCTCCTGCGACCCATCGACGCCGTCCCGGACGAGCGGGCGTCAATTCGTTGCGCGACGGCGGGGGTATGGTGACACAAAATGAAAATCGCGGATGCCAATGCAGCCACGAAATTGCGATTTTTACCCGACGCTGCCTTTGGTCCAGAATTGTGATGCGGAGCGTGAAATATCCGACATAGAGTGGCGGAAATGGTCGGCGCGCCCTAGCTAAAAACAACGGGCAGGCAACGGCTTAAGCAGCCAAGCGCTCAAAAGGGCGGAAGAGGACATAATGGGCATCAACCAGGGTCCGATCAGTCTCGATCAGAAATACACCCAGGACACCGGACATATTTTCACGACCGGCATTCAAGCCCTGGTCCGCCTGCCGATGGCCCAGATCCGGCGCGACCGTGCCGCGGGGCTGAACACCGCGGGCTTCATCTCCGGCTATCGCGGCTCGCCGCTCGGCGGCTATGACCAGCAGCTCTTCGCGGCGCGCAAGCATCTCGAGCAATACAACATCAAGTTTCAGCCCGGCGTGAACGAGGATCTGGCCGCGACCGCGGTCTGGGGCTCGCAGCAGCTCAACCTCTCGCCCGGCGCCAAGTATGATGGCGTGGTCGGCATCTGGTACGGCAAGGGCCCCGGCGTCGATCGCTGCGGCGACGTCTTCCGCCACGGCAATGCCGCGGGCTCCGCCAAGAACGGTGGCGTCTTGTGTCTCGCCGGCGACGACCACGGTGCAAAATCCTCGACCGTCCCGCATCAATCCGACCACGCCTTCATGTCGGCGCTGATGCCCTATCTCTACCCGTCGAGCGTCCACGAGATGATCGAGATGGGTCTTCTCGGTATCGCGATGTCGCGCTACTCGGGCTGCTGGGTCGGCATGAAGGTGATCACGGAGACGGTGGAGACCACCGCCGAGATCGACCTCACCGACGAGATGACGCCGTTCGTGATCCCGACCGATTTCGAGATGCCCGAGGGTGGCCTCAATCTGCGCTGGCCCGACGACCGCTTCGCCCAGGACCGCCGCCTGCAGGACTACAAGGGCTTTGCCGCGATCGCCTTTGCGCGCGCCAACAAGGTCAATCGCATCACGATGGATTCGCCGAACGCGCGCTACGGCATCATGGCGTCCGGCAAGAGCTACGAGGATATCCGTCAGGCGCTGCGCGAGCTCGGTATCACGCCCGAGGTCGCCGCCAAGATCGGACTTCGATTGTACAAGATCGGCATGCCCTGGCCTCTGGAGCCGGAAGGCGTCAGGCAATTCGCTGTAGGCCTCGAGGAAATCTTCATCATCGAAGAGCGCCGCGAGATCGTCGAGAATCAAGTGAAGCAGGAGCTGTTCAACTGGCGCGACGATGTCCGTCCCCGGATCATCGGCAAGATGGACGATCACGACAAGCGCTTCCTCCCCTTTGCCGAAGAACTCAGCGTCGCCTCGCTGGCCAGCTCGCTCACCGAGCGGCTGCTTCGACTTGATCTCAATCCCGAAATTGCAACGATGCTGCGCGCCAAGGCCGATTGGTTCAACGGCCGCCAGGCGTCGCAAATGCAGGCGACCGCGCCTGTCGCCCGCACCCCGTATTTCTGCTCCGGCTGCCCGCACAACACATCGACCAAGGTGCCCGAAGGCAGTCGCGCCTTTGCCGGCATCGGTTGCCACTTCATGGCGCTGTGGATGGATCGCTCCACCGAGACCTTCACACACATGGGCGGCGAGGGTGTGCCGTGGGTCGGCGTTGCCCCCTTCACCAAGGAAGAGCACGTGTTCGCCAATCTCGGCGACGGCACGTATTTCCACTCCGGCAGCCTCGCGATCCGCCAGGCGATCGCCTCCGGCGCCAACATCACCTACAAGATCCTCTATAACGACGCGACCGCGATGACCGGCGGCCAGCATGTCGACGGCGAATTGTCGCCGCAGCAGATCACCTTCCAGCTTCACAGCGAAGGCATCCGCGAGATCTATCTCGTCTCGGAAAATCCCGACGCCTATCCGGCGAACGAGATCGCGCCCGGCGTCAAGACCGCGCATCGTGACGAGCTCGACGCGGTCCAGAAAACGTTGCGCAAGGTCAAGGGCGCGTCCGCGATCGTTTTCGTGCAGACTTGCGCCGCCGAGAAGCGCCGTCGCCGCAAGCGCGGCACGATGGAGGATCCGGCGCGCCGTGTGCTGATCAATCCGGCGGTGTGTGAAGGCTGCGGCGATTGCTCGGTGCAATCGAACTGCATTTCGGTCGAGCCGCTGGAGACCGAGTTCGGCCGCAAGCGCGCCATCAATCAGTCGACCTGCAACAAGGATTATTCCTGCGTCAAAGGCTTTTGCCCGTCCTTCGTCACCGTCGATGGCGGCAAGATGCGCAAGCGCGCGCCGGCGGGCGTCGGCGATATCGGCGATCTGCCCGAGCCGGCATCGCGCCCGAACCTGGACAAGCCCTACAACATCGCGGTCGGCGGCGTCGGCGGGACCGGCGTGCTGACCATCGGCGCGCTGCTCGGCATGGCCGCCCATATCGAGGGCAAGGCCTCGATGATCCTCGACATGTCGGGCCTGGCGCAAAAGGGTGGGGCGGTGCTCAGCCACGTCCGGCTGTCCGACCATCCGGCCGAGGTGACCTGCTCGCGCATCGTCACCGGCACGGCCGATGTCGTGCTCGCAGCCGATGAGGTGGTCGCGGTTGCCAAGGACACCATCTCGCTCTGCGATAGCAGCCGCACCCGTGGCATCATCAACAGCCACGTCATTCCCACCGCCGACTTCGTTCTCAACCGCGACTTCAACTTCCAGACCCGCAAGCTGAACGGGTTGCTGGAAACCGCGCTACATGAGGACTCGGTGTTTTTCGACTTCACCAAGCCGGCCGAGCAGCTGCTCGGCGACAGCATCGCCACCAACATGATGATGATGGGCTACGCCTATCAGAAGGGCTTGCTGCCGTTGTCGGCGGAGTCGATCGAGCAGGCGATCGAGGTCAACGGTGTCTCGATCAAGATGAACAAGGAAGCCTTCCGCCTCGGCCGCCTCGCGGTCGCCGATCCCCAGCGCCTCGCCGGCATGCTGAAGGGGACTGACGAAGTCGTCGCACCGAAGACGCTGGACGCCATGACGCTCGACGAACTCGTCGAGCACCGCGCAAAACACCTCACCGCCTATCAGAACGGCCGCTTGGCCAAGCGCTACCGCAAGCTGGTGGACCAGGTCAGCGACGCCGCCAGACAGGGCGGCTATGACGAGGCGCTGACGCGCGCCGTTGCGGTCAATTACGCAAAACTGCTGGCCTACAAGGACGAATACGAGGTTGCGCGCCTCTACACCGACGGCGCGTTCGAAAAGCAGCTCGGAGACCAGTTCGAAGGCGACTTCAAGTTCAATTTCAACCTGGCCCCGCCTATTCTCAGCAGGGGCGTCGATGCGCTCGGCCGCCCGAAGAAGCGCGCCTTCGGCCCGTGGATGCTTCCGGTGTTTCGTATGCTGGCAAAATTCAAGTTCCTGCGCGGCACGCCGCTCGACATCTTCGGTCGCAGTGCGGACCGCAAGCTCGAACGCGATCTCATCGCCGGCTACGAGAAGGACGTCGCCACCGTGCTCGGCTTGCTGTCGCCGCTCACGATCGACACCGCGGTGGAGCTGCTGTCGTTGCCCGACCGCATTCGCGGCTACGGCCCGGTCAAGGAGAAGGCCGTCGCAGACGCCAAGGCCCGCTACGCCCAGCTCGCCGCCGATTTGGCCAACCCGCCGCCGGCACCAAGGCAGATCGCAGCGGAGTAGAATTTGTGGGGTGGGCTCGCTAATCCACCCCACAAATTCCTGTATGAAATCAACCACCATTCTACTGTGCATGGGGTTGTTTTCGCGGAAAAGGGTTTTTCGATAAAACGAAACCGCTTGTGCCGTCGGGCAAAACACCTTTAGGGTTCTGCCCGTCGTTCCCGTCATTGCGAGCGCAGCGAAGCAATCCAGAAAGCGTCCGCGGAAAGATTCCTGGATTGCTTCGCTGCGCTCGCAAGGACGATCCGGCAGCAGAGGCCCTCCCGCCGCACCTCGGCGATTTGCGCCAACGCGCTGCCCTCTCGCCCGGCGGAATATTTCCGCGCTTGCCAACAGGGCAGCAGCGGTTCAGAAAAAACCGGAAGTGAGAAACGCCAGCGGAGACCTTATTTGACCATCAAGGGCAAGGCCTACATTGCCGGGATCTACGAACACCCGACCCGGCATGCGCCGGACAAATCCACCGCGCAGCTCCATGCCGAAGTCGCCAAGGGCGCGATCGAGGATGCCGGGCTCAGCAAGGACGATGTCGACGGCTATTTCTGCGCGGGCGATGCCCCGGGCGGCGCCTGGCCGATGGTCGATTATCTCGGGCTGAACACCAAAAAGCTCCGTCATGTCGATTCCACCGAGACCGGTGGCTGTTCTTACATCATCCATCTCGGCCACGCCGCTGAAGCCATCGCCGCGGGCAAGTGCTCGATCGCGCTGATCACGCTGGCCGGCAAGCCGCGCACCGGCGCGATGCCGCCGCGCGCGGCCGGCGCGGAAGCCGATTTCGAGACGGCTTACGGCGCGACTACGCACAATGCCTACGGCATGTGTGCCATGCGCCACATGCACGACTATGGCACCACCAGCGAGCAGCTCGCCTGGATCAAGGTCGCGGCCTCGCACCACGCGCAATACAATCCGCACGCGATGCTCAAGGACGTCGTCACCGTCGAGGACGTTCTGAACTCCCCGATGATCTCCGATCCCTTGCATCGCATGGATTGCTGCGTCGTCTCCGACGGCGGCGGCGCGCTGATCGTGACGACGCCCGAGATCGCAAAAAGCCTGAAGAAGCCGCTGGTCAAACTGATCGGACATGGCGAGGCGATGAAGGGGCCACGCGGCGGCAAGGATCTCGACCTCACGTACTCCGCCGGCATCTGGTCGGGCCCGCGTGCGTTCGAGGAGGCCGGCATCACGCCGAAGGACATCAAATACGCCTCGATCTACGACAGCTTCACCATCACCGTCCTGATGCAGCTCGAAGACCTCGGCTTCTGCAAGAAGGGCGAGGGCGGCAAGTTCGTCGCCGACGGCAATTTGATCTCGGGCGTCGGCAAGCTGCCGTTCAACACCGATGGCGGTGGTCTCTGCAGCAACCATCCCGTCAACCGCGGCGGCATGACCAAGATCCTCGAAGCCGTGCGGCAACTGCGCGGCGAGGCGCATCCGAAGGTGCAGGTCAAGAATTGCGATCTCGCCATCGCCCACGGCACCGGCGGGCTTCTCGGCGTCCGCCACGCCGCCTCGACGGCCATTCTGGAGCGCGTGTGATGAGCGAAGCCAAGAAATATCCGGCCCCGGTGACGAACCCCGAGACCGCCGCGTTCTGGGACGCGGCCAAGCAGGGCAAGTTCATGATCAAACGCTGCACCGCCTGCGGCGAAGCGCATTACTTCCCGCGCGCGATCTGCCCGTTCTGCTACTCCGACAAGACGGTGTGGGAGGAGTCTTCGGGCGAGGCCACGATCTACACTTACAGCCTGATGCGAAAGTCGCCGACCGGCCCCTACGCGATCGGCTACGTCACTCTGAAGGAGGGGCCGTCGCTCCAGACCAATTTCGTCGATTGCGATTTGACGACGTTGAAGATCGGCCAGAAGGTGAAGGTGGTGTTCAAGCCGACCGATGGCGCGCCGCTGCCGTTTTTTACGCCGGCGTAGTAGGCGCGGTGAGTTCTTCCCTTCCCCCTTGTGGGGGAAGGTGGCGCGAAGCGCCGGATGAGGGGTATCTCTCCACAGAGAGATTGTTCGATGAGGAGCGAACCCCTCACCCAAACGAGTTTGTTGCGGGCACCTTGTAGCCCTCTCCCACAAGGGGAGAGGGCGCAACAATGGGCGCCGCTCAGCTGAAGCTGCCGGGAGGAAACAACAAAAATGTCCGCCAGATACGACGAACTCAAAGGCCTCAAGAACCTCGGCCAGAAATATGCCTACACCGATCGCGAAGTGATGCTCTACGCCTACGGCATCGGGCTCGGCGCCGATCCGATGGACGAGAACGAGCTCGCTTTCGTCAACGAGGGCACGCTGACGCCGCGGCCGCTCAAGGTGGTGCCGACTTTTGCATCCGTCGCGGCGTGGGGCGCGGGTCCCGGCGAGATGAACCTCAACCGTGTGATGGTGGTCGACGGCGAGCGCGACATCACCTTCCACCAGCCGCTGCCGGTGGCGGCACACATCACCGCCGATTCCTCCGTGGTCGAAGTCTACGACAAGGGCAAGGACAAGGGCGTCGTCATCAGCCACCAGACCGTGCTCAAGAACGAGAAGGGCGAGAAGCTGGCAACTTTGGTCGCCTCGCGCTTCGCCCGCGGCGACGGCGGCTTTGGCGGGCCGAACCTGACCCAGCCGGATCCGCACAAGATCCCGTCGCGCGCACCCGACACGACCATCGACATCGTGACGCGCCCGGACCAGGCGCTGGTCTATCGTCTCTGCGGCGACCGTAACCCGCTGCACTCCGATCCCGAATTCGCGAAGAAGGCCGGCTTCCCGCGCCCGATCCTGCACGGCATGTGCACCTACGGCATCACTTGCCGCGGCGTACTCCAGACCTATGCCGACTACGACGCCTCCGCCTTCCGCCAGCACGTCGCGCGGTTCTCCTCGCCAGTCTATCCCGGCGAGACCGTGACCATGGACCTCTGGAAGGACGGCAGCGTGATCTCGTTCGAAGCCAAGGTGAAGTCGCGCGGCGTCACCGTGATCAAGAACGGCAAGACGGTGCTGGGTTGATGATGCCGCTCGACGCGCTCTGAGTTATCTCGTCATGCCCGGGCTTGTCCCGGGCATCCACGTTCTTCCGCGCGGTTGGCGACCAAGTTCGTGGATGGCCGGGACAAGCCCGGCCATGACGGAGCAAAAAAACAAAGGGAGACGCCACCATGGGACTACTCGACGGCAAGGTTGCGCTGATCACCGGCGCGGGTGGGGGGCTCGGTGAGGCCTACGCAAAGCTGTTCGCGCGGGAAGGGGCTTCCGTCGTCGTCAACGACCTCGGCGGTCCCCGTGACGGCTCCGGCGCCGACACATCGATGGCGCAGCTCGTGGTGGATGCGATCAAGTCCGAAGGCGGCAAAGCGGTCGCCAACGGCGCCGACATCTCCACTATGGAAGGCGGCCAGTCGGTGTTCGACGACGCCATCAAGCATTTCGGCCGCGCCGACATCCTCGTCAACAATGCCGGCATTCTGCGTGACCAGACCTTCGCCAAGGCCTCTGAGTCTGACTGGGACAAGGTCATCAAGGTGCATCTGAAGGGCACCTTTTGTTGCACCATGCCGGTGTTTCGCTGGATGCGGGAAAACGGCGGCGGGGTCATCGTCAACACCTCCTCGACCTCGGGCTTGATCGGCAATTTCGGCCAGAGCAATTACGGCGCGGCCAAGGGCGGGATCTGGGGCCTGTCCAACGTGCTGGCGATCGAGGGCCGCAAATACAACATCCGGATCTGGACGCTTGCGCCGGGCGCGTTGACCCGCATGACCGCAGACCTGCCCCGCTATAAGGAGAACCCCGGTGCGGCGCTGGGGCCGGACGGCATCGCGCCGGCCGTGCTATACATGGTCAGCGACTTGTCGGGCGACCAGACCGGCAAGGTGCTGGGCGTGTCCGGGCCCCGCGGCGTGCGCGAAATGCGGATGATGGAAATGGACGGCTGGAAGCCGCCGCACACGGGCTGGAAGGCCCAGGACATCGCCGATCATGCCAAGGAGATCTTCTTCTCCGAAGAGCAGATCAAGATGGGGGCGCGGCGGTTTTAGGCCATGGTCGTCCCGGGGCGCGCAGCGCGCGAACCCGGGACCTCGAGATTCCGGGTTCGATGCTAACGCATCGTCCCGAAATGATGAACAAGAGGATAGAGGACTAGATGAAACTCACCCCCGACGCCAAGGGCACCTTCGCAATCGCGCCGACGCCGTTCCACGATGACGGCCGGATCGACGAGCGCTCGATCGACCGCCTGACCGATTTCTACGAGGAGGTCGGCTGCGACGGCGTCACGGTGCTGGGCATTCTTGGCGAGGCGCCGAAGCTCGATGCCGCCGAGGCCGAACAGGTGGCGGTACGCTTCGTCAAGCGCGCCAAGAAAATGCAGGTGATCGTCGGCGTCTCCGCGCCGGGTTTCGCCACCATGCGCTCGCTGGCAAAGGCATCGATGGAGGCCGGTGCGGCCGGTGTGATGATCGCGCCGCCGCCGTCGTTGCGGACCGACGACCAGATCATCGGCTATTACAAGCAGGCGGCCGAAGCCATCGGCCCCGACGTGCCCTGGGTGCTCCAGGACTATCCGCTGACCTTGTCGGTGGTGTTCACCCCCGCCGTGATCCGCAAGATCGTCATGGACAATCCGAACTGCGTGATGCTCAAGCACGAGGACTGGCCGGGGCTGGAAAAGATCTCGACGCTGCGCAATTTCCAGAAGGACGGCTCGCTGCGGCCGCTCTCGATCCTCTGCGGCAACGGCGGGCTCTTTCTGGACTTTGAGATGGAGCGCGGCGCCGACGGCGCCATGACCGGCTATGCCTTCCCCGAGCTTCTGATCGACGTCGTGCGACTTTCGAAGGAAGGCAAGCGCGACGCCGCCCATGATCTGTTCGACGCACATCTGCCGCTGATCCGCTACGAGCAGCAGCCTGGCGCGGGCCTTGCCGTGCGCAAATACGTGCTGCAGAAGCGCGGCATCATCGCCTCCAGCGTCCAGCGCAAGCCAGGCGCCACCATCACGCCGGCGGCGAAGGCAGAGGTCGAGTACCTGCTGTCGCGCGTCGCCCGCGTCGACAAGCGCGCCAATCTCGGCCCGCAATCCAGCGCGGCAGGTTAGTCGAATGGCCGAGACGACAGCATCACGCCCTGCGTCGACGATCCTCCTGCTGCGCGACGGCGCAGCAGCGAAGGAAATTGAAGTCTTCATGATGGTCCGCCATCATCAGATCGAGTTCAGTTCGGGCGCGCTGGTGTTTCCCGGCGGCAGCGTCGATGCCGGCGATCAGGAGATCGTCAAGCGCTCCGACCTGTATTCGGGCGGCGAGGGCCTGAGTGAAGCGGACCGCGGGTTTCGGATCGCTGCGATCCGTGAGACCTTTGAGGAAAGCGGCATCCTGCTGGCGCGGTCGAAGGATTCGGGCACGCCTGTTGACGCCAGGCGCGCCGGCGAGATCGCCGATGCGCATCGCGTCGCGCTCAACGAGCACAAGGTTAGCTTCCTGAGCATTCTGGCCGATAACGGCCTCCAGCTCGCGCTCGATACGCTGGTGCCTTACGCGCACTGGATCACGCCCGAGGGGATGCCAAAACGTTTCGACACCTGGTTCTTCCTTGCGGCAGCACCGCCCGACCAGCTCGGCGCGCATGACGGCCGGGAGTCGACCGATTCGATCTGGGTCTCGCCGCGCGAGGCCGTGGAGGGCGGCGAGAGCGGCCGCTTCAAGCTGCCGTTCCCGACCACGCGCAATTTGATTCGGCTCGCCAAGCAGTCGAGCGTGAGCGCCGCGCTGGAGCACGCCCGCGGCATGTCTGTCGTGACGGTGATGCCTGTCATGACCAAGACCGACACCGGCCGCCAGCTCCGCATCCCCCGCGAGGCCGGCTATGACGGCGAAGTGTTCGAGGTTGGGGCGGTCGGCTAGGACAGTTCGACACACAACGAAGTATCCGCGAGGGCAGACGCGCTAGGTTCCGTCCCGGACAACGGGACGGAGCGCGCGACATGGACAACCGGCAGGACAACAACATTGCCGTCGAGCTGGCGCTGCTGCTCGCGCTCGCAACGCTCTGGGGCGGCTCCTACACCTTCATCAAGCTCGGCGTCGCCACCATTCCGCCGATCACGCTGATCGCAGCGCGCACCACGATTGCCGGCCTGCTGCTGCTCGCGATTATGTGGGCGCGGGGCATCAGGATGCCGACGGATGCCGCGACCTGGCAACGCTTCGCCTTCCAGGCCGTGCTCAACAGCGTGATCCCCTGGACGTTGATCGCCTGGGGCGAGCGCCATGTCGACGCCGCGCTCGCGACCATCCTCAACTCGGCCGGCCCGATCTTCACCTTCCTGCTCACGGCCGTTGTGACGCGTCACGAGGCGACGACACCGCGAAAGCTGGTCGGCGTGGTCGCCGGCATGGCCGGCATCCTGCTGATCGTCGGCGTCGATGCCTTCCATGATGTCGGAAACGGCCTCGTCGCGGAGGCCGCCATCGTTGCCGCCACCATCTGCTACGCCTGCGCCGCGATCTTCGGTCGCAGCTTCAAGGGCCTCGATCCCATGGCGCCTGCGGCCGGCTCGCTGCTGGCGGGGGCGGCGGCGCTGATCCCGGCCTTGCTCATCGTCGAGCAGCCCTGGACGCTGTCGCCCTCGCTGAGTTCCGTGCTGGCGCTGCTCGCGCTGGCGACCTTCTCGACCGCCGCGGCCTTCGTGATCTATTTCCGCCTGATCCAGACCCTGGGCTCGGTCGGCACCACCGCGCAGGCCTATCTCCGCGTGCCGATCGGGGTTGCCATCAGCGTCGCCTTCCTCGGCGAGGGCCTGAGCCGGACCGCCTGGATCGGCCTTGCCTGCGTCGTCCTCGGCGTCGCCGCCATGACCATCCCGGCCCGGCGGCCGGCCGACGTCAAAACGTCGTAAAACCGGCGCCAGGGAGGGCGGCAGGGCTTTAATATTAAGGATATTCGGCGGCCAGACGCATGTTCCCCCGGGACCGCAATACGTCGTATATTGGGAGCTCCAATAGCCCGGTCCTCACATCACCAATGTCCGCCGAATTGACGCCGACCCCTGAGAAAAAGCGAACATTCTCGCTCTCCATCGGCCAGCTCACGTTCGGCAGCTTCCTTCTGGTGCTGGCGGTGATCATCGTCACCTCGACCGCGAGCGTGATCGCGATCCGGCACATCGACAGGACCTTTGCCGAGCTGCAGCGGCTGCAGAGCGTCGGCGATCTCGCCGAGGACATCGACCGCCGCATGAACGAGCTGCGGCTCGCCGCGCGCGACTTCGTCACCGATCCCGGCGCCGGAATCCAGTTCAAGCAGGTGGGCGAGGCGGCCTCGACGCTCAGTGACATCCTGAAGAAGACCCGCATCGAGCTCGTGCCCGAGCAGCAGGATATGATCGACGGGGTCAGCGAGCGGCTTGCGACCTATCGCAGCGGGCTGGAGCGGATCTCGACCTTGATCGACCGCCGCGCCCAGCTACTTGCCGGCCTGCCGCCGCTCCGCGACCAGTTCGATGCGGCTGTCTCCGGCACCGGGGACCGAGAACTGGCATCCCGCCTGTCGGAAGCGCAGAGCCGGATCGCGCTCGGTTTGCTTGCGCGCAACCCGTCCGCGGCCGAGCAGGCGGCGCAGAGCATGTGGGCGATGGGGATCGCTGATCCGAAGCTCAGATCGGCCGTCAACGATTACGCCGAGGCTATCATCGCGGTCGCTGTCCGGGAACGGCAGATCGCCGACATCGACCGCGAAGTACTGGGAACCGAGGGCCGGCTGATCGGCCGCGTCACCGAATTGCTGCGCGAGGTCAGCGCCCGGCGCGGCCACGTGCTGTCGCGCGACTTTGCCCGCACGCTGACGGAGGCGCGCTGGCAGAGCATCGTGCTCGGTACCATCGGCGTGCTGATCGGCATTCTCGCGGCCGGCTTCGTGGTGCGGCGGACAGTCCGTCCTCTTGCCCAGATCGCGCGGTCGATCCGCGCGCTCGCAGCCGGCGAGAAGAACACCTCGATCCCGTCCGCCGACCTCGATAATGAGATCGGCGACATTGCGCGGGCGGCCGAAGTGTTCCGCCGCGCGCTGGAAGAGGCCGACACGGCGCGCGAGGCGGCGGTGCGCGCACTGACCGAGCAGCGCCTTGCCGAAGAGAGCTACCGGAAGCTGTTCGAGGGCTCGGTCGATGGCATCTATGTCACGACGCCGGCCGGCGACCTCCTCAACGCCAATCCGGCGCTGGCGCGGATGATGGGTTACGATGGCCCGCAGCAGCTGATCGACAGCATCAACGACATCGCCCACACCATCTACGTCAATCCCGAGGCACGCGTCGAATATCAGCGGCTGATGGCACGCGACGGCATGGTGCGCGAGTTCGAATACCAGGTGCGCCAGCGCGGCGGCGACATCTTGTGGCTGTCCGACAGTGCCACCGGCGTCCGCGACGAGGCGGGCAACATCGTCCGCTACGAGGGCACGCTGCGCGACATCACCGACCAGAAGCGCGCCGAAGACGCCATCGCCGAAGGGCGGCGCCTGCTCCAGCA
Source organism: Bradyrhizobium sp. WSM4874 (assembly GCF_055811835.1). Lineage (NCBI taxonomy): Bacteria > Pseudomonadati > Pseudomonadota > Alphaproteobacteria > Hyphomicrobiales > Nitrobacteraceae > Bradyrhizobium > Bradyrhizobium sp. WSM4874. The sequence continues at coordinate 416,264 of NZ_JBVVPR010000001.1, forward strand.
GGTCATCGACACCGTGCCCGCGGTCATCAACGTCAAGGATCGCGATCTGCGCTACGTGCTGATGAACCGTTACATGGCCGGCATCTTCGGAATCGAGCCCGGCGATGCACTGGGTCGCACCACGGCCGACCTGATGTCGCGCTACGGCGCGGCCAAGTCCGACGAGAGCGACAAGCGCGTGCTGACGCTGCGAAAAGGTCTCGGCTTCTACGAAGAGGAGTACATTGATTCTTCCGGCCACATGCGGCAATGGCTCGTCAACAAGCTGCCGCTGCTCGATGCAGAAGGCGAGATCGAGCGGATCGTCACCGTGGCGCTCGATATCGGCGAGCGCAAGCGCGGCGAGCAGGAGATGCGGAAAGCCAAGGAATCCGCCGAGACCGCGCTGCGCAATCTGCGCGAGACCCAGGCCTCGTTGATCGAGGCGGAGAAGCTGGCGGCGCTCGGGCGCCTCGTCGCCGGCGTCGCACACGAGGTCAACAATCCCGTCGGCATCAGCCTCACGGTCGCCTCCGCGCTGGAGCGCAAGACCGCGATGTTCACCGCCGAGGTCGAGCGGGGCGAGTTGCGCCGCTCCACGCTCAACGACTTTCTCCATACCAGCCGCGACGCGTCCTCGCAGCTCGTCTCCAATCTCAATCGCGCCGCCGAGCTGATCCAATCGTTCAAGCAAGTCGCCGCCGACCGCAACTATTCGGACCAGCGCAGCTTCGATCTCGGTGACCTCACCGAGCAGGTGGTGATGAGTCTGCGGCCCGGCCTGCGAAAGCACAATCTGACGCTCAATGTCGAGTGCCAGCCCGATCTGACCATGAACAGCTATCCCGGACCGTACGGCCAGGTCCTGACCAATCTGTTTCTCAACGCGGTGGCGCACGCCTTCCCGGACGGCCGGCCGGGGACCATCGACATCCAGGTGCGCGAGTCCGGCAAGGACAATGTCGAGATCATCTTCTCCGACAATGGCTGCGGCATGTCGCTCGACGTCCGCCGCCGTGCCTTCGATCCGTTCTTCACGACGCGCCGCGACCAGGGCGGCACCGGCCTCGGGCTGCACATCGTCTACAGCATCGTCACGAACAGGCTTGGCGGACGGCTCGATCTGGATTCCGAACCGGGCGGCGGCACACGTATCCAGATCATCCTGCCGCGAGTCGCGCCACTCGAGCAGGCCGCGGAATAGCCCGAGCGTTTTCGAGCGAAGTAGATGCCCGGTTCGCGCGAAGAAAACGTCGAAATAACAACAATTGAGAGCTGAGATTCTGATTCAATCAGAACCGAAGCTCTAGTCGGCCTCTGCAAGCTTGTGCAGCGTTGCGCCGAAAATCTGGCTAGCCTTGCCGACCAGCGCGGTCCCCGTCATGTCCCCGCGCGTCTCCGTGAAGGTGCCGCTGACGCCGATGCCGACCGCGGCAGGGCCGCCGAACAGCGGATTGTCGTCACCCCGCGGCGAGGTGTGACGCTGGACCAGCACCTCGCCCTTGAAGGTATTGTCCTTCACCGTGTAGCTGCCGGTGTAATAGAGGTAGGCATCGCCGCCAAGAATCTTGCCGTCGCGAAAAAGAATCACGCCGCTGCCCTTGCCGACCCGACCATCGAGCAGGTTCACGTGAATCGAATAGAGGCCGTTCTTCATAACGTCCCGAGGCCGGCCGCCATCGCCCAATGGCGTAACCGGTAGGGCATTTATGCCAAAGCGCATGCGCCCACGCAACGCGGGAGTTTGGCCGCCGGGCTTGCGCGCCTGCCCGTGAGCCGTAGTTGTCCCGGCTTGTCTATGACGCCGCCATGACGGTCTGATCATGAAGCGAGGCCAGTCGTTGCGAATCAAGTTGGCCCGCGAAATGCATAACCATTGTTGCACTGGCCGCGGGGTGCTGGAGCAAGACAAACGTGAGCAACTGGATCGATTCCGGCGGCGAGAAGCCGCGTCTGTACAGTGTGCGTCCCACGATTTGCGAAACACGACAACGGCGGATTGGCGGCGCGGCACGCTGGCGAAGCGTGGCGAGCCTCGCTTGCGCCCTGACCCTGATCGCACTCGCAGCCCCCTTCGGGCACGCGCGCGACCGCGGCCAGTTCGTCAACACCAATGCCGAATTGAAGGCCTGGTTCGACGGCCTGCGAAGCGGCAAGGGGCCTTGCTGCTCCGATGCAGACGGCTCGGCGCTCTCGGACACCGACTGGGACAGCAAGGACGGGCACTATCGGGTCCGTGTTCCACGCTATGGCTACGTGATCGACGGCCGACCGCAGGAGCTCGTCTGGGTCGAGGTGCCCGAGGAGGCCGTGATCTCGGAGCCAACCGGGTGGGACGCACCATGGTCTGGCCGATCTACGGCTACATGGGCGTCGCCATCCGCTGCTTCATGCCCGGCAGCATGACTTAGGCGCTCCGGGCGGCACGACGACCGGTGAGCCGATGCGGCGCGCGCCGTGTCAGGTATATTTCTTGTCGCGCTCGAGCAGCTCGATGGAGATGCCTTCGGGGCCGCGGATGAAGCAGATGCGCACGCCGGGGCGGATCGTGGTCGGTTCGCGCGTGAAGGTGACGCCCTTGGCCTTGATCTCGGCGGCGACGGCGTCGATGTCCTTCACCGTGAGACCGAAATGGTCGAGGCCCTGATGCGGGTGCGACGGCGGCGGGTTGACCGCGTTGTCGCCTTCGAGTGGCGCAATGAAGATCCTTGCGCCTCCAAGATTCACGTCGATCCGTCCGGGCGCTTGCACGATCTCGCCACCGAGGATGTCCCGCAACCAGGCCGCCGTGGCCTCTGGATCAGGGCTGCGCAGATGGACGTGATCCCAAGTGACGACTGGCATTTCATGTTCTCCCGACGGGTCTTGATGTTGCAGCGCATGTTAGCGGCCTCGGCCGGTGACCGCCACCGCTCTTGCCACTCGAAAGCTGCGCGGGAACCTTAGTTCGTCTTCCCGATTAAGGTAAGCAGTGGCCGAATTCGTTGTCGAACGTGCTTCCGCCGCGATCGGTGAGGCAACCATGAACGCTCGGTTTGACCGCATCGGGTTAGGGCGTTTCGCCGGGACCGGCGAACGACTGGCGCGGGCGGTGACGATCGCGAGCGTTTCATTTGGGCGAGGCCTGCTGTGGCTGTTGGCGGCCATCATCGTCGGTTGCGGCGTCTGGATGCTGCTCCCTCTCTCCAGAGGCAACAGTGCCGAACCGGTGAGGTCTGACGTGGCAGCGGTCGAGACGGCGCCTTCGGGCGACGAGGCCGTCGTGTCGTCGCCATCCGAAGCTCAGATTCCGACAATGGCTGAACTCGGTCGGATCAGGATTTCATCGCAGACCTGGCGCCGCGGCGGCCATGGCTCGAAGGCGCTGGTGACGTTCACGCTGCGCAACGACAACGACTATGCCGTAAAGGATGTCGAGATCGCCTGTGCTTTTGCGCGGCGCGATGGCAGTCATCTCACTGACCGCAGCCGCGTTCTGGCGGATACGGTTAACATGAAGAGCCGCAAGACTTTTGCGCGCATTCCTGTCGGCTTCGTCAATGTGAATGCCGATCAGGCGAAGTGTTCGCTTGTGGCAGCACGTCGGACCTAAGGCCGGCATTTTTCGGTAGCGGAAAAGTTACTGTCCTGGGGCCTTGGCCAAAAAACTTGCCGTCGCCATTTGAACCGAATGGCTGGGGCAGGAACCAATTAAATGATCGCCTGTTGAGGCGGAGAGCCCACGCGGGGATGCGGCGGGCGGAGCGCGGCCAATGCCTATCCTTCGGTATTTCATTTTTGTCGGTGGAGCCTTGCTCGCACTGCTGCTCGCGGCGAACCACGTTCTGCCGACTTCGCCTGTGACGCAGGCGGTTGCAACCGCAAGCAACGAACAGCCGTTGATCCGGATCCGGTCCGATCGCCACCTGCCGGAGCGCGTCGTGCTCGACACCACTCAGCCGCCGCTTGCCGCCCCTGCGGTGAAGATCGCCGCCGCCGCGGCTCCCCAGCCGCCCGTGGAGGGTATGTCGCCGGCCTTGGCCGAGATTACAGCCAAGGCGCGGGTCCGCGAGACTTTCGCTCAATTCACGCCGGCCGCGAAGGCTGATGCCGCTGCGGTCAAGAAGGCCGAAGCCAAGACGCAAGTTCAGGCGCAGGCCCAGGCCCAGACTCCTCAGGCCCAGCCACTTCAGACCCCAGCGCAGCAGCCCAAGCGCAAGGTCGCCAGAGCGCATCCGGTGCCGCAGCAAGGGCGGCCGATGATGGTGATGGCGCAGCAGCCGCATTTCGGCTTCTTCGATAGCACCTGGTAAGAGCGGGTCTGCCCCGTCTCGAATCGGGGCGGGAAGGGCTTTTTATTGGCGGGCCTCTCTGCTAATTCGAACCCATCCGAACGTCATCCGGCCTGCTGCCCGCCAGCAGCGAACTGGGGCGTCTCGGCTGCGGCCCAATGTCGGGCCCAGGGCGCTCGTAGCTCAGCTGGATAGAGCATCGGATTTCGATTCCGAGGGTCGGGAGTTCGAATCTCTCCGAGCGCGCCAATTCCGGATATGTTCGGAAGAGGGCGCTGACAACAACAACAACAACCACCGCCGCAGCGGCCTGCCTGGTCAGCCTGCCGTCGGACCGGCTTGCCGGCCCCGCGCCAGCGTGTCGGACGGCGCTTCGTGGAAGGTCGCGCGGTAAGCTGCGGCAAACTCCCCCAAATGGTGAAAGCCTTGGGCGCGCGCGCATGTGGTGACGGTGGCGCCGCCGCCTTTGAGAAGGCGAGACCGGGTGGCCCACAATTTTTTCAGGCGAATGTACTGGTGCAAGCTCATGCCGCGCACCTTGCTGACGGCGCCGCCGAGCGTCCGGATCGAGACGCCGAACTCGCCGGCGAGATCGGCTGTATAGATCGGAGCAGTCGGATGTGTCGCGACGTAATCGTCGATCCGCTGCACGAGTTTGATCGACCGCTCGCCCTGGACGGAGGCACTCCGGTCTGAGAGCGGATCGATGCAAAACAGATCGTCGAGCGCGAGCAGCAGACCTTCCTGGAGATGGGCGGCGACCTCGGTCGTTTCGAACAGGGCCGGCTGCACCGACGCGGTTCGCAGAATGTCGAGCAGGAGCTGGCGTATGTGGAGCAAAGCGGGGCGGTTCGCGCCAAAGGCCCGCAAATCGTCCACCTGATCGAACCAGCCCCGGTCACTCAGGCCAGGCGAGAAGATGATCATCGCATGATGATTGGTCCGGCGCTCGACGAAATGGCATTCATCGCTGCCGCGGAGCGCGATGAAGAAGCGCGCGTCCAGCTCCATGCCCTTGGAATTGACCTGAAGGTCGTCCGTCATGGGCAGGATCACCATCCCGCCGGGCATCCGATAGGCGGCGTCGAGGATGCGCGCGAACGAGCGCATCATGACGATGCGGCAGCCGGGCAGGGAGACGACAGCGCGAGCCGCCGCGAAATTCTGGACATCGAGCGGAATGCTTCTCGCATCCTCCATCGACTCGATCGGCCGAAACGCATCGACGTCGGCAAAGCCGATCAATTGAAGCGCCGAGGATGGGGCGAGGGCGTCGAACAACATGGGTGTGGCCGGCTGCCGCAATGTGACAATCAAATGAACGTCAGTACATCGCCATCAATGGCGAAACATCGCGCTTCAGTAAACCGGATTCCGGGCCGTAGTATTGCGGACATCATCGCATAAAGCCCGGCGGATCGATGTCGTCGTCAACGGTCTCGCGTCATCGGCTGGCCGGAGGCGAGGTCGATGAAATGCAGCCGCGTACAGGCAGGACAGGCGAAGGAGGCAAAGCTCTGCGCCTCCTGTCTCTGTTGCTTCTCGAGATGTGTCTGCACATTCATGCCCGTCTGGGGACATCGAAAAACGATCAAATCGACCATCGTCGGAGAATGACGGCGTGGCGGATTTCGTCTTTGATCTAGATCAGTTTTGGAATGCCTCCAGATCAACATCCTTGATCTCGCAAAAGCGAAGGGGGCCCCGGAGGGCCCCCTTAAAATCACCAGCGGCGGTAGCGTGGTCCGTAATAGCGAGGACCACCATAAAAGCGCGGTGCATATCGGGGACCATAGTAGGGCCGCGGCCCGTAGTATCCATAGTAGTTCGGGCGCCAGAAACAGCGTCCCCAGGCGTCACAGACCATGCGGACCTGCTCGACGTCCGAGACCTGCGGCGTCGCAGGAGCAGGCGCGATGGGCATGGCGGACGCCGCCGATGCGACCAACGCACCCAACAGGGACGCGGCGACGAGGCCAATTCTAAGCTTCATGATGTCTTTCTCCGCTTACGCAATACAGGGATATCGAAGTTTGTTCTGATCAAATTGTGGCGAGACCGAAATGTAATGCTGATGAACAGGTCTTCAGCCAGCCCGCCGCGGGCCTGACCTTTGGCTCCGGGAAACTATCCCAGGTTCGAGCTCTTGACCAATGCTGCGCTTGCGTTTGCGTCCCCGCAGGACATTGCCGCCATCCTTGATCCCGCGCAATTCAGCGGTGCGGCTTCGTCCCTAAGCTTGGCGTCGTGCCAGCCTTTCGAGCAATTCGAAGAGCAGGCTCGCGAGGTCGCTTTGGAGCTGTGCAAATGGACAAAATGAGAATCGACAAGGGTGACTGGCTGGTCGTGTGCGACGGGCGCAAGGCGCTCATTTTGGAAAACCTCGGCGACGAGATGTTTCCGAACCTCCATACCAGGGAGGTGCACGAGCAGCCTAATCCCTCGACCGGTGCGCAAGGGACCGACGCTCCCGGCAGGCTCCATGGCGCGGCCGGCAGCACGCGCAGCTCGGTGGAGCAGACTGATTGGCATGACGAGGCCGAGCGCGCCTTCCTGCGCGGCCTCGCCGGACGGCTCGATGCCGCCGTCAGCTCAGGCGAGACCTCGGCCTTGACCATGGTGGCCTCGCCGCGCGCGCTTGGGATGATCCGCGCCGACTATTCGGACGTAGTGCGCAAGGCACTCCAGGGCGAGGTCGGCAAGGACCTCGTCAAACAGCCGGTCTACGAGATCGAGAAGCAATTGCTGCTGTCGGGCGCCGTCAAATAGGGCCCCCGCAGAGAATACGCCTGCGCCCCTCAGTAGCAGGGGTGCCGGCGGCGGTCCTGGCCGACATAGGCGGCTGCGCTCTGGTAGCAATGGTTGGTCGACGGGCCGTCGTAAAAGGCGAACGTCCCGGGAGTCATGCCGGGCCCGTAATTGTGCAGATAGCTGATCGGGTAGGGCAGCGGGTTCGTGTAGTGGCGGTGGTACCGGTGATGTCCACGCGCCTCTGCGAGGCCAGGGACAAGGATTGCGGCCGACAGGGCAGCAATCGCGGCTACAAGCTTCAACTTGCTCATCTCGAATCTCCGGAACCCGCACGAATAGGACACCCGTTTATAGCCACTTCGGGGGGCCGGAACACCCGTCCGAAGCCCGGAAATCGGGGCCAATCCCGCAGATTCCCAAGTGGGTGTGACAGAATTGCCGGTTCTGTGGTCCAGACTTGCCCATTTTTGGCCTTTTCGAGATGCTTAACGAATTCCCCACACAAGTGTGACCAAAGAGAATTAGCATAAGACTCCTGTTGCCGGCTTTTTGGGGTCCATAGGCCGGTCCATTCCTGAAGGCTTTCGCCGTCACCTCACCATGCGCATCACGCTTCTGAGTCTGCTGTTGCTCTCAGTCGTCGCCGCCTCGCCGGCGCGGGCGGAGCTGCACATCACCCGCGACCACGGCGGCTATGTCGAGGAGTACAAGGCCAAGTACAAGCGCGTCCGCGAGAAGGGCGAGCGCGTCATCATCGACGGCATCTGCAACTCGGCCTGCACCCTGGTGCTCGGCATCGTGCCGATGAACAAGATCTGCGTGACGCCGCGTGCCAGCCTCGGCTTCCACCAAGCCTACTACGACAAGGCCTTCACCTTCGGCATCAAGGTCACCAGCGCGGAGGGGACGTCCGACCTTATGGCCTATTACCCCGACAAGGTGAAGGACTGGATCCGCCGCAATGGCGGGCTCACCACCGACATGAAAAAGATCAAGAACGGCGTCGAGCTCTGGAAGATCATCGATCCCTGTCCGGACGAATGGTGAGCGGCTGAGCCGTCGCTCCGTCGCAGGGCAGCATCGCTCGGACAAAATTGGTCCAAATTCGCATTGCCGCATTGGCCCCCGGTGGGGCAATGAGGGCGGCAATGAACCAAAATCAAGAAGCCCTGGCCGCCCGCGCCGCGCCGATCCTGTTCGTCCTGCTCTGGAGCACCGGCTTCATCGGCACGAAATACGTCGTCAACAATGCCGACCCCTTGACCTACCTCGCCATCCGCATGGCGTTCGTGGTCGGTCTGATGGCAATCATCGTGGCGATTGCGCGACCGAAATGGCCGGACCGTATCGGCATCGCGCACAGCGCGGTCGCCGGCATCCTCGTCCATGGCTTCTATCTCGGCGGCACCGCAATCGCGATCGCGCACTCGGTTCCGGCCGGGCTCTCCGCGCTCATTCCGGGCCTTCAGCCGATTCTGACCTCGACCATCGCCAACCGCTGGCTCGGGGAGAAGGTGACGCCAGTGCAATGGGCGGGGCTCGTGCTTGGCCTCGGCGGCGTGGTGCTGATCCTGCACGGCCGTCCCATGACTGGCGAAGCCGGGCTCGGCTGGCTCGCCTCCGTGGTCTCGCTGATCAGCATCACGCTCGGCACGCTCTATCAGCGCCGCTACTGCAACCAGATCGACTGGCGCGCCGGCAATCTCGTGCAGTACGTATCCGTCACGATCTTCTTCGCGATCGGCGCCTTCCTGTTCGAGGACCGCGTGGTGCACTGGACGCGCGAGTTCATGCTTGCGCTGGCCTGGCTCGCCGTGGCGCTTTCGATCGGTTCGATCGGGCTGCTGTACTGGCTGATCCGCCATGCCGCCGCCACATCTGTCGCCAGCCTGTTCTATCTGGTGCCCGCCGTGACGGCGCTGATGGCTTATCTGCTGTTCGGAGAGAAGCTCGATGCGCTGGCGATCGCGGGCATGGTGATGTGCGCGGCCGCGGTGTTCGTGGTCAACCGACGCTTCTAGGACCGGCGGGCCGGATCCCCGGAATACATCCCTGACGTGCGGGTGCGTTCGTGTTAGGTTTGGGGCATTTCAGCCTCCCTTTCACACGGTGATTTCCATGAAGAAGGCGCGTCGTGCACTGCTCGCCAGATCCCTGAAGCCGGTCCGGATTGCCTGCATCAATTACGCAGAGGAGATGATGAGCGAGCGGATGATGGCGCGGCTCACGGCCGCGCTGCAGAAATGCTATGACGAGCACTTCCTGCCGGTCTGGGGTTATCCCGTCGATCTCGACGTCACCCGCAAGCCGAAGCCCACCGACTGGCAGCTGGTCTATTTCGACGATGCGACCCACGAAAATTTCCTCGGGCGGCATGAATTGACGCATCGGGGACAGCCGATCTCGAAGATCTTCCTCAAGGCGCTGGCCGAGGACGATCCGGTCAGTCTGGCAGCCTCGCATGAGCTGTTCGAGATGGTGCTCGACCCCATGGCCAATCTGTGGGCCGACAAGACCCGGCACACCCAATATGCCTACGAGGTTTGCGACGCGGTCGAAGAGGACGCCTTCGTCGTCAACGGCTTCCCGATGTCGAACTTCGTCTATCCCTCCTGGTTCGAACCCTTCAAGCATCCCCGGGGCACGAAGTTCGACCACATGGGATCGCTCAAGGAGCCGTTCTCGATGACCGAGGGCGGCTACGTCATCAAGAAGGTGAACGGCAGGAGATTGATCAAGCAGTTCGGCTCACCTGAGAAGCGGCGGCGCTTCAACGCCGAGGACCGGCGCGGTCATCGCAGCGAATTCCGCGATCCGCAAGGCGAGCATCATCCGGGCCGGCGTGCAGCCAAACGGCGAGGATAGGGGGCGCGGCGAGGTCTCCGGGCGCGTCCGCACCCGGAGACTTGGGCTTTGCGATCAGCGCTTGGCCTTCTTTTTCGACTTGGCAGCTTTCTTGGTGGCCTTCTTTGCCGTTTTCTTTGCAGTTTTCTTGGCCGCCTTCTTCGACGACTTCTTTGCAGCTTTCTTCGAAGTCTTCTTGGCCGCCTTCTTCGAGGTTTTCTTCGCAGCCTTCTTGGCTTTCTTCTTGGAAGCCTTCTTCGGCGCTACCTTCTTCGCGACCTTCTTGGCGGCTTTCTTCACCTGCTTGACGGCGGTGACAGCGGCGTCCTTGGTCGTTTCTACGGCGGCGGTGATCGTGTCCATCGCCTGTTCGGTGATCGGCTTGTCGTCGTCCATATCGTCCCCCACGGTTTGCATGGAGCGATGACGATAGCGGGTTTCATAATTGTGTCAAAGCAACGCTCAACCTTTGCGGATCTTTGCGTAGGCGGCGAGCGCGCGCTCTCGTCCCTTGGCATGATCGACAATCGGATGCGGATAGGTCTTGCCGAGCGTGACGCCGGCGCTTGCAAGCTCGATCGGCGTCGCCTGCCAGGGCTGGTGGATCAGCTTGGCGGGTACGTCTTTCAGCTCGGGCCCCCAGCGCCGCACATAGGTTCCATCCGGGTCGAACTTCTGGCCCTGCAGCACCGGATTGAACACGCGGAAATAGGGCGCCGCGTCGGCGCCGCAGCCGGCGACCCACTGCCAGTTGGCCGGATTGCTGCCGGCATCCGCATCGACCAGCGTGTCCCAGAACCAGCTTTCGCCGTCGCGCCAGTCGATCAGGAGGTGCTTGACCAGGAACGAGGCGACCACCATTCGCACCCGGTTGTGCATCACGCCGGTGTGCCAAAGCTCGCGAAGGCCGGCGTCGACGATGGGATAGCCTGTGCGGCCGCGCTGCCAGGCGGAGAGCGCCTTGGCGTCGGGCTTCCATGGGAAGCTGTCGAAGTTCGCTTGCAGGTTTTCGGTGGCAAGGTTGGGATGGTCGTGCAGCAGGTGCCGGCAGAACTCGCGCCAGCCGAGCTCGCTCAGGAACTTGTCGACACCAGGTCCGATCGCGGGATTTTCCGCTGCGGCGAACCGCGCGGCGTACCAGACCTGGCGCGGGCTGAGTTCGCCGAACCTCAAATGCGGTGACAGGTGTGAGGTGCCTTCCCGGTCCGGGCGGTCGCGATCGCCGACATAGCCACGTGCGATGTGCTCGAGAAAGTCGCACAGGCGGCTGCGGGCGGAGGCTTCGCCGGCGGTCCATGTCTCGCGCAGGCCGCCGGCCCAATCGGGCGTGCCCGGCTCGAGCTTCCAGGTCTCCAGCGCGTCGCTGGCGACCGTCGGCGCAGGACGCAGCTCCTTCGGGGCCGGCAGGGGCTTGGGCGGATCGCCGAGCGCCAGCACGCGCCGCCAGAATGGCGTGAACACGCGCAGGCCGCGGCCTTCCTTGTTGCGGATTGCCGCGGGCGGGACGAGCAAGTCACCGGGAAAACTATGCGAGTCCACGCCGATCTTCGCCAGCGCAGCTTCGAGCTGCCGCTCAACCGCCTGATGCGGCGCCTGTGCGATCCCATTCCAGTAGACCGCGCCGGACCCGCTCTCGCGCGCCACTTCGGTGATTACCCTGGCCGCCGGCCCCTTGCGCAGGATCAGCGATCCGCCGCGGGTGGCAATGTCGGCGCCGAGCGCCCGCAGCGACTGCGCCAGCCACCAACGTGCCGCCGCGCCCGGCGCTCGCCCGGCCGCGTCGTCCAGCACATAGAGGCATATTACCGGCGCGCCGGTCTTTGCAGCGGCCTTGGCGGCGGCGTGGAGGGAGGGATGGTCGGACAGGCGGAGGTCATCGCGAAACCAGACGATGATGGGCGGAGCGCTTGGCGTGGTCCTTAGCGTAGTTCTGGGCGTGGTCAGGGGTGTCCTCGTTAACGATTTGGAAAGCATGTCGCGACGGGAACCGCGTTAATGCGGCCGCAAGCCGATTGCATGAATATGCAGGAATTACAGGAGTCATTCCATTCATGTACGGACGAGCAACGGCGAAGTTTCTGCCGCAATTCAAACTTGGCACCAAGGCGCTCCTCTGCGCGGTGCTGCTGATCGCCATGAATACGGCGCTCGTGGTCGGGGCCGGCTATTGGTCGCTCAGCTCCGTGTTCAACGATCGTGCGCTGCGCGATATCGAGGTTAGCCTGCGCACGCTGGCGCTGGCCTTTGCCGAGACCAATCCCGACGCGAAGATCAGCATGAAGGATGGCGCGGTGGCGCGTGCCGAGATTCCCAAGATGCCGGACTTTAGGGATCACGCCATCGTCGATCGCGCGGTGTCCTATGTCGGCGGCAACGCGACCCTGTTCGTGTTCGACGATGCGAGCGGGCAGTTCGTGCGGCGCTCGACCAACGTGAAGAAGGAAAATGGCGACCGCGCCGTCGGCACCCAGCTTGCCGCCGATCATCCGGCGCAGGCGCTGCTGCGCCGCGGCGAAGCCTACAAGGGCCCGGCCACCCTGTTTGGCAAGACCTTCATGACCGCCTATTTCCCGATCGCCGACGCCAACGGAAAGGTCGCCGGCATCCTCTATGTCGGCATCCCGATGGCCCAGTTCGAGAGCATGCTGGCCCACACGATCGAAAGCATGGCGGTCGCCGCCGGGCTCGCCGCGCTGCTGGTGCTGGTCCTGACCTTGCTGGTCGTCCGCCGTATCACCAAGCCGCTCACCTCGGTCGCGCGCTCGCTGACGGCGCTCGCCGAAGGTCAAAGCGACGTCGAGATCGATTGCGAGGATCGCGCCGACGAGATCGGCGAGATCGCCCGCACGGTCGCTGTGTTCAAGAGCAATTCGCAGGAGCGGGCGCGGATGCGCAGCGAGCAGGCGGCGGCTTCGGCTGCAGCCGCCGAGCAGCGCAAATCCGACTTGCGCAATTTCGTCGAAGAGTTCCGCGGCGGCGTCGGCGGCATTCTCGACAAGGTGCTGACATCGTCAGGCGAATTCGAGCGGGCGGCGCGGCAGCTCACCGACACCGCGCGCTCCACCGCCGATCTGTCGGCGCGGTCGGCGGGAGCTTCCGAAAATGCCTCCGAGCACGTGCGTTAGGCGGCTTCGGCCTCGGACGAGCTGTCTCAATCGATCTCCGAAATCACCCGGCGGGTTCAGGAATCGAACGTCATTTCCGCCGAGGCCGTGCGGCAGGCCGAGGCGACCGATCAGCGCATCGCGCAGCTCTCCGAGGCGGGCGCGCGCATCGGCGATGTCGTCAAGCTGATCACCTCGATTGCCGAGCAGACCAACCTCCTGGCGCTGAACGCGACCATCGAGGCGGCGCGCGCGGGCGATGCCGGCCGCGGTTTTGCGGTGGTGGCCCAGGAGGTCAAGACGCTGGCCGGCCAGACCGCCAAGGCCACCGACGAGATCTCGAACCAGATCGCCAGCATGCAGCTTGCGACCGAGGAATCGGTCGCCGCCATCAAGGCGATCAGCCAGACCATCGAACGCATCAGCGGCATCGCCGGCTCGATCTCGGCTGCGGTCGAGCAGCAGAAGAGCGCGACCCACAACATCGTCGCCAGCGTTCGCGCAGCGGTATCGGGCACGGCCGATGTCGCCGTCAACGTCCGTCAGGCCGCCGAGGGTGCGAACGAGACGGGTGAGACGTCCAGCCGGATGTTTGCCTCCGCCCAGGCGTTGTCGGGCGAGAGCCTGCACCTGAAGGCCGAGGTCGAGGGCTTCCTCGAACGCGTGCGCGCGGCGTAAGAGCCAACATCGTCATCCCGGGCGACGCTGCTGACGCATCGCCCGGAATGACAATTGGGTTATTTCGGCTGCGGCACGATCCGGATGTAGGGCTTCGGTTCCTTCCAGCCCTGCGGGTAGATCGTCTTGGCCTCGTCGTTGGAGACCGAGCCCGCGATGATGACGTCGTCGCCCTGCGACCAGTCGGCCGGCGTTGCGACGCGATGCTTGGCGGTGAGCTGGAGCGAGTCGATGACGCGGAGGATCTCCTGGAAGTTTCGGCCCGTCGTCATCGGATAGACCAGCACCAGCTTGATCTTCTTGTCCGGCCCGATGATGAAGACGTTGCGGACGGTCTGGTTGTCAGCGGCGGTGCGGGTGAGGGGATCGCCCGAGATCGCGGCCGGCAGCATGCCGTAGAGCTTCGAGACGTTGTAATCGGTGTCGCCGATCATCGGATAGTTCGGGGCCGCGCCTTGCGTCTCCTTGATGTCCTCCGACCATTTGGCGTGGCGGTCGACCGGATCGACCGAGAGGCCCATCAGCTTGACGCCGCGCTTGTCGAATTCCGGCTTCAGCTTGGCGAGCGCGCCGAGTTCGGTCGTGCAAACCGGCGTGAAGTCCTTGGGGTGCGAGAACAGCAGCGCCCAGCTATTGCCGATCCAGTCGTGGAACTTGATCTTCCCTTCGGTGGTCTCGGCTTCGAAGTCGGGGGCGGTGGCGCCGATCGGAAGTGTCATGGTTCTACCTCATGCCATTGAATTTGCTTGCGAATTCATCTTTGATCGTCAGGGCTAGTATAGAGACTCCACGATCCCAAGTGAACGCTAACTGAACAGCTTCAAGTAAAATGTGAATTCCTTCTTTGAAGGCCTGATTTCCTAGCACCTTTTTGTTACAGCCGCGCCTGCGGCGAAACATCTCCACCGGGGCTATACGGGCGCGATTGCCCCGAGAAAGCCTTTTATGACTCTCATCACGCTCGCCCGTCGCTTCCCAGAACCGAAATGGTCCTGACAGCGACCAATTGGCAACCATCTAGAAAAGTCGCGATCCCCGTATCGAATCATTAACCACCCCTTTACGCCGACATGAAAATGCTGGCCGATCAGAAGAAATCTGGAAGTGAACTATGTCTGCCGCTGCGCATAAGTCTGTTGAGTCGCCGTCCCTCGAACCGTCCTGCCGCGATACCTCGGCCCATGCACTGACTATCGTGCGCGACGGCGTGATCACGGGCGAAGGCCCGACCACCAAGGGAAGGGTGCATTTCTCCCGCTCGCTCGATGCCGATGATACCGCCTGGTGCGCCCGCATTCTGACGGCCACGGCCGTCAACGACCAGCCGATCAGCCGCGCCGAGGCCGAAGTGCTGTTCGAGATCAACGAAGCCGCAACCGAGCGCACCGATGGTGGCCGTTTCGACGACCTGCTCGCCAAGGCGGTGGCCCATTATGCCGCCAGCGCCTCCGGCCTGAAGGTGCCGCCGCGCAGCGTGGCGCTGTCGGCCGAGTCCGACATCGAGAGCTGGGCGCCGTCCTATGCCTCCAAGGTCAACAGCGAAATGCTGGAGTGGATCGCCGGCCAGATGCGCGGCAAGCGCCAGAACAACCGTCGCCTGATGGCGATGGTGGCGACCTTCCTGGGCGCCACCGCGCTGCCTCTGGCGGGCCAATTGCCGAACGTGTTCGACATCGGCATGTAAGATTTCGGGCATGTAAAATTCTGCGCCTCTCACGAGGACGCATTTGAACGGCGGGGTTATTTCCCCGCCGTTTTTTGTTTGCCGGTCTCCAACTCGAGACCGAGCGTGCGGCCCGGGAAACCGGCAGTGTCGAAATAGCGCTGGCTGCCGACGCGCTGGAAGTTCAGCACGGTCTGCAGGCCGTTCTCGGACTTCTTCGACTTTTCGACCCCCTTGTACGCCTTCGGTACGGTGCCGTTGGGCAGGGCCTCCGACATCACGCGGCCGACGAGGCCGCCGTTCTGCGAACTGCGCAGGCCGAGGAGCTGGGCGGCGGTCATGCCGACATCGGCATTGCTGACCGGAATCTCGCTGACATAGCCGGCTTTGAAGTCCGGACCGATCGCGGCCATGAAGTTCATGGTGTCTCCGCGGCTGAAGCTGCCATGCATTCCCTGGCCCTGGCGCAGCACGGTGTCGGCGACCTGCACCGAGCAGTTGGTTGGCGCCTCGCCGCAATCGCTGGCATAGGAGCGGAAGTTGACGACGATCGCCGGCGTCGGCGTCGCCGCCTTGCCGCGCAGGTTGATGCTCGACAGCGGCAGGGTGCCGGGGAAGCGGCCGAGCGAGTCGTCGACGAACAGGCCGGAGACGTAATCCTGTTCGAGCAGCAGTTTGACGGTCCTGGCCGCCAGCTTCTTGTCCTTGTTCGGCAGATAGATCAGGTCGGAGCCGCCATTGGTGGCGACGACGAGATCGGGCTTTTCCGGATCCTTGCCGAGCACGCCGTTGCCGGCCTTCGGATGCTTGTTGCCCTCGATCTTCGCATTCTTGTCGTTGGGATCGAACAGCGGCAGGTCGAGCGCCTTGGCAAGGTCGAGCGCGAGAAAGCCCATCGGCAAAAAGTCCTTCGGCGTGTCGTCATAGCTAAGCTTGGCCGAGGGGCTGGTCTTGCTCTCCTTGGAGATGGTCGAGAAGCCGTGGTCGGCCTGGACCATAATGTTGGTGTTGGCGGCAAGGCCGAGCTCGTCCAGCGCCTTGCGGAGCTGGGCGAGGTTGTTGTCGGCATTCTTGATGCCGGCCATCGAGGTCGGCCCGTTGATGCCGGGCATGATCTGATTGAGGCTGTCGCCGGTGTTGTGCTGACTGCCGTCGGGGTCGCGCGACCAGAACACCAGCACGAACGGCTTGTTGCGGGCCTTGAACATCGGCAGCACGACCTTGGCCGCGACGTCGGCGAAATAGGCCTGCTGCGCGATGTTGGCCGCCGTGGTGCCGGGCGTCTTGGCATCGCCCGCCTTGGAGTTGTCGCCGCGCGGCGGCGTTGCGAGGGGCAGGCCGGCCTTGGTGAGAGCGGCCTTGACCTCGTCCGACAGCGCCACGCCGTTCTTGCCGCCGGTCGCATCGTCGAACACGACCGAATGCAGGCCGGCCTTTTCGGGCTTGTCGGTGTGGTCGAACTGATAGGTCGGACCATGCTTGCCGAGCGCGGCGGTGCTGTAGCCCTTGTCGCGGGCCAGCTTCAGGATCGTGTCCTCATTGAGATAGTCGCCCTTGAAATGCTCGTCGATGTCGCCGAGCACGGCGTCGTTCTCGATGAAGGGGACCACGGTGTCGCCGGCGGGCACCGAGGTGTAGTTGGTCCAGATCGTGTTGGAGAACACGCCGGTGTCGCCGAGATAATGGCCGGTCGACATCGCCGAGCCGTTGGCCATGGTGAAGGTCGGGAACAGCGAGTGCGAATTCTTGAAATTGACGCCCTTGTCGCGGATTTCGGCCATCGCCGGTGCAGTCTCCGGTGTGACCTTCAGCGCCCGCAGACCGTCCGGAATGAACAGGATCAGGTTGCGGGGCGTGTTGTTCTCGGCGGAGGCAGGTCCGGTCGAAAGTCCGGCGGACAGCACTGTCAGTCCGGCTGACAGCAACACCAGTGAACGGCGCATCAAAATCTCTCCCTGCGAAGACAGCTTGGCCGCCAACCGCGGCCCCCGGCTTCGTTTAGTTTCGCTGCATGACGGTTTTGTTACAAGAGCGGAGCGGCATGCAAAGAAGGGTAGGGATCCCGCTCTGCGCTGCGTCCGGGCACGAGATCGCGGTGTCGGCAGGCAACTGCTTCAGCATCGTCATTGCGAGCGCAGCGAAGCAATCCAGAATCTTTCCGCGGCAGACTGGATTGCTTCGCTGCGCTCGCAATGACGGAATCTGTGGCTGGCAGCGTCGCGCTTCCATTCGCATTCCGGATCGCAGACGCACCTTCGCATCCTCGCGGCGTGTTCGCCCGAGCTTTGCTTCGTCGTCTCACCCTCAAGTGAAAGAGGGCGCAGGGAAGACCGGGTGCCGGCTGGCACCCGCGGTCCACTGTGCGAGATTGTGGTAACTGGATTGCACAGCGGCATACAGGTGAAGCCAAAACATCCGGCCTTCCCTGCGCAGTGGTTTTACGGCTTATGTCGCGCTCTCCCCGGGGAGCGATGCACTATTGCCCCCGTCGCCTTGCGGATGGCTGATGCGTGTGCCCGGTTGGGCAACCCACATCACCGCAACACTTGGCGCACAGACCCCGGGCGCCAGGACCACACGATTTTGCCGTACGCCAATCACACCGGTCGTGTGCGCGACACTTTCGCTCACGGTTGCCCGCCCTGCGAAGCCCTTCGCGCCGATGTGACCTGCGTCCACCGCCGTCCGGCCCGCGTTCGTGACGATCGCGATACGCCCCTCTTCCTTGGGCCGGAGTGAGGAATTACTAACAAAAATCCGAATTCTAATAAAGAGAAATATTTTGTCGCCGGTCCGTTGACCCCGGACTTGGGTGTTTCGTCTGAGATGACGCAAGGGATTGTGGCCGGAGCGGTCAATCCGGCGACGTCGGCACCGGCGTATTCTGCGCGACCGCCTTGGCAGGCGCGGGATTGGGGCCGCCATTGGCCAGGTGGCGGCGAAACGATGGCGGCGCCGCCTGCAGGGCAAAGATGATCGCAATCTGGGTTCGGTTCTGGAGACGGTATTTGCGCATGATGTTGCCGATATGCGCCCGGACCGTGTTCTCCGAGATCTTGAGCTCGTACGCGATGTTCTTGTTCTGCATTCCGCGTGCGATCAGCATCATCAGGTCCCGCTCGCGTGGCGTGGGTGTGATCGATTGTTTCGGATCCGGACTCATGAATGCTCCTCCGTGGCCTTTGGTCGATGCGAACACCCCAGCATGTTCTCACTCCGTCTTGAGTGCCTCGATCGGGCTGAGCTTGGATGCCTTGTGGGCGGGATAAAAGCCGAAGATCAGGCCGGTCGCGATCGAGAAGGCGAGGGCAAGGCCGATCGCCTGGCCGTCGATCGAGGTGATCCATCCTGCCAAGCGAGCCACCGTCATCGAGAGCGTGACGCCGGCACCGACGCCGATCGCGCCGCCGAGCAGGCAGAGCACGAGCGCCTCGCAGAGAAACTGAAGACGGATGTCCCGCATCCGCCCGCCAAGCGCGCGGCGGATTCCGATCTCCCGCGTGCGCTCGGTGACCGACACGATCATGACGTTCATGATGCTGATGCCGCCGACGAGCAGCGAGACCGAGGCGATGGCGACGAGTAGGAGCGCGACGGTCCGGATCGCTCCCTGCTGCGCTTCCATGGCGGCGGCCGGATCCTGGACCTTGAAGTCGTCCTCCTGGCCGGCGGGGATACGGTGGCGTTGCCGCAGCAGGTTTTCGATCTCCGTTCGCGCCCCCGCCATTTGTCCGTCCGCAGCCACCTTGGCGATGATGTAGGCGACCGAATCCCGGTTGATGTTGCTCGCGCTGCCGAGGAAGCGCAGCTTGGCCGTGGTGAGCGGCACGAAGGCGACGTCGTCCTGCGCCGGCCCCTTGCGATCGAGGACGCCGACCACTTCGAGCGGCACCTTCATGATCCTGATCTGTGCACCGATCGGATCCTCGCCGGGCGCGAACAGCTCTTGCGCCACCGTGCTGCCGAGGATCACGACCTTGCCGGCGCCTGCCTCCTCGGTGCCGGAAAAATAGCGGCCGGTCGCAAGCTGCCAGTCGCGCACCATGAAGTGCCCGGTCGTCGTCCCGTTGATCGTCGTGTTCCAGTTCTTGCTCTCGTGAATGACCTGGGCCGTTCCTGCAATCGAGCCGGCCGCTGCCTGGATCTCGGGGATCTGTTCGAGGATCGCCTGCACGTCGCTCTCGGTCATGGTCAGCTTGCTGCCATCCTTGAGACGCACGCCGCCCTGGTAGACCGCGCCGGGGTTGATCATCAGCACGTTGGCGCCGATCGAGCGGATCTGCTCCTGGAGGCGAAGCTGGGCGCCGGACCCGATCGCAAACACCGTCACGATGGAGGCGACGCCGATCACGATGCCGAGCATGGTGAGGATGCTGCGCAACGGATTGAGGCGCAAGGCATGCAGCGCGATTTGAAAGCCCTGGAGCATCGTCATGGCGCAGCGCTCCGTTTCGGCAGGATCGGAGCCAGCGTTTCGTCAGCGACGAGCGCGCCGTCGTGCAGGCGGATCGTGCGCCGGCACTGGGTCGCGATCCCTGGATCATGCGTGATCATGACGATGGTCTGGCCGCTCCGGTTGAGCGCGGCGAACAGGGCCAGTATCTCGGCGCCGGTACGGCTGTCGAGTGCGCCGGTCGGCTCGTCGGCGAGCACGATCAGCGGGGAGGCGATCAGGGCGCGCGCGATCGCGACGCGCTGCTGCTCACCGCCCGAGAGCTGCCGCGGGAAGTGATGGGCCCGGTGCACCATGCCGACGGCCTCCAGGCTCTGCTCAGCGCGGGCCAGACGTTCCTTGCGGCTGATGCCGCAATAGACCAGCGGCAATGCGACGTTCTCAATCGCATTATGGCGAGCGAGCAGATTGTAGGACTGGAAGACGAAGCCGATGCTGCGGGCGCGCAGGGACGACCGGCGGTCTTCCGAGAGATCGGCGACGTCCGTTCCCTCGAGATAGAGCGCGCCCTCGCTCGGCAGGTCGAGCAGCCCGATCATGTTCATCAGCGTCGATTTTCCCGAGCCGGACGGTCCCATCACCGCGACGATCTCGCCTCGTTCGATGTCGAAGCTGACATTGCGCACCGCAGTCACCGCTACGCCGTCGGCACGATAGGTCCTGGAGACCGACTGCAGGCTGATGAGGGGCGGGAGGGCCGTCATGATCCGAACCTGATTCCGAGAAACTCCATGCCGGCCGGCCGGATGGCCTGACCAACGGCGACCTGACTGCCCTCGACGAGGTCTCCGCTCCTGAGCGCGACTTGTTCGGTGCCGGCCGCGCCGACGGTCACGGGAATACGCCGGAGTGAGCCGCTTGCGGTGCGCGCCCACACCCCGCTGCGCGCCGCGGCATCCGGCTGTGTGCCGGAGGGCTGGAAGCGCAACGCGGCAAGCGGCACTTTCAGCACGTCGTCCTGCCGCTCGATCACGATCTTCACCAGGGCGGTCATGCCGGGCAGCAACGCGCCGTCGAGATTGGAGGTCGCCAGGACGACGGTGTAGGTCACGACGTGCTGCTGGTTCTGCGGTGCCTTGCGCACCTGCCGCACCACCGCCTCGAAGCGGCGGTCCGGGTAGGCATCCACCGTGAAATGGGCGCGCTGGTCGGGCGCGATGCGCCCGATATCGGCTTCGTCGACCTGCGCGTGGATTTCCATGTCCTCAAGCCGGTGCGCGACCACGAAGGTGGTGCGCGATTCCAGTCCGACCGCGAGGGTCTGGCCCTCGTTGACGAACCTTCCGACGACGACGCCATCGATCGGCGAGCGGATCACGGTGCGGTCGAGATCGGCCTGGGCCGCAGCGAGAACGGCCGCCTTCTCCGGCACGGCCATTCGTGTCTGCTGCAATTCCGCCTCGATTCGGCGGACGTCGGCCTGCGCCCCATCCACCGCATAGGAGTTGAGGGACATCAGAACTTCGGCCTCGCGTTCCTGGGCCAGACGCGCGGTGAACTCTGTCTGCGCGTCATCAACCGCCGTCGTGGCCACCACGTTTTGCGACTGGAGGGCCTGCTTCCGCTGCAGGGTCTTTTGCGCCGAACTCTTGACGGCCTGAGCGCTGTCGAGCTTGGCGGCGAGCACGTCCCGGCTCCCCCTCGCGTTTTGCAGGTCGATCCTGGTGCGATCGAGCTTGGCCCGGGCGACGTCGACCAGGGAATTGGCAACGGCCAGAGAGGCCCTGGCCTCGTCGACCTTTGCCGCAAAGCTGCGCGGATCGATCAGGGCGAGCGGCTGATCCTTGCTGACGGTGTCGTTGAAATCGACATAGACCCGGGCGAGCTGCCCGGACAGCTGGGAACCCACCTCGATCGTCTTGACCGGCTGCAGGGCACCGGTGACGGTGATGGTCTGCTCGATGCTGCCGCGCTGGATGGAGGCATAGCGGAACACGGGGGCATCCGATCCGAAGCTCCGTGCTTCCAGGCTGACGGGTTTGAGCAGCCGCTGGGTCGATTCAAAGGCGCGGGCCGCCTTCTCCGCGGCGCTCCCGGCCGCGTCGGTGATGACGGCTGGCCCGGCGGCGTAGACCGCGGCGAGGCCACATGCAGTTCCGAGCAAGGCAATAACTGGCACAAATCGCATATCGAAAACCCGCCTCTTGAAATGGCATCGTTGGCGGCAAAGGCAAAGATCGCGCTATGGTTGTAAACTCGCTGTGGTTGTAAATCACCAAAAACGCAGTCGATCGTCAGTGTGTCGCCGCTGCCGGGGCGACGGTCGGGCGCGCTTGATGATCCAGAAGTAAAGCCTGCGGGTACTATTTTTCGTGACTTGCCGGAAATGCATACGGAGCGTATCGATATGATGCGCGCGGTATCGAACTCGACAAGCTGACTGAACGTCCCGTCTGCTCTGGCCGAAGCGGCCAGCGCCTGGCGTTCAACTCGGCACGTGGGTGGCGACGCCATGACGCAGTCGGCGATACCGAAGTTCCGACGCCCGATCGTCGCATTCCCGATCGTCGCATTGTCGATATCGCGCCTCGCCATGATGCCGCAGGTCGCGAGGGCAAATCCCCGCAATCACGAAAGCCGATATGTGAACACCTTCACTCGTCTTGAACGGGTGTTGGCCCTAAGACGTCGAAGCGGCGGATCGGAGCGACTCGCTCGATCCTCGCGAATTCATCCAAGCACCTTGATCTCGCTTGCAAGAAGAATGGATGGCTCGATGCTTGTTCATCGAGCCCCAAGCCGGGGAGCCCGTTGCCATGAGTTCAGGTCAAGCCACAGTTTATATCATTGACGACGAAATTCAGATTCGAACCGCGATAGGAAGTCTCTGCGAGGAGACCGGGCATCAGGTAAAATTGTTTGCATCGACGGACGAGTTCGTCGCGGGCAGTATTTCCGACGGGCCTTCATGCCTCGTGCTCGACGTCCGTTTTCCCGGCACGGCGCCGACCGGCCTCGAGCTTCAGCGCCGGCTCGCCGAGACGGGCGTGCTCATCCCGATCGTCTTCATCAGCGGCCATTCCGACGTCCGGGTCTCGGTCGAGGCCATGAAGCGCGGCGCGGTCGAGTTTCTTCCAAAACCCTTTCGCGAACAGGCGATCCTCGACGCGATCAGGCATGGCATCGAGCGCGACCGCAGGCGGCTCGAGCGCGAAGATAGCGTTCGCGAAGCTCGCCAGCGCGTCGAAACGCTGACGGCGAGGGAGCGCGAGATCATGCTGTTGATGGCCGAAGGTCTCGTCGCCAAGCAGATCGCGGCGAGGCTCGGGGTGAGCGAAGTGACAGCCAAGGTCCATCGCACCCGGATGATGCGAAAGCTGGAGCTTCGCTCGCCGATCGAGGTGGTGCGGTTGGTCGACAGTATGGGACGCGAAGAAGAGACGACACGAACCGGCACGGGACAACCGTACAGCTAGTACCGCGGGCACCAACACGCCGCGCAACGTCTAGTCCGTACCGATTAGCATGAACTGCAGTCTGTTGCACGCAGCACGATCGGTTCAAAGTCTGTCCTGCGATGTCGGCCTCCTCCAAGACGGCATCCGAACCCAGTCAGAGATCTTAGCCAGAAAGGATATTCCATGCGCAAATTGTTTTTTGCTTCCGTTGCCGTGCTCGCCCTGTCCTCCGCCGCGCAGGCCGCTAACACCTCGACCACTGTGCAAGTGGGCGTCGTGAACGGTTCCAGCGTCTCGCAGCAGGGCCTCACCAACGACACCTCGTCGACCAGCCAGCTCGGCATCATCAACAGCGCGACCACGATGCAGGGCACCAGCGCGGCCTCGCTCAACAACGGCAGCACGGTGAACCAGATCGGCGTGCAGAACTCGGCAACGACCGGCCAGGTGGCGTTCGGCAACAACGGCAGCGCGATCACCCAGAACTCGTTCGGGCCTGCCCCGCTCCAGAACAACGCCGCCGCCGTCGGACAGCTCAGCGTGTTCGGCGTCAACGGCAGCACCGTCTCGCAGACGGCGCACTAAGCCAGCCCCGTTTGGCCGGACGCGTCAACTGCGGCGCGTCCGCGCCATTCTTGAAAGCACCGCCTCGGGCGGGACGACTCAGTGAGAGGTTGTCCGCCGACTTTGCGGAGGAAATGTCATGCATCAAAAATATCTCGTTGCCACGATCATCGCGTTCAGCTTGCTGACCGCCGTCGATGCCCAGGCCGGCAACTCGGCCAGCGTGCTGCAATTCGGCACCACCAACAACTCCTTCATCTCGCAGAGTGGCGGCACCAACAACAGCGCCACCACGATGCAATTCGGCGCCACCAATACTGCGACCACGTTGCAGACGGGCTCGTTCCTTACCGTCAACACCTCGGTGATCGGGCAGGGCGGCACGACTGCGACGGCGTCCAACACCGCGTTACTCGGCCAGGTCGGCGGCTCCAATTCGAGCCTGATCGGCCAGATCGGCGCGAACAACGCGGCTGGCGTCGGACAGCTCGGAATCCTGAACGGCTCGACGATTTTGCAACAGACTCCTTGATCGCAAATCAATTTTCAGTCGCGAGGCATGTCATGAGGCATTTTTCAGGCGCCGCCTGTGGCGCACTTCTCACCTTGTGTTGCGTGGGCGCCGGATCGGCCGGTGCCCAGACCGCCGACATCAAGACCATCGTGTCGCTCGGCGGCCCGCCGGTCGTGTTGAACCAAAGCAGCCAACTCAACATGGCCGGCGTGTTCATGATCGGCGGCAGCACCAGCGCGACCGTCACTCAAAACGGCACGAACAACGCGACCGGAATCCTGCAATTCGGCGGGACGACCTCGGCATCGGTCGGGCAGGCGGGCGTGAACAATGTCGCGTTTGTCGGCCAGGCCGGCCAGTCGACCAGCAGTTTCCTGTCGCAGTTCGGTGCGTTCAACTCGGCGACGGTTGTCCAGAATGGCCATTGAGCTGGGCGACCTCACCGCCATCAGAAATGTGATGGGGCAAGGCGATGAAACGCGGTAGACTTCTCCTGGCATTGGCGGCATTGCTCGCCGCTGTCAGCGTCGCGTCCGAGGTTTCCGCCGGATCCGTCCAGCGCGGCGTGACGAACCGGAACGTGAGCATCGAAACGGTCGTGCAGTTCGGCAACGATGTCCAGCCTGTTACGATCGAGGAGAACAGCCGCATCAATATCGCGCGTGTCATCCAGATCGGTGGCACGGGAACGGTCGATGCGACGATCATCCAGAACGGCACGCGAAATTATGTCAATGTGATCCAGGTCGGTGGCACGACCAACGTGGCGATCGGTCAGTCCGGCGTGAGCAACATTGCCGATATCACTCAGGTCGGCAGTTCCACCAACGCCCTCCTGCTCCAGATCGGAGATCTGAACACCGGAACGGTGCGACAATTCGGGCGCTTCAACTGGCTGTCGCTATTTCAGTTCAGCCGGTGATCGTGAAGGCGAGGTGCAACATGAGGTTCTTCGTACTCGCAGCAGGACTGAGCATCATGATGGCAACGGCAGCCGGGCCGGCGGGAGCCGGCGAGTCAGGTGACGGCCACACCACAATAGTTCAGGACGAGAATGGCACGTCCGTCATTACCCAGAGCGGCGATCCGGCGCAGGCCGAGGTCAAGATCGAGAAGGAGCCTGGGCGCACCACGGTCTATCGCCGCAGCGGTAGCAACACCGCCATCGTGTCGCAGGGCACCGGAAATCCACAGGACATGCTGGACTGGCTGCGCAAGCAGCAGGGCCGCTGACGCACGAAGGCCCATCGTCCGTGATGGACGATGGGCCACATCGTGAGCGAGCGTTACCAGCTGCGATAGACGCCGGTCAGTGTGCCGTTGTTGTTGCCATCCGGGCCGACATCGCCCTGCGTCGAGCTCGGCGCCGGATGGTTGGTGCCGTTGAGCGCACCGTACGGTCCGGCGACATCCGGATAGTACGCGCGTGGCTGAACCGGTTGGTAGGCCGGGGCGGTGCGGTCCCATCCCGCGCGCGCTCCGTTCCAATCATAGCCCTGGGCCGAGGCGGCCGTCGTGCCCGCGACGAGTGAAGCCGTGATCAGGCAGAGGAGTTTTGATTTGTTCTGCATTGGAGATGCTCCTTGCTGGTGTCGGGAGCCAACGACCGCAGTGCGGGAGCGTTCCGGGTGTTGTCGGCCGAAGCGATCAACTCCGATCAACTGGTTATGAAGTCCGCTTTCCCGGAACACGTGCGACATCAGCCGGAAGCCCGGGCGTCTTGCCGCAGCTTGTTCCCTGTTAATCCCGTGCCTTAACCAATAATTAATTATACGTTTGCGGGTGGGCGACAGCCCGGCCTAGCGTGCGGTGGGGAGCCGCTATCCGCGAAGCCAAACGAGTTGTGCGTATCATGATGTCCAGATCATTTGGGGCGTTGCTCGCCTCGCTCAGCGCAGCCGCGCTGCTCCTTGCCCCCAGCGACAGTTTTGCGAGGCCCGGCGGCACCGTCGCCCATGCCGCCACGCCGTCCGGTCCGGCGGCGCGTCCGCCGATTGCGCCAGGCGCCAGGTTCCGGGGCCGAAACACGCCCTGGGTCTACTGGCCGGGCGGCGGCGGGTTCTACTATGACAACGCAGGCTACGGCCAGCCTTTCGCCGAGACCGCACAACCCGTCTCCAGTGATGTGCGCTACACCTATACGTACGACGTTCCCTGGGATTGGACGCATCGCTTCCCGCCGAACGTGGTGCCGTCAGACCGGCCCTACGTGCCGAGCTGTCCGACGGAGCAGGTGACTGTGCCCGGCCGCGGCGGCGGCGAGCACACGGTCAACATCATGCGTTGCTACTGAGCAGCGCATTCGGCTCAGCTAACCCAGCTCAAAACTGGTCACGCCGAAGACGCGGTCGATCCGCAGCGGCGCGAGCGGTCCTGTGTACATCCGCGCCGTCTCGAACACCGGCTTCAGCCCGAGCTTCTCCGCGAGCGCAATCGCCTCGCGATTGACGGCGGGGACATCGAGGAAGATTTCGCCGCCGTTTGCACTCGCGAGCAAGGCCTGCACGATCGCGTCCGCCGCCGCGCGGTTGTCGGCGACGAGCGGGCCGATCTTGCGGCCGGTCCGGCACGGCCGGATCACGCCCCATGCAGCGAGCTTGCCGTCGCGCAGCACCGCGCGACCGACATGACCTGATGCGCCGATCCAGGAACGCAGGAAGGCGCCGCGCGGAGCCGGGAACACCGTTGCATCGTCGGCTTCAATGAGCGCGAACGGGATCGAGCCGAGCGCAACGACATCGGCGGGCGGCCTCGGTGGCGCGGCGATGAAGCCGCCATAGCGGACATTCGCGTAAGCAAGTTGGAAGCCGGACTTTCTGTAATTGTCCTGCTGCGCCACGACCCCGTCGAGGCCGATCACGCGAGTGCCCGCATGCGCGATCGCCGCCTTCCAGATGCGGAGGCCATGGCCGGAGCCGCGAAAACCTTCGCGCACGATGTAGAAGCCGAGGAAGGCGAAGCGATCGTCGTAGTTGACGCAGGAGACAGTCGCGACCGGCTCGCCGTCGATCTCGCCAACGAAAAAGCCGTTTGGGTCGGGGATCGCGAAACAGACGGCGTCGGAGAGGCACGGATTCCAGCCCTCGGCCGCGGCCCAGTCGACGGCGATGGCGATCTCCTCGGGGCGCAAATTACGGATCTGCAAATCGCTCATCTTTTAAGGTCGCTTTCGATGGTGGACCATCCGGCTGGTCCGGCGGTAGAAGGCCCATGACGGGCCGGGCTCGGCGGCTCGCCTCCACGATATCACAGAGGATGATCGGTCATGGCAGCACAGATGGCAGCAGAGAAGGTCGCACTCGTGACCGCCGGCGGCAGCGGCATGGGGGCAGGGGCTGCGCGCCGGCTCGCAGCCGACGGCTTTCGCGTCGCCATCCTGTCCTCCTCCGGCAAGGGCGAGGCACTGGCAGCCGAGCTCGGCGGATTGGGGGTCACCGGTTCCAACCAATCGAACGACGATCTGGAGCGGCTTGTCGACGGGGCACTTGCCAAATGGGGACGCATCGACGTGCTCGTCAACAGCGCGGGCCATGGGCCCCGGGCGGCGATCACGGAGATCACCGACGAGCAGTGGCACACCGGCCTCGACACCTATCTGCTCAACGTGATCCGTCCCACCCGGCTGGTGATGCCAATCATGAAGGCGCAGAAGGGCGGCGCCATCATCAACATCTCGACCGCCTGGGCATTCGAGCCGAGCGCGATGTTTCCGACCTCTGCGGTGTTCCGCGCCGGCCTTGCCGCCTTCACGAAGATCTTCACCGACACCCATGCCGCCGAGAACATCCGCATGAACAACGTGCTCCCGGGCTGGATCGACAGCCTGCCGCAGCTAGATGCGCGCCGCGACAGCGTGCCGATGAAGCGCTACGGCAAGGTCGAGGAGATCGCGGCGACCGTCTCGTTCCTGGCGTCCGACGGTGCTGCCTACATCACCGGGCAGAATATCCGCGTCGACGGCGGACTGACGCGCTCGGTCTGAAACGCTAGGGCTCGAATCGCGTTTCGCGCGCTTGTCGCGATGCGACATTGGCGTGCGTCGTGCGCCGCGGATGTGTGATCACGCGTGGCCCCTCAGTCACACTTGTCACGCGTTCGCGTGCCGCACGGCTCACACTACGTCACAGTCCCTATGAACTTCGCCGCAGCCCAAGACGGCGAGGGATCGGCAGCCTATGCCCGATCTGCGCCGGACAACTTCCGCCCGCGCATTCGAAACGCGAGATCGATCGCGTGAGGCAAGGAGACTGGAATGAAGAAGTTTTTGCTGGCAGTTGCCGCGGTCGTTTTGGGCTCCGCATCCGTGCAGGCGGCCGACCTCGCGGCGAACTATACCAAAGCGCCGATGATGGCGACGGCCTACAACTGGACCGGCTTCTATGTCGGCGGCAATGTCGGCGGACAGTGGGGGAGCGCCGATCCGACCACCTCGACCATCTGGACGCCGACCGGTTATTTCGACCCCAGCAGCGTTCCCGCCATCAACACGGTCGGCGCCCAGCGCGTCAACAGCTCCAGCGTGACCGGCGGCTTCACCGCGGGCTATAACTGGCAGGTCAACCACGCGCTGCTCGGCCTCGAGGGCGACATCAACTATTTCGGCTTCAAGGGCAGCGCGAGCGGCTCGGCGCTCTATCCCTGCTGCGCACCGACCGGCTTCACGGTGTCGTCGTCGGTCTCGGCCGACTGGCTCGCCACCATCCGCGGCCGCATCGGCTTCCTCGCGGCTCCGACCTGGCTGCTCTACGCCACGGGCGGTGCGGCGATCGCGGAGGTGAAGGGCAATTTCAACTTCACCGACACCTTCTCCGCGGCATCAGAATCGGCCGCGATCCGCGACACCCGCCTCGGCTGGACCGCGGGTGTTGGCACCGAATATGCGTTCGGCGGCGGCTGGTCGCTCAAGGCCGAATATCTCTACGTCGATCTCGGCCGCGCCAGCGCGACCAGCACCAATCTTACGAGTTTCGCAGGCGGCACGGCAAATCCGAGCAACGTCTACACCCACTCGGTCGACCTCAAGTCGAACATCGTGCGGGTCGGCGTGAACTACAAGTTCGGCGGACCCGTCGTCGCCAGGTATTGAGCTTCATCCCGTTTCCTGATCTGGCGTGGAAAGCCCCGGCCTGGCCGGGGCTTTCTGTTTGGACCTCAGCCTGCGTGGGACGCCACCAGATGCGCCAGTTCGGGCAGGATCCTGTAGCGTGCGATCTCGTGGGGATATTCGCCCCGATTGGCGAGCAGCACGATGCCGATCCGCTGCGCCGGCACGAGGCCGATGTAGCCGGAGGCATTGTTGAGGCCGCCGGGCTTATCGACAACGGTGACGCCTGGAAGACGCACCGTCTCCCAGGCCATTGCTTGTCCGAACTTGTCGTCGACGCGGAAGATCTCGTGCTGTGTCATCCGCAATGCCTCGCGCAAGTGAGGCTCGATCGTCCGCCCGTCGATGCAGGCAGCAACGAATCTCGCGAGATCCCGCGGCGAGGAAAACATCTGGCCCGTGCCGGGAAAATCAAAATAGCTCTGCTGGTTGCCGATGGGGCCGATCGCCATGCCCTGATCCGAATAGCCCTGGACCGCGCGCTGCATCCAGGCCTCCTCCATGACGGCACGGCCGTCCTCGCCACGTTCGGGTACGGAGGTCGCACTCATGCCGATCGGCTTGAAGATGCGTTGTTCGAACAGGCGTGCGATCGGAGCGCCGTAGCAGCGCTCGAGCACGAGTTGAAGCAGCACGTAGCCGGCGTGGCTGTAGACGCGCTGCTTGCCGGGCGCTTCGCCGGCTTGCGGTCTCCAGCTGTTGAACATCTCGATGAGCTGCGCGCGGGAGAAAGTGTCGCTCGGCCACGGCGGATGGTCGGTCGGCAGCAGCATGCCTGAGGTGTGCGTGACGAGCTCGCCGACGGTGATGCGGCGGACATAGTCGCCGGTGAGCTCGGGGAGATATTTCGCCAGACGATCGTCGAGCTGCAGCTCGCCGCGGAGGGTGCCGAGCGCGACCAGCGTCGCCTCGAACGGCTTGCGCAGGGAGCCGAGATTGAACAGGGTGTCGGGCGTGACCGGCCTATGCGTGGCGTCGTCGGCAAAGCCGTAGTTGAAGAACTCGACATGGCCGCCGGCATAAAGCGCGACGGCAAGGCCGCCCGGCTGGTCCGGCGTCACGGTCGGCGCCAGCTCGTTCGCGACGATGTCGCGCATCTGCGCGATCATGTCGGAATCCGCGGCGGCCTCGCGCGGCCAGGCAAGCGCGAGCGGAACGAGCGCAGCCCGGGCGAGCGCCCGTCGGGTAAGATATGATGAGGTGACAACAGGCGGCACGGCTCTGATGCAGAATGCGATGCGCCCCCACGTCTCTTGTAGCGGGACGGACCGTGTCTCCCTATTCACGATTGCGCGTGGTGGGTTCCGCGCGAGTGGTCCGTAGCCCGATGGAGCGAAGCGCAATCCGGGAAAGTGCCGCAGCCGAGTGAGCGCCCCGGATTACGCTTCGCTTCATCCAGGCTATCAGCCGGCGAAATTTAACTTAGCTAGTCGGCTAACAATTGTTGACGGCGGTTAGCGGCAATCCTATAGTTAGCCCCATGGCTAACCAATTATCCCGGCTCGATCAGGTTTTCGCGGCCCTTGCCGATCCCACCCGGCGGGCGATCGTGATGCGGCTCTGCGCCGGCGAGGCGTCGGTCGGCGAGCTTGCCGATCCCTTCGAGATGGCGCTGCCGAGCTTCATGAAACACATCCACGTGCTGGAGACGAGCGGCCTCGTCCTGTCGGAGAAGTCCGGCCGCGTGCGCACCTGCCGCCTCAGTCCCGACGCGCTTGTCGGCGCGGAGGACTGGTTCCAGCAGCAGCGCGCGATCTGGGAGGCGCGGCTCGATCGGTTCGAGGCCTACGTCATGCAGATGAAGAAGGAAAGGGCGGCCGCCAACCGCCCGTCCAAGACAGCTAACAAGACAACCAAACGGAAAGGTTCCTGACGATGACGAATTCTGCCAATCCCGCCCTGTCGCAATGGTCGCTCGACCGCGAGATCGTGATGTCGCGCGTGATCGACGCGCCGCGCGATCTGGTGTTCGAAGCGTGGTCCGACCCGAAGCATCTGCCGCAATGGTTCGGGCCGAAGGGTTTCAAGCTCGAGACCTTCGAGATCGACGTGCGGGTTGGCGGCGTCTGGCGCTTCAACATGATCGGCCCGGACGGCACGGTCTATCCGAACCGCATGCGCTTTCGCCGCATCGAGCGGCCGTCCTTGATGGAGATGGATCACGGCGTCGACCAGGACGAGGATCCCGGCATGTTCCGTTTCACCGTCACCTTCGCCGAACAGAGCAACGGCAAGACGGTTCTGATGATGCGGCAGCTGGCCTCGAGCACGGCGCAGCGCGACGGCATGATCAACTTCGGTGCGGTCGAGTACGGCTACCAGACGCTCGACAAGCTGGCGGCTTATGTGGGCGGGATGAAGAGGTAGCGCGAACAGCCACCTTCCTCCTTCATACCGAGGAGGCCGCGGAGCGGCCGCCTCGAGGCACGAGGACCACCGGTGAGGCCTTCAGTCTTCAAGGCGCGCGCCCCTCAGGATGAGGGGCGCTTCATTCCTTCGCCTCGTCCGTGACGATGTCGCCGAGTTTCTGCCAGCGCTGGCCGTCGAACTGCACCATCTGGAACTGCTTGTTGACGCGGTAGTCGGTAGGCGTCGTCGTCACCGAGATGCCCGGCAGCGTCAGGTCGAGTGTGATGTTGTTTAGGCTTGCGGCCTGGCGCATCACGTTCTCGCGCGTGAGATCGTCGCCGCATTGTTTCAGCACCTGCACCAGCAACTGCGCGGTGATATAGCCATAGACGTTCAGGTTCGAATCCTTATCGCCCTCCGGGTAGTACTTGGCCATGAAGGCGAGATATCGCTTCATGCCGGGATCGTCCTTCCATTCGGGATCGGCTGAATCCTTGACATAACCGACGCTGACGACGCCCTTGGCATTGTCGAGTCCGGCGGGTTTCAGCACCGCGCTGACCGAGGAGGCGTTGATGTCGATGATGTGCAGCGGCTTCCAGCCGATCTCGGCGACCTTCTTGATCGCCTGCGCGGCCTGTTTCGGTGTCGTGGCGCTGAACAGCACGTCGGCACCTGCATCCTTCAACCGCAGGATCTGCGAGTCGATGGTCGGCTCGGTGATCTCGTAGGACGTCTCGGCGACGATCATCTTCGCCTTGTCGCCGAGACCTGCTTTGAAGCCCGCGAGATAATCCTTGCCGAGATCGTCGTTCTGGTAGAGCACGCCGATCCTGGCGTTCGGATAGTTCTTCAGAAGATATTGCGCGTAGATCCGGCCCTCGACGAGGTAGGACGGGTTGAAGCCCATGGTCCAGGGGAAGTTCTTCGGATCGGTGAAACGCGCCGCGCCCGTTGCCGCGAAGAGCTGCGGGACCTTCTTGGCGTTGAGATATTTTTGCACGGCGACATTCGGCGCCGTGCCGATGATCTGGAAGGTCAGCAGCACTTCGTCGCTTTCGACCAGCTTGCGGGTCTGCTCAACCGTCTTCGGAGGCGAATAGGCGTCGTCATACTGGATCAGGTTGACCTTGCGGCCGTTGACGCCGCCCTGGTCGTTGATCATCTTCATGTAGGCGGCCTGGGTCTTGCCGATCACGGCATAGGCCGAGGCCGGCCCGCTGAGCGGGACGGTCTGGCCGACCTTGATCTCCGTGTCGGAAGCGCCGGGATCGTATTTCTTCTGCGCCTGTGCCGCCGGGATCGACAGTGCGAGAACGGTCGCGGCTGCCGCGACACGTATGAGAAGTATTTTTTTCATTTCCATTCCCTGTCCGTGACTGTCACTCGCCCTTGAGGCCGGCCTCGCGGATCAGCCCGGTCCACTTTTTTGTTTCGTTGTCGATGAACTGGCCGAACTCGGCCGCGGTACCGGCGCGCACTTCGAGGCCCTGGGCGGTCAGCTTGTCCTTGATCGCCGGCTGGGCCAGCGCGCGCAACACTTCGGCCTGCAGCTTGTCGACGATGGCGCGCGGCGTCGTCGAAGGTGCCATGAAGCCGTACCAGCCGGCGGCGGCCACGTTGGGAAAACCCTGCTCGCGCAGGGTCGGCGCCTGCGGATAGAGCGCGCTGCGTTCGGCGGAAGCGACGCCGAGCACGATGAACTTGCCGCTCTGGATGTAGGGCAGTGCGGTCGGCAGCGCCGTCAGCGTGGCATCGACGCGGCCGGCGAGCAGCTCCGTGTAGGACGCCGCATCGCCACGGAAGGGAATGTTGAGCCCCTTGACGCCGGCATCCCTGAACAGGAGTTCGCCGGCAAGATGCGGCTGCGAGCCGGCGCCGGGCGAGGCGAAGGTCAGGCCATCCGGCTTCGATTTGCCGTAGGCGATCAATTCGGGGAGCGTCTTGAACGGCGCGTCCGCGCTGATGATCAGGAACAGCGGCGCGATCACCGTCATCGCGACCGGCTGCAGATCCTTGCGCTCATAAGTCAGCTTGCCGAACAGCGCTTCGGCCGTGGCGTAGGGCGCCGCGACATAGAGGAGGGTATAGCCGTCGCCCGGCGCATGCGCGACCGTGTCGTTGGCGATGCGGGTGCCGGCGCCCGGCTTGTTCTCGACGATGAACTGCTGGTGCAGGTTGCGGCCGAACTCTTCGGCCAGCAGCCGCAGCGAGATGTCATTGGAGCCGCCGGGCCCATAAGGCGAGATCAGCCGCACCATACGCGACGGCCAGGCGTCCTCAGCGTGTGCGGAGAATGGAAGTCCCGATAGCGAAAGGGCGAGGGTGCCCAAGAATGTTCGCCGTGTGACGGTCATGGTGGCCTCCCGGTGGCGGAGCGCCGATTGTCTCGTTCATCGTCTGGCGCTCTTCTTGTTTTGCTTTTGTGTTTCGGTCGTCGGCGCCGCGCCAACCATGGTGCGGATGCTGTCGGCAAGGGCGGCAATGCGCGGGCCGATCTCGCCCTCCAGCTGGCCGGGCTGGAGCCGGAACGCGGGAATGCCGCAATTGATCGAAAAGGCCTGCTTCGCCTCACGCGCATGAAACAGCGGCGCGGCGACGGCATGGATCGAGGCGATGTACTCGCCGAAGCAAGTGCAGAAGCCGCGGCTGGCGCATTGTGTCAGGCCGGCGCGGTAGGTCTCACGGAAGGACGACCACAGCTCGGTGTCCTCGCTTGCAATGCGCTGTTCGAGCAGCGCGGCATCGGCCTGCGGCAAGGTCGCCGCCGCGGCACGGCCCATAGCGGTCATCACCACGGAAATGGGCATGCCGATGTCGGGGACGTGCGGGCCGACGTCGCCGGAGCGCGCGGTCTCGACATAGATCATGGAGGTCGCATCGAGCAGGCCGATCGAGACCGTGCCCCGTACGCTTAGCGCCAGCTCCTGCATCATGGGACGCGCGACCTGGCGGAACTGCATGTCGGCGAGCAGCGGATGCGCCATGCGGAGTGCGCGCGCACCGACGCGATATTTGGCGCGTTCGGCGTCGTAGCGGAGGTAGCCGAGCTCCGCGAGCGTGTGCGTCAGCCGCGCCACCGTCGGGCGCGGAATCCCGGTCAGCGTCGACAGCTCCATGTTGCCGAGCTGGGTCGCCCCCGCCTTGAACGCTTCGAGCACTACGAGACCTTTCGCCAGCGTCGTCGCGAACGCGGCGTCATCGATGCTGTCCGCCAGCACGGCGGCAGCGGACGAGGAGGCGCGGATCGGTTTGGAGGCGGTTCTGGCCATGCAGGCTTTAATGAACCCGGTCCCGCCAGATGTCCAATAGATTCATAAAATGTAGTTTTATGTCCATTATCCGGACATACGGCGGCTGTGCCGGCAGGGCAAGAATGTGCGCGAAGAGCCCCGCCGCACACAGATTTTCGTCGCGATTGCGTGGCTTGTTGTGACAGGATTATTACGACTGAATGTCATATCGATTACATCGGAGCGATTCATGTTGCAGTGGCAGGCGCGGACAAATCCCCTCGCGTGGTGGTGGGGGTCCCTGACGCTGGTCAGTGCTGCCAACATTCTCGTCTGGTTCATGCTGTACCGCGAGTTCTACCCGACGCCCGCCGGCAGCATCAGTGGCGGCTCCGACATCGGACTGATGTTCCTGCTCTGCGCCGGCTACGTCTTCGGCTGCGCCTTCCGTTCGTTCCTGCCGCGCGCCGACGTGCAGCGCATCTGTCTGTTCGACACCTGGCTCTCCAGCGTCTTCGTCGGTCGCACGGTCGCGACCGTGGCCGAACTGTGCTTCGCCGCGCAATGGGCGGTCATCCTGCATCAGCTCGGGACCATGACGGGCGCCGAGACGGTCGTGAACGTCGCGTGGGTGATCGTGCCCATCATCATCGTCGCGGAGTGCTTCTCCTGGTATGCGGTGGTGACGACCAACTTCCTCTTCAACGCGATCGAGAACTCGCTGTGGGCGGTGACATTCTTCCTCGCGGGCATCGCGCTGTGCCGGCTGATGCCGGAATTCCAGGGACCGGTGCGTTGGGCGCTGATTGCCGGCATCGTCGGCATCGCCTGCTTCCTGGCCTTCCTCGTCACCGTCGACGTGCCGATGTATCTCAGCCGCTGGCGGGCAGGGCATGAAGAGGGCAACAGATTGCTCGGCTTCCTCGAAGGCCTGCATGACGTCTCGACCCGGTGGGTCGTGACCCACGACATCGCGCACTGGAAGGGCGAGCTGACCTGGATGTTCCTGTATTTCACCGCCGCCGTGTGGTCGAGCCTGGCGCTCTGTGCGCTCTACGCGATGGAAGGCTATCTCACGCGCTATCTGGCTTGACAGATTATTTGCCGACCAGGCCGCACTTGCTGCGTTCAAGCGGGCGGAAGGCCTGGTCGGGCGGGATGGTCGCGACCAGCTTGACGAAATCCCAGGGCCCTTTGGATTCCTCAGGCGTCTTGACCTGCACCAGATACAGATCATGCACCATGCGCTGGTCCTCGCGGATGCGGCCGTTGGGCGTGTAAGCGTCGGAGACGGGCGTCGCCTTCATCTTGGCCATTACAGCCGTGCTGTCGTCTGAGTCGGTATCCTTCATCGCCTGGAGATAGTGGCGCACGGCGGAATAGACGCCCGCCTGGATTTGCGACGGCATCGCTTTGCGGCGGGCGAAGAACGCATCGGAGAATTTCCGGGCCGTCGGCGAGACGTCCTCGAAGAACGAGGTGACGATGAGATCGCCGCGCGTCGCCTTCAACCCGACGGCCTCGATATCGACATTCTGGAATGACATCGGCACGATCTTGATGCCCTGGTCGGCAAGGCCGAATTCTTCCGCCTGCTTGATTGCGGTGGCGTTGTCGCCGGCAACGTTGATTGCCAGGATTTTTGCACCCGAGGACTGCGCCTGAAGCAGGAACGAGCTGTAGTCGGGCGTGCCGAGCTGCGCCTTGACGCTGCCGGCGACCTTGCCGCCGAGCTCGGTGATGCGGGCGCGCGCGGTTGTCTCGATCGAATGGCCGAAAGCGTAGTCGCCGGTGATGAAGAACCACGG
This sequence comes from Bradyrhizobium sp. WSM4874, assembly GCF_055811835.1. Lineage (NCBI taxonomy): Bacteria > Pseudomonadati > Pseudomonadota > Alphaproteobacteria > Hyphomicrobiales > Nitrobacteraceae > Bradyrhizobium > Bradyrhizobium sp. WSM4874. The sequence continues at coordinate 452,977 of NZ_JBVVPR010000001.1, forward strand.
CTCCTTGCTGGTCTGCATGATGCCGGAGACCACCGCGGTCGCGGTCGAATAGGCATCCTGGGTCCACTGCACGCTGCCCGCGGCACAGGCTTCATCGGTGAGCTGGTTGGCGCCTGCGCCCGAGATGAGGAAGATCTTTCCGTTGCCGCGCACCAGTTCCTGCACCGCGAGCGCGGCACCGGAACTGCCGCCGTCCGCGATCGCCTGCACGCCGTCGCTGAACCATTTGCGGGCGAGCGAGGCCGCAAGGTCCGGCTTGTTCTGGTGGTCGGCCTGCAGGATCTCGATCGGCTTGCCGTTGATCTTACCGCCGAACTCTTCCGCCGCCATGCGCGCCGCCTCGACCGAGCCCGGGCCCATCGCGGTCGCAAAGATGCCGTTCATATCTGTGAGGACGCCGATGCGGACGGCCTCGCCCTTGATCTCGGCACGCGCGGGAGTACCTGCGAGCGCCAGCGTGATCAACAGAGTGGCGGCGGATGTCGTGCGGAGGATGGCCATGGCGTTTCCTGATGTTGTTATGTTTGATTGATTGGCGTCGGCAGTCAGGCCGGCTCGGCGACGACCTTATTGCGCAGGATGCCGATGCCGGAGATTTCGACCTCGACAGTGTCGCCGGGGCGCATCCACAGGGGCGGCTTGCGCTTGGCGCCGACGCCGCCGGGCGTGCCTGTCACGATGACGTCACCGGGGACGAGCGGGCAGATCGTCGAGATGTAGGCGATCAGTTCGGGGATTGCGGTGATCAGGAGATCGGTGGTGGTGTCTTGCACTACGGTCCCGTTCAGCCGTGTCTGCAAGTTGAGCTTTGACGGATCGGGGATCTCGTCCGCCGTCACCAGCCACGGGCCAAAGCTGCCGCTCTCGGCAAAGGTCTTGCCGGAGAGGAATTGGCTGGTGTGGCGCTGCCAGTCGCGAATGCTGCCTTCGTTGTAGCAAGAATAGCCGGCGATGTGGTCGCGTGCGCGGCTCGCGGAGATGTGGCGGCCTGCCTTGCCGATGACGAGCGCAAGCTCGCCTTCATAATCGAAATCGTCACTCACCTTTGGCTTCACAATCGGCTGGAGATGGCCGACCTGGCTGCAGGGGAAGCGCACGAACAGCGCAGGCTTCTCGGTGACGGTGCGCCCCGTTTCGGCGACGTGGTCGCGATAGTTGAGGCCGACGCAGATGATCTTGCCGGGATCGGGGATGACCGGGGCAAAGGTGATCTCGTCGAGTGCATGATCTGGCGCAGCGGATGCCGCGTGCTTTGCCGCCTCGGCAACGCGCCCAGCTTCGAGCAACTGCCGCAACGTGGTGCAGCCCGCGATGCGTGTGCCGAGATCGACGACCCCATTGTCCGTGACAGCCCCGAAAGAGGCATGGCCGTCGGTGATGAAAGAGAGCAGCTTCATGAGATATCCTTGGGAGAAGTCGGTTCAGGCCGCGGACGGCACGTGGGTTGGAGGTGTGACGGCGGCAATCAGCCGGTCGAGGTCGGTGTCGTTGCCGGCGCTGCCGCGGACGTAGCGATCGGGGCGAACGAGCGCGGCGATGATGCCGTGCTCGCGCAGCCATGACCCGACGCCTTCGGCATCGTCGCTGGTCAGGATTTCGGTTCCAGATTGCGAAAGAGCAAGACGCGATGAGATCGTCGCGGCGCTCTCGACGAGGAGCACGTGGCTGTAGCCAACCCGGTCGTCGCCGCGGCGGCCGTCCTTCAATTCGAATTGCGGCGCAAGATGTCCGGCGAGCGGGAGATCGCCAAGCGCGAGGCCGGGGCCGAGCAGGGGCTTTTTGACCTCGAGCCTGACCGGCGCATTCGCGCGCGCCTCGCCGGCCGCAAGGCCCGCTTCGATCGCCTTGGTGTTGATGACGCCGCCGAGGCGGATCGCGAGCTCAATGAACTCGCGCACGTGCGGCTGGCGCTCGCTCTGATAGGTGTCGAGCAGGCTTGGATCCGCCAGTCCGCGCAGGACTGCAGCGAGCTTCCAGGCAAGGTTGGCGGCATCTCGGATGCCGGCGCACATGCCCTGGCCGAGGAAGGGCGGGGTCTGGTGTGCGGAGTCGCCGGCGAGCAGCAGACGACCGCTCCGCCATTGCTGCGCGATGATGGAATGAAAGGTGTAGACCGCGGCGCGCTCGAGTTCGGCATCCTCGGGCGTGATCCAGCGCGACAGCAGCTCCCAGACCTTCGCTGGCTGCGCGACCACCTGGGAGTCTTCGTCGGGCAGAACTGTGATCTCCCAGCGTCGCCGCGTGCCGGTGCCGCGGACATAGGTCGCCGGACGGCGTGGATCGCAATGCTGGATACTGTAGTCGCCGAGATCGTCGCGGTTGCGCTTGAGCAGCACGTCGATCACCAGCCAGCGCTCGTGGAAGCCGAGATCGTCCATGCCGGAGCCGATGAAGCGGCGCACCAGAGAGCGAGCACCGTCGCAACCGATGACGTAGCCGGCACGGACTTCGCTCAGCCTCCCGTTGGAAAGGTCCTCGTAACGGACGCGTACGCCGATCTCGTCCTGATCCAGCGCGAACACGTCGCAGCGGTTGCGCAAGGCGATGTGTGGCCAGCGCGCGAGGCCAGCGATCAGCGCGTCCTCCAGGTCAGGCTGATGGAAGCGATAGCTGAGATTCCATCCCATCGGCGTCAATGTCTGCGGCCGCGACCAATCCAGCAGCATCCGGCCGTCGGCGTCGAGAAAGAGCATGCCGGGGCTGAGGATGACATGCGGCAGGATCGCGTCGGCGAGGCCGAGGGTTTGGAACACCCGCATGCATTCGTCGTCGAAATGGACCGCCCGCGGCAGATGATAGGTCCGCGCCTCGCGCTCCAGCACCAGCGTCCGCACGCCGCACAGGCCAAGCAGGTTGGCCAGCGTGGCTCCGACCGGGCCGCGGCCGACGATCACGACGTCAAACTCTTCAGGGGCGGATTTATCTTGCATGGGGACTATCTCTTCCCCAAGGGATGCAGTCGTATCAACGCCGCCGCGCCAAGTGTCCGCCCAGCGGACGGCTCGCCTAGATCTCGACGGGAATGGCCGACGCCGTCTCCTGGAGCTGCGCCGCAAACTGCACCACCGCCTCTTCGATTCCGAGGGCCGAGCGGATCCAGATGATGGAGGCAGCCAAATACCGCGCCGTTCCGCACGATGGGTACGGCGATCGAGGCAGTCTTGGGATTGTATTCGCCCTCGCTGCGGATCGCGTATCCGCGCGCCTGCGTCTCGGCGATCATTCGGCCGAGGCGGCCTTCGTCGAGGAAGGGGCGGTCGTCGGCCTCGTCGATCCGGCGCAGATGATTGACAATCAGGTCGCGTTCGCGCGCGGGGCTAGCGGCGAGATAGGCCCGCCCCGCGGAGGTGCGCAGCATCGGCAGGCGCTTGCCGATCATGCCGCGGTCGATCGAGAGCGGGCTGCGCGAATGCGTGGTCTCCTGCACCACCATCGCGGCGTTTTCGTAGGTCGAGAGATCGACCGGCCAGACCAGGCCCTTGCTCAGCTCGGCGAGGAAAGGTGCTGCCGCCTGGCAGATCACGACGCCGGGATCGTAGCCATCGCCAAGACTGAGCGCCCGCCGGGTCACACGAAAGCGGTCGTCGCTGGCGCTGCGCGCGACATAGCCGAGCTCTTCCAAGGTCTCGAGCAGGCGGTAGACGGTCGGGCGAGGCAGGTCGAGCGCGCGGGCCACGTCACCGGCGCGAATGCCGCCGGAGCGATTGACTTCGTGCAGCACGTCCAGCCCACGCTTGAAGGCGCGGACGCCTTCAGGCTGCCGCGGCTGACCGTTCGTCCGCTCCTTGGACACTTCGCATTTCCTCCCTTGTGGCCTGCGGCCTCGCGATTATCGTCTTTGCGAACGCGAAGCGATTGCGGATGCCACCGTAGGATCGCGCGCGGCCGGTATCAAGTTCACCGCAGTGCGGCGGACGCGATGCCCTCGGGAGGAATTCGATGGAAATCACCGCGCTCGGCTATATCGGGATCAATTCATCCCAGCTCGACCAGTGGGGCCGGATGGCGACCGGGCTGCTCGGCATGCAGCAGGTGGATCGCGGCGGCAAGATGCGCGCTTTCCGCATGGACGACCACAAGCAGCGCCTGGTGGTCGACGGCAGCAGTGATGCCGGGCTCGCGGTGATGGGATGGGAGGTTCCCTCGACCGCGGACCTCGACCGTCTCGCCGGCCGTCTGGAAAGCCACGGCGTAAAGGTGACCCGCGGCTCCCGCGCGCTGGCCGACGAGCGGCATGTGGCCGAGCTGATCGTATTCAGCGATCCCGCCGGCAACCGGCTCGAAGCCTTCTACAAACCGGAGCTGGCGACCGAGCCGTTCAAGCCCGGACGGCCAATCTCGGGCTTCCGCACCGGCGCGCTCGGCATGGGGCATGTCGTGCTCAACGTCGAGGAAGTCGAACCGTTGGTGCCGTTCTATCGCGACGTGCTCGGCTTTCAAGTTTCCGATTTCGGCCTCAAGCCCTACGGGCTCTATTTCTTCCACGTCAACGGCCGTCACCACTCCTTTGCAATGGTTGGCTCAGGGCGGAAAGCGCTGCACCATTTCATGGTCGAACTTGGCAGCCTCGATGATGTCGGGCAGGGCTACGATCTCGCGCAGATGGACGACGGCCGCGTCGCCTACACGCTAGGACGGCATACCAACGACCACATGACGTCGTTCTACGTGAACACGCCATCCGGCTTCTTCATCGAATATGGCTGGGGCGGTCGTGTGATCGATCCCGAGACCTGGAAGCCACACGAGACCTTTGACGGCCCGTCGCTATGGGGCCACGAGCGGCTCTACATGCCCGAGGAGCAGCGCAAGCGCCTTCGCGACATGAGACTGGATGCAGCGTCGCGCGGCGTTCGTGTGGCCGACCCCCGCGTGCCGCCACTGAATTGCGCGTGGCTGGATTCGGTGGTCGCGCGGGAGTAATCCGGGGCGGATACGATCAGGCCTCGCCGAGATCGACCTCCGTCAAGATGCCCTGGCGCAGTGCCAGCCTGACCAGCTCGATGTCGGATCCGACGCCGAGCTTGTCCTTGATCAGGGAATGCAGGTTCGCCACCGTCTTCGGGCTGACATGGAGCGTCTCGGCGATCTCCTCTGTCGTGTTCTCGGCGAGCAGGAGCCGCAGCACTTCGAATTCGCGCGGCGTGAGGACGTCGGCGGCAGAGCTTTCTCCGGCGAGCCGGCTCAGCGCGAGCTCATGGTCGATGTCGGGGCTGATCGCGATCTTGCCGGCGAGCACGTCCATCACGGCGCGCACCAATGTCTCCGGGGGACTGGTCTTGGTGACATAGCCTCTGGCGCCGGCGCGGATCGCCTGCACGGCAAAGCCGGCGTTCTCGTGCATGGTGAAGACGAGGATCCTCGCGCCCTTGTCCCACTGCCTGATCCGCCTGACCGCCTCGATGCCGCCGATGCCGGGCATGCTCAGGTCCATAATGACGAGATCGGGCGCCTCCGATTTGTAGAGACGGTAGGCCTCCGCGCCGTCGGCGGCTTCGGCGATGACGCGAAGTCCCGGCTGCTTCTGGAGCACGGAGCGATAGCCCTCGCGGACGACGGAATGGTCGTCGACCAGCAGGATGGTGGCGTCGGCCGCGCTCATGCGGCGTGCTCCAGCGGCGGCCGATCGGCGGCTGCGAGCGGAATGACCACGCGCAGTGCGGAGCCGCCGTTCGGCGCGGCCTCGAAGGTCATTTGGCCGCGCAAGGCGGCGACGCGCTCGCGCATGCCAAGCAGGCCCATTCCGGATTTCGCGACGGGATCGCTCGCGCGACCGTCGTCGTCGATCGCAAGCGCGATCTCGCTGGCCCCCATCGTCAATTCCAGGCTGACCCGCGTGGCGACGGCATGCTTGGCGGCGTTAGTGAGCGCCTCCTGCACGATCCGGTAGAGGCTGGCGCTGATCGTGGCCGGCAGGGTCTCGAATGCGCCGTCGAACCGGATCGAGAAGCGCGTCTCGCCGCGGCTGCGCCCGTTCCAGCCTGCGACGAGGCCTTCGAGGCTGGCGACGAGCCCGAGCTCCTCGACATCGGGCGGCCGCAGCCGGAACAATGTGCCGCGCAACGTCTCCATCATGCCGGTTGCGGTCCGCGCGATGCCGTCGCATTCGCCAAGCAGGGAGGGACAGTCCTGCGCGGCGGTCTGGCGGGCGGAGGAGGCGAGCGCGCGGATGGCGGCGAGCGACTGGCCGAACTCGTCATGCAGCTCGCGCGCGAGATGGCGACGCTCCTCGTCCTGCAGCGCGATCAGCTTCCGCGTCAGCTCGCTGCGTTCGGCAAGCGCGGTCTCGAGGCTTTCGGCGAGATGGTTGAAGCCGTCGCGGATCGCGGAGAGCTCGGCAAGATCGAACGGCGGCAGCCGCGTGGTGAGATCGTTGGCGGCAATCCGCTCGAGGCCGGTGCGGATCATGCGGGTGGGGCGCAGCGCGCGCGCCAGTGCGGCGTAGACCAGCCCGCAGAGTAGCGGCAGCGCGATCGCGAGCGCGAGCATCAGGCGGCCGGCCTCGTGCCAAGCCTCCGCGGTCTGCACGCCCGGCTCGACCGAGACCACGGCCTCCCCGAGCTTCGTCCCGCGCACGATCACGGGCCGTGCCGCTTCTCGGCCGGGGTCGAACAAGCCGCGATAGAACGCCGTGAAGGCTTGCGGCGGCGGGTTCGCCGGGACAGGCGCGCCGCTACAGAAGCGCTGGAGGACGTCGCCGCTCGTGCCGCGGAACGCCAGGCACAGACCGGGCGTCATCACATAAGCCGAAACGGGGTCGAGGTTGGGAAAGTCCGAGCGCGGGCTCGCGACCCACTGGATCTTGCCCTGCTGCAGCTCCAGCGTCTTGGCCACGATGGCGGCGATATCGTCGAGGCGCGCATGCGCCTCGCGGTCGGACGTAATCAGGAAATAGGCGGAGATCGCCGCGAAGCAGGCGGCCGATATCGCGGCCACGCGCAACGTCAGACGGACTTTGAGATCGAATCTCGGTCGGTTCCACATCGGCGGGCACCTTGGTGCGAACGGATTTGTCGCGCTCGCATTAAACGGCAGAACGCATCCGGCGCAAAGCCGCCAGGCGCCAGTGCGGTGCACCGTCGTGAAATTTTCCCGGCCATCGCCGGGACCGGCGCTGCTGCATGGCCTGATTGCGCCGTCCAGATTGGCGCGCCGCTCCGTCACACGAGGCACATTTATGCACCTGCGCCGGTTGATCCTCTCAGTCTGTCTCCTTGTCGTCCTTCCGGCGGCTTATGCGTCGGCCGGTGCCGAAACGGCCATCGGCGTCGCCATGGACGACTTCAGTTATACCGATACGTCGGCTGAACCCGCCAACCAGACCGCCGCCCATGAGCGACGACTGTCGGCCTTCATGGCCGCGCTCAGGCGGGACATTGGAGGCGACCGGCGCTACCGGCTCGTACCGTCGGCCCAGGACGGCGCGGCGTTCAAGGTGATCGGCGGCATCCAGAAGACGAGCACCTTGGTGCAATGGGCCAAGGTCGCCGTGATCGACGTCGGCGCCAAAAAGGTCGTGATGGACAAGCTCTACACCTTCCGCGGCGACAATGATGAATCGTGGGAGCGCGCCGAGATCTTCGTGTCGCGCGAGATCGTAGCCGCGCTCGGCACGCCTGCTCCGATCGCACTGGCGGTGTTCGAATTCGAGCTCGACGACAACACCGCGGCGCCGGCCGCCGGCCTCGCGGCCGCGGACGCATCCTATCTGGCCGAAGTGACTGGCAGCGTCCGCGACGCCCTCGGCCGATCCGGCCGCTACCGTCTCGTCGATGTCGGCAGCGCCAACGAGGCGGCGGTGAAGGCGCGCGCTTTACGCGACTGCGGCGGCTGCGAGGCGGCGATTGCGCAAGAGCTGGGTGCGGATCAGTCGCTGATCGGGGTGGTGCGGCGGGTCAGCCGCACCGAGTACACGCTCGGCTTTCAGGTGCGCGATGCCAGGACCGGCGCGGTGCTGGCACGCGGCGACAGCGGCCTGCGCCTGGGCGCGGACTATTCGTGGAAACGGGGCGCCGTGCGGCTGGTCAGCGAAAAGCTGGTCGAAAGCCAGTAGCTCAGAACGTCAACTGCACCTTCATCGATTGCGAGCGGTCGCTGGCGAGCTCGAACGCGGCGACCGCGTTCTCGAACGGCAGGGTCGCCGTGATCAGCGGCTTGACGTCGATCAGGCCTTCGCCCATCAGCCGCACCGCCAGCTCGAACTCGGGATCGAAGCGGAAGGTGCCGCGCAGCTGCAATTCCTTGGCGACGATGGCGTTGATCGGCAGCGTCATCTCGCCGCCGAGGCCGACCTGCACCAGCGTGGCGCCGGGCCTGAGCACGTCGAGCGCGGTTCGGAGTGCTGCCTGGTTGCCCGAGGCTTCGAACAGCGTGTCGAACACACCTTTGCCGGTGCGCCACGGATCGAGCGCCGTGGCATCGGCGGCGACATTGATGGCGTGAGTGGCGCCGAGTTGCCTTGCGACGGCAAGCGGCGCCTCCGCGACATCGGTGACCACGATCTCGGCCGCGCCGCCGAAGCGTGAGACCAAAATCATCAGCGCGCCGATCGGGCCGCAGCCGGTGATCAGCACGCGCTTGCCGAGCAGGGCCCCGGCCTGCTTGCCGGCGTGCAGGCACACCGCGAGCGGCTCGGCGACCGCGGCTTCCGCCAGCGACAGCTTGTCGGTGATCGGAACGGCCTGCGCGGCATCGACCGTGATGAATTCGCGAAAGCCGCCCTGCACATGGGGAAAGCGCATCGCGCTGCCGAGGAAGCGCATGTCGAGGCACTGGTTGCGCATGCCTTCCTGGCAATGCAGACACTGGCCGCACGGCTTGCTCGGATTGACCGCGACGCGGGTGCCCGGCTTCACATTCGTGACGCCGTCACCGACGGCTGCGACCACGCCGGCGATCTCGTGCCCCAGCGCCATCGGTTGCTGGATCCGAACGACGCCGAAGCCGCCGTGATGATAGTAGTGCAGATCGGAGCCGCAGATGCCGCCATTCGCGATCTTGACGCGGACTTCACCCGGACCGGGCGCTGCATCCGGATAGCTATCGATCCGCAGATCTTTTGGTGCGTGAATGACGACGGCGCGCATGCTTGGCTCCCTCAGGGTTCGCGGCTCACATCGCGGCGATCATGCCGCCATCGACATAGATGATCTGGCCGTTGACATAGGTCGAGGCATCCGACGCCAGGAAGATCGCAGCGCCCACCAGCTCGTCCGGTCGGCCCCAGCGCTTGGAGGGGACGCGGCCCATCAGCCAGTTGTTGAAGTCGGTGTTGTTGACCAGCGCCTCGTTCATGTCGGTCAGCATGTAGCCGGGGCCGATCGCGTTGGCCTGGATGCCGTGCTGGGCCCATTCCACCGCCATCGAGCGGGTCAGGTTCTTGATGCCGCCCTTGGCGGCGGTGTAGGGCGCAATTGTGGGACGCGCGAGCTCGCTGCCGAGTGAGCCGATGTTGATGATCTTGCCGTGCTTGCGCGGGATCATGCGCTTGGCCGCCTCGCGGCCGATCACGAAGGCGCTGGTGAGGTTGGTCTCGATCACCTTGCGCCACTCCTCGGTGGTGAACTCCACCAGCGGCTTGCGGTGCTGGATGCCGGCATTGTTGACGAGGATGTCGACCGCGATGCCCTTGTTGTCGAAGTGGTTGAAGGCGGCGACGATTGCAGGCTCGTCGGTAACGTTGAACGCGGCGCCCTCGGCCTGGTGGCCGGCGGCGCGAAACTCGGCGACGGCCTGCTCGACACGCTTGGGATCGACGCCGTTGATGATCAGCTTGGCGCCAGCCTTGGCCATGCCCTCGGCAATGGCGCGGCCGAGGCCGCGGGAGGAGCCGGTCACGAGCGCGGTGCGGCCGGAAAGGTCGAAGAGGGCGGTGCTCATCTCAAAAATATCCTTAAGAGTTGGAACGGCGCACGGTCAGATCGGAGCGGTCGAATACGGCGGGCAGAAGGTCGACGCCGAGGCCGGGGCCCTCCATCGGATAGACAAAACCGTCCTTGATCGTGGGCATGGTGGTCACGAGCTCATTGTACCAGCCCTTGTAGAAGGCGCGCACCGATTCCTGGATCAGCGTGTTGGGCTGGCTGAACGACATGTGGATGGCGGCGATGAAGCCGATCGGGCCGATGCAGTCGTGCGGTGCGAAGGGCCGGTGATAGGTCTCGGCCATCGCCGCGATCTTGCGGCCCTCGGTGAGGCCGCCGGTCCAGCACAGGTCCGCCATCACTACATGCATGGCGTCGCGGTCGAGCATGTCCTTGTAGGGGAATCGCGAGCCCAGCGTCTCGCTGGCGCAGACCCAGACGTCGGTGCAGCGGGCGTATTCGGCCAGCGCCTGCGGCGAGTTCATCCGGATCGGGTCTTCGTACCAGGTCGGCTTGTAGGGCTCGAGCGCGCGCGCGATCTGTTTTGCGGTCGGCAGGTTCCAGAGCGAATGAAGCTCGACCATGATCTCCATCTTGTCGCCGACGGCTTTGCGGATTTTTTCAAACGGCTCGATCGCGTGCTTCATCTGGGCGGCGGTGATGTACAGGCCCTTGTTCTCCTGCGCCGCCGGATCGAACGGCCAGATCTTCATCGCCGAGATGCCGCTCTCCAGCAGACTTTCGGCAAGCGCATCGGCGTGGTGCATGAAGCCATCGAGATCCTCATAGGGACCCTTGGCAGCGCCAAGATTCCAGTTCGCGACCGGGCTGATATTGGTCGAGCGGACATATTGGGTGCCGGCGCAGGTGTTGTAGATGCGCTGCTTGTCGCGGCAGAGGCCGCCGAGCATCTGGTGCACCGGCTGATTGCAGACCTTGCCGAACAGGTCCCATAGCGCGATGTCGATTGCCGAAGCCGCGCGATATTCGACGCCGGTGGAGGACTGCGCCATCGGCAGATTCAGCATGTCGCGGTGGATCGCCTCGATGTGCAGCGGATTGCGGCCGAGCAGGCGGCCGGCAAAGGTATCGTGGATCTGCGCCTCGACGGCGCCGGCGCCGTAGAAGGTTTCGCCAAGACCAATCATGCCCGTGTCGGTGTGGACGCGCACCCAGATGACGTTGGAGAATTCTTCGGTGCGCAGCGTCTCGATCGACGTGATCTTCACGGCAATACTCCTCCCATCGCAGGCGCGCGCAGCGCCGTCTTGTTGTCATTCCGCACCGCAACATGGTGCGGGCGCATGCCGAGTCTTACGCTCGCTTGTAATATATCACGACATGTTTTAGGGATATCACCAACAAGGCGCCGCCCTGCAACGACGGCGCGGGCTGAGGGGAGAGACGACATGGCAACACGCAAGCGCGCGCTCGAAGTGGTGAGGAACGACGACGCCGAGGGCAAGCCCTCCCGGCGCAACCGTCTCAACTTTTTCGAGCTCGCCTATCAGAGGATCGAAGAGCTGCTCGTCCATTGCGAGCTCAAGCCCGGCCAGTTCATGACGATGCTGGAATTGCAGCACATTACCGGCTTCGGCCGCACGCCGGTTCATCACGCCGTCAATCGTCTCTCCGCCGATACATTGATCATCATCCGTCCGCGCCACGGTCTGCGCATTGCGCCGATCGATCTGGCACGCGAGCGCATGCTGCTGGCCTTGCGCCGCGACATGGAGCGCTTCGTGATCCGGCTCGCGGCCGATCGCGCCAGTCTCTCGCACCGCAATCAGGCGCTGCATATTGAGCGCCTTCTGCGCGAGCGCCGCGCCAATCTGACCCTCGACGAGTTCAATCATATCGACCGCCGCATCGACGCGCTGGTGCTGGAGGCGGCAGGCGAACCGTTTCTGGTGCACACGCTGCGGCCGTTGCACACGCTGTACCGGCGTATCGGCTACATCCACCACCGTTTCATGCCGGGACAGGCCGAGCTGTCAGGAACAATCGATCATCATCTGGCTATTCTTAATGCGGTTGCCAATCGTCGTGTCGAGGACGCGGTGAAGGCGAGCGATGCACTGATCGACTACATGGGCGAGATGTTCACCGGCATGGAGGTCGGGATCGACCCGCGCCTGCTCGATTGCAGCATCGAGCCGCTACTTGGCACGTAAGAGAGTTTAAGAGAGGACCAAAGATGTCGACGATGGCGATGCCACAACCGACCGCGAGCGAAGCCGCGGTCCGCTACCTCATCACGAACTACAGTCCCAAGGGCAACAAGGTCGGCTGGCTGATGATGGCCTCGATCCTGGTCGAAGCCTGGGATCTCTATTCGATCGCCTTCGTGCTGATCTTCATCAAGGAGCAGTTCAATCCCGATCCGCTGATGCTGGGCCTGGCCGCGGCCGGTACGCAAGGTGGCGCCATGATCGGCGCACTGCTCGGCGGCTGGCTTTCCGACAAGATCGGCCGTCGCGTCATGTTTCTGGTGACGATGGTGCTGTTCATCGTGCTGGCACTGGCGCAGGCCTTCGTGCCCAGCGTCGGCTGGCTCGTCGTGATCCGCTTCCTGCTCGGCATACCGCTCGGTTCGGACATCTCGACCGGCTACACCTACATCATGGAATCCATGGCCAAGGGCGAGCGCGAGGTCATGGGCAACCGCTGGCAGTTCATGTTCGCGGTCGGTGAGGTCCTCACCATCGGCGTCATCGTGATCTTCCTGCTGATCGACATGCAGCACGAGATGCTGTGGCGGGTGACGCTCGGCCTCGGCGCGCTGCCGGCGCTGATCATCCTGGTGATGCGCCACGACGTGCCTGAGACGGCGGTGTGGCTGGTGCAGAAGGGACGCTACCGCGAGGCCAAGCAGGTCGCGCGCGAGATGTTCAACGACGATCTCGCCATGCTGCCGGACCATGACGTCGAAGTGCCGAAGGTCTCCACCCGCGCGTTCCTCGCCGACCTCAAGAAGGATCCGATCCGCTGGCGCGCCACGATCTACGGCTGGATCGCCTGCTTCGCGCAGGCCAGCGAGTTCTCGACCTTCGCGTTCTACCTGCCGGTGCTCTTTGTGATGGTCGGCGTGTCGAGCGTGCTCGGCATAAATCTGGTGACGATGGCGCTGTTCTCCTTCGCCGCCTTGTCGGGCTGGGTCGGTCCGCTGCTGACGCCGAAGATCGGCCATCGCGGCATCTCGATCGCGGGCTTCTCGATCGTGCTGGCCTCGCTGCTGGTCGCGGCCTTCGCTCTCTACACCGACAACAAGATCCTGCTGCCGTTCGCGGCTGCCGCGATGCTGTGGGGCCATTATTGGGATGCGTCGAACTGCATGACGATCCCGACCATGGTCGCCAAGCCGAAATATCGCGGCACCGCCAGCGGCTTCGCCTACATGTTCGTGAAGCTGCCGTCGTTCCTCGCGATCTTCCTGTTCCCGACGGTGTTCGCTGCGATCGGGCAGGCGAACGCCACGCTGATGGTCGCGATCTTCCCGCTGATCGGATTGCTTGCCGCAATCTTCATCCTGCCGGAAGTCTACGGCTACGAGAACGATTGACGATGCGTGACCCGGTCGCGGCCGCGACGGCCGCGATCGGGCTTTGTCCTGCTACGGGCTCAGGAAGACGGGATCGATCCCGATCCCATGGCTGAGCAGGCCGATGGCCTGAAGCTGGGCGGAGTGCAGGTCGATTTCCACGATGGCGAACAGAGTCAGCAGCGCCACGACCGAGAAGACGAGCAGGGGATGGGACGTCTCGCCCCGGCCGCCAGCGGGCGCGATGTAGCTCTGGATTTCGCGACGCAGGGAAAAGCTCTGCGGTAGCGCCTTCGATTGAATCTGCATGATGAACCTTCCTTGTCGCGGCATGTCTCAATCACGCGACAAGAGAACTGTAGCCGCGGTCAGACCGTCGGCATTGATGCACCGCAAACAACTGAACGTAATCGGCCGCGCTAACGGATCGCGGCCGCAAGCGCTGCGATCAAGGCGGGCGGCGTCACCAGCAGTCCGAGCTTCAGGAACGGCCAGGCGCCGACTTCGATCTTCTCCCGCCGCAACGCCACCAGCCACAGGATCGTGGCGAGCGAACCGGTCACCGACAGGTTGGGCCCGAGATCGACGCCGATCAGGATGGCGCTCACGACCGGCGCGGGCAAATGATCGCTGGCGGCGACCGAGCCAGCAACGAGGCCGATGGGAAGATTGTTGGCGATGTTGTCGGCGATCGCGGTGGCGATGCCGACGCTCCAGGCCGCCTTCGTCACGGATTGCCCGACGGCTTCATGCAGCAGCGCGCTGAGCCGTCCGATCACGCCGGTCTTGATCAGCGCTTCCACCATCACGAACAGCCCGCCGACCAGCGGCAGCACGCTCCAGGAGACGCCGCGCAGCACGGGGAGCGGCGATTGCCGGCTGAGCAGCAGCACGATTGCCGCTGTCACCACGCCGCAGACGAAGGTCGGCAGGCCCAATTGCTTGTCCAGCGCGGAGGCCGTGACCAGCACGATTCCGATCGCCACGATGCCGATGGCGGTCAGCTTGCCACCGCGGCCGAGCTTCGGATGCGGCACGCTGCGCGCGATGGTTTCTTCCTTCAGGGCGCGGTGCTGGGTCAGGCGCAGCACGACATAGGTCAGCAGGATCGAGGCCGCCGAGGGCAGGGCGAACAGGCGCAGCCATTCGGTGAGCTCAGGCATGTGCGCCCCGAACACGACCAGATTGGCCGGGTTGGAGATCGGCAGCACGAAGCTTGCGGCATTGGCGATGAAGGCGCAGACGAAGAGATAAGGCAGCGGCTTGGCGCCGGCTGCGCGCGTCGCGGCATAGACGGCGGGCGTCAGCACGATCGCGGTGGCGTCGTTCGAGAGCAGGACGGTGACGAGCGTGCCGACGATGTAGATCAGCAGGAACAGCCGCTGCGGCGAGCCGCCTGCATATTCCACGGCGAGCGCTGCGAGGTAGTCGAACAGGCCTTCGAGCCGCGCCAGCTCGGCGATCAGCATCATGCCGATCAGGAAGAGATAGACATCGACACCCTTCCCGATGCCTGTCAACGCATCCCGCCACGGCAGCAAGCCGAACAGCACGAGCGCACTGGCGCCGATGGCGGCCCAAATCGCCTCCGGCAGGCGAAAGGGCCGGATGATGACGCCTGCGGTCGCAGCGACGATGATGCTCCAGGCCAGGATGGCGTCAGACGGCACGTTCGGTCCTCGAAGTGGGAAGGCTCATTCGGCAGCGATAGCGGAAGCCGCCGGCGCTGTCTTCCCCTGCGGGCCGCGGACCGCCACCTGTGATTTGCCGCGTCTCGGCCTGAGCTTCAGTCCTCAATTTTGTTCAAAAGTATGTTAGGTTGGAACGGCACGCGCCGTCATTGCGAGGAGCGCAGCGACGAAGCAATCCAGACTGTTCCTGCGGGAAGATTCTGGATTGCTTCGCTGCGCTCGCAATGACGGAGTTTTTGTCAGCTTCGTGCAATCACAACACTCACCGCGTGATCGACGGCTTTGCCGTGATCGCCTTGCGCAAGATGCGCGAGAGCAATTCCACCGAATACGGCTTCTGGATCAGTTCGAAACCGCGATCGGCGTTCTCGGCGAGGACGTTGCTGTAACCAGAGGTGAGCACGACGGGCAGGCCCGGATAGCGTTCGCGGATGATGCCGGCGAGCTCGACGCCGTTCATGCCGGGCATGATGACGTCGGAGAAGACGAGGTCGACGGCGAACTCGTTCTCGCCGAGGATGGCGAGCGCCGCATTGGCGTTGGCGACGCGGCGGACGACATAGCCGAGGTCTTCCAGCAGCTCAGTGGAGAAGCGGCCGACCTCGTCGTCGTCTTCCACCACGAGCACGCGATAGCCGCGCCCGGTGGCGGCGGCCTCATAGGTCAGCGCCGCGGCTTCCTGATCCGTCGCGGGGCTATGCGCCCGCGGCAGATAAATGGTGAAAGTCGCGCCTTCACCATGCGTGCTCGTCACGGCGATGTCGCCCTCGGACTGCTTTGCGAAGCCGAAGGCCTGGCTCAGCCCGAGGCCGGTACCCTTGCCGACCTCCTTGGTGGTGAAGAACGGCTCGAAGATGGCCTCGATGTTGTCGGGCGCGATACCGCTGCCGGTGTCGGCGACCGAGATCGCGACATAGTCGCCGCCGCGCGCCGACTGCGCCCGCAGGTTAGGGATGCCCTGAACTTTCCGGACGGCTATCGTGAGGCGGCCTTCGCCGTCCATGGCGTCGCGGGCGTTGACGGCGAGGTTGATCAGCGCGGTCTCGAATTGCGCGACATCGGCGATCGTGAAGCAGTCGCCATCGTGAACCTCCACCGCGATTTCGATGCGGCCACCGACCAGCGGCCGGACCAGCTGCGCGACGCCTTCGACCTGGCTGCCGACGTTGAAGATCTGCGGTTTCAGCGGCTGCCGGCGTGCAAACGCCAGCAGCTGGGCGGTCAGCTTGGAGGCCCGCTCGACGGTGTCGGAGATGGCATCGACATAGCGGCGGCGGCGCTCCTCCGGCAGCTCGCGGCGGCGCAGGAAATCGGTTGCCGAGCGGATGATGGTGAGCAGATTGTTGAAATCGTGCGCGACGCCGCCGGTGAGCTGGCCGATCGCCTCCATCTTCTGCGATTGCCGCAGCGCTTCCTCGCCGCGGCGGCGCTCGGTGATGTCCACCGCCTCGGGTACCGCGCCGGTGATGTTGCCGTGGCGGTCGAGCACCGGGCGCATGCCGAACTCGAAATCGCGCTCGCCGATGGGAAGGCGCAGCCGCATCTCCAGCCGCACGGCTTCGCCCTTGAGCACGGTGTCGAAGGCCTCGCGCACCCGCGCGCTCATGCCGTCTGTCGTGCTGAACCAGGGCGTCTGCCATAACGGCTTTCCGATCACGTCCGCAGGGCTCGCCTTGATGGCGTCGAGCACGGTCGTGTTGGCGTAAAGCAGCTCGCCCCTGAGATTGACGAGGCCCTGGTACTGGTTGCTGGTCTCCAGGATCGCGCGCAGCCGCGCCTCGTTGGATTCGAGCTCGGCAGTGCGCTCGACGATACGTTCTTCCAGCGTCTCGTTGAGCTGCCGGAGCTCGATCTCGGCCTGCTTGGCCACCGTGATGTCATGGGCAACGCCGATGAAGCCGATATGCCTGCCGGTCGGGTCCCAGCGCGGCTGCGATTCCGAACGCAGCCAGCGCCATTCGCCGGCGGCGTTCTTGTAGCGGGCTTCCAGCACGAACGGTTTGAGCGATGCTTCACCCTGGACGGACTGCTGCAGCACATGCGGCAGATCGTCCGGATGCAGCACCTTGCGCCAGTCGAAGGAGATGGCCTGGTCGTAGGGCAGGCCGACGAAATCGACATAGGCTTGATTGGCGAAGGATCGTGTGCGGTCCAGTTTGGTGACCCAGATCGGCACCGGCGCGCTGTCGGCGATCAGCCGGAAGCGCTCCTCGCTCTCGCGCAGGGTCTCGCGCACCAGCATCTGGTCGGTGACGTCGATATGGGCGCCGACGAGGCGGACGGCGCGGCCGCCACCGTCGCGCTCGATCTTGGCCACGACGCGGATCCAGCGGGTCTCGCCGTCGCTGGGGCGGATGATGCGGTATTCGGCGGTGTAGTCCTCGCTGGTGCCGGACAGCGAATCGATGAAGTGCTTCACCGTTGCGTCGCGGTCGTCGGGATGAATGCGATTGATCCAGTCCTCGTGCGACTCGTCGGCCGCTTCCGGCGGCAGGCCGTGGAGCATCAGATATTCAGGCGAACGGCGGTTCTTGAAGCCTTCGCGGAAGTCGACTTCGAGACCGCCGACCTTGCCGATGCGCTGGATGCGCGCAAGCTCGGCTTCGCGTTCCTGGAGCGCGCGATAGGCGCTGTCGCGCTCGCGCGCGACATCTTCCAGGTGCTGGCGCAGCCTTTCGGCGGCGATGGTCTCGGGCGAAGGATCGTTCAAGGCGATGGCCGTTGTGATGCGGGAGCGCACGTGGCCGACCGATATTCACACAGACGACGCGTGATGGCCATTGCTCAAAAGAAATATGGAAAGAAAGGCGCCGCCGAATGCAGCGTGCTGGGTATGAACGAACGCCGGGTCTGGCTATTTGTTCCGAACCTTGGAACGATGAGCCCTCCGCGCGCGTATCTCCGAGCGGCCGCAACCTTCATTACCAAACACTCGCTTTCCGAAGAGGCTAAATCTTGAAGCTTTTTGTCTGCCAGGCCTGCGGCAACGTCCTCTATTTCGAGAACCGCGCCTGCGAACGCTGCGGCCATCGCGTCGCGTTCCTGCCGGAGAAGGAGACGATGTCGGCGATCGAGCCCGACGGCGAGGCACAAGGTGGGGCTTGGCGGACGCTGGCCACCAAGGGCGAAAGTCGCATGCTGTGCAGCAATGCCGAGCACGATGCGTGCAACTGGCTGACGGATGCAGGTGATACCACAGGCTATTGCCGCGCCTGCCGCCATAACGGCGTCGTGCCGGACCTGTCGGATCAGGCGCAACTCGCCGGCTGGCGCGAGCTGGAGATGGCGAAGCACCGGCTGTTCTATTCCCTGATCCGCTGGAAGCTGCCGCTCCAGACCCGGCAGGACAATCCCGAACATGGCCTAATCTTCAATTTCCTCGCCGACGATCCGCAGAGCGGGCAGAAGGTCCTGACCGGTCACGACAACGGCCTGATCACGATCGCGCTGACCGAGGCCGACGACATCGAGCGCGAGCGGCGCAGGCTGGAGATGGGCGAGCCCTACCGGACGCTGCTCGGGCATTTCCGCCACGAGGTCGGGCACTATTTCTGGGACGTGCTGGTACGCGACGGCGGCAAGCTGGACGAATGCCGCGCCGTGTTCGGCGACGATTCCGCCGATTATGGCCAGGCCTTGCAGCGCCACTATGCCGAAGGCGCCCCGCCGGACTGGCAGCAGAATTATGTTTCGGCCTACGCGACCACGCACCCCTGGGAAGATTTCGCCGAGACCTGGGCGCACTATCTCCACATCGTCGACACCCTGGAGATGGCTAGCGAGTTCGGCATGGAGGTGCGGCCCAAGGTCGACCGCGACGGGGAGTTGACGACGCGCATCCGCTTCAACCCCTACGAGGCGAGAGACGTCGAGGCGATCGTCAACGCATGGCTGCCCTTCACCTTCGCCATGAACAGCGTCAACCGCGCCATGGGCATGCGCGACCTCTATCCATTCATCCTCTCGCCGGTCGTCGTCGACAAGCTCCGCTTCATTCACGGCCTGGTCCGGGACGTGGGCAAGGCCGGGAAGCCGTAGGCCGTCCGGGGCTTGCCAGGCCCGTTTCGGTCTTGCTTCGGTCTTGCGCTGGTACGCCAGAGCGGCCGGATTTTGACCGTTGCCTCCGGCCTATTTTGATGTACCACGGGAGCCACACGGCCCGTCCTATAGGCTCCAACGGCCAGGGAAGGGTCCCGCCCAAGGTCGAGACTCAAGAAAAGCATGTTCAAACGCATTCTGATCGCTAATCGCGGCGAAATCGCCTGCCGGGTCATCAAGACCGCTCGCCGCATGGGAGTTCAAACGGTCGCGGTCTATTCCGAGGCCGACCGCGACGCGCTCCATATCGAGATGGCCGACGAGGCCGTGCTGATCGGCCCGCCGGCTGCGGCCGAGAGCTATCTGGTGATCGAGAAGATCGTGGAGGCCTGCCGCAAGACCGGCGCCGAAGCCGTGCATCCCGGTTACGGCTTCCTGTCCGAGCGCGAGGCGTTCCCGCGCGCGCTGGAGGCGGCGGGCATCGTCTTCATCGGCCCCAACCCGGGCGCGATCGCGGCGATGGGCGACAAGATTGAATCCAAGAGGGCTGCGGCGAAGGCAAAAGTCTCGACCGTGCCCGGCTATCTCGGCGTCATCGAGGACGCCACGCACGCGGTCAAGATCGCCGACGAGATCGGCTATCCCGTGATGATCAAGGCCTCCGCCGGCGGCGGCGGCAAGGGCATGCGCATCGCGCATTCGACCTCCGAGGTCGCAGAGGGATTCAACCTCGCCAAGGCCGAGGCCAAGGCCTCGTTCGGCGACGACCGCGTCTTCATCGAGAAGTTCATCGTCGACCCCCGCCACATCGAGATCCAGCTGCTGGGCGACAAGCACGGCAACGTGATCTATCTCGGCGAGCGCGAATGCTCGATCCAGCGCCGCAACCAGAAGGTCATCGAGGAAGCGCCGTCGCCGCTGCTCGACGAAGCCACCCGCCGCAAGATGGGCGAGCAGGCCGTCGCACTCGCCAAGGCCGTGAATTACGACTCCGCCGGCACCGTTGAATTCGTCGCGGGGCAGGACAAGAGCTTCTACTTCCTGGAGATGAACACGCGCCTCCAGGTCGAGCATCCCGTCACCGAGCTCGTCACCGGCGTCGACCTCGTCGAGCAGATGCTCCGCGTCGCCGCCGGCGAGAAGCTCGCGATCACGCAGAAGGACGTCACGCTGACGGGCTGGGCCGTGGAATCGCGTCTCTATGCCGAGGACCCGTTCCGCAACTTCCTGCCCTCGATCGGTCGCCTGGTGAAATACCGTCCGCCGGCGGAAGCGAGCCAGGATGGCATCACGGTGCGCAACGACACCGGCGTGCAGGAGGGCGGCGAGATCTCGATCCATTACGACCCGATGATCGCCAAGCTCGTCACCCACGCGCCGTCGCGCGCGGCCGCGATCGAGGCGCAGGCCACCGCACTGGACTCGTTCTACGTGGACGGTATCCGCCACAACATTCCGTTCCTGTCGGCGCTGATGCATCATCCGCGCTGGCGTGAAGGCCGGCTCTCCACGGGCTTCATCGCGGAGGAATTCCCCAAGGGGTTTGCCGTTCGTGTGCCGGAAGGCGAGGTCGCACGGCGGCTTGCCGCGGTCGGCGCCGCCATCGATCACGTGCTCGGCGAGCGCAAGCGGCAGATCTCGGGTCAGATGGGCGGCCGCATCGTGCAGCGCGAGCGTCGCCGTGCGGTTTGGCTCGACCGTCAGGAGATCCTGCTGGAGATCGCGCGCGAGGGCGAGGCGGTCGCGGTGCGTTTCCTCGATGCCGACGGCAAGGCCGGCACTGCGCACCTGTTGCAATCGCCGTGGAAGCCGGGCGATCCGGTCTGGCAGGGCACCATCGACGGGCACATCGTGGCGGTTCAGGTGCGCCCGATCGCGAACGGCATTCGCCTCGCGCATCAGGGTGTCGAGGTGCCGGTCTATGTCTGGACCGAAGCGGAAGCAGCCTCGGCGCGGCTGATGCCGGTGACCACGGCTGCCGACACCGGCAAGAAGCTGCTTTGTCCAATGCCCGGCCTCGTAGTCTCGATCGCGGTGACCGAAGGGCAGGAGGTCAAGGCGGGCGAGACGCTCGCGGTGGTCGAAGCCATGAAGATGCAGAACGTGCTGCGCGCCGAGCAGGACGGCACCGTAAAGAAGATCCACGCCACCGCCGGCGCGACGCTCGCGGTGGATGCGCTGATTTTGGAGTTTGCGTAAGGGGCCTCAATGTCGTCCTGGCGAAAGCCAGGACCATTACCACAATTGGAGGTGGCGACAGAGAATGACGGCCACCATCGCCGTCAACAACTACTCCCTGGGGTAATGGGTCCTGGCTTTCGCCAGGACGAC